>JALTMP010000205.1 GCA_027001645.1 Candidatus Heimdallarchaeota archaeon
GGAACAAAAGCACCGATTTGCCTTCCGTTTTTAACAAGCTGAACACGAACGCATTTTCGAAGGCCAGAACTGGGTTTCTTTGCTCCAACACCATATTTATCCAAAACAATACCGCGTGCTTGGGGAGCACCCTCTAAGGGATCGGATTTCTTTTCTAATCGAAGTACTCGGCGCTTGTATTTAATATCCTTCCATCTGAACTTCTGCCGTTTCATTAGGAGCTTTCGGGCAGCGAATTCACCACGGGGACTTTTGCTTCCAGTCATTGGACTTCACTCTACCTCGCGATTTCCGTATAACCATTTAACCATTTTGTTCGGGAAGTTATTTGCTGGAGCGACCCAAAACTCCAACTAATGCGCAAAGATATACGAAACATTTTGCTCAAGAGAATCTTCTTCAGAATCTTAAGCAATTGTGATTTTAAACAGTCTTTTCTAGTTTTGGTTAGCCTATGCTAATATTCTAGTCGGCAAGAAATTGAGTTATAGTTTCCTTGGGTCGTCAATACTGGTTGAAGCGTTTTTGACGCGAGTTGAAGCATTAATTTTTTTGAGAAACGAATCTACAAACGGGGGTACCAATCGGCTGATGTCTTCATCCTTCATTATTTTTTCTCGAATTGTGGTGGCATGGTATTCCGTTCTTTCTACCAGGGGTGTGTGTTCAACCCTAATCCCCGCATTTTCAAAAAGCATAGTTGTAAATGAGTTGTTTGAAAAAGCAACTTCAAAGTATGGAACTAACCTCTTAAGATGATGAACCCATAGCGCGTTATCGTTAATATCAAAGGCTGGAATTATGTGGAAGCGGTTGAGCGGAATTTTCTCTTCTTGGAGTGCTCCCCAGAGCATTTCATATCGCTCTCCAGCGGTGAAGGGGTTTCTTTTGGTATGGCTATATTGGGCTGCTGCAATTACAATAATAAGCTCATCGACCTTATTTAGTGCTTGTTTAATGCAGTATAAATGACCATTATGGGGGGGCTGAAACCTTCCAACATAAATTCCTCTCATGAGTTGATTGGTACAGATCATCCTTATGTGTTTGCTGGAAGTCTGTACTGAGATAGCTGATCAAGAGGTGCTTCTCTAACCTATGGCTTCGTAATGGAGCACAGCAGAAATGTCTTATAACTTTCATCTATTGATTATGGCTATCTCTAAACAGCCAATTTCCATTAACCGATTAATGAAAAAGAACTAATAATTAACTTCAATTGTTGTACTTGATTTATAAATGATCTGTGAACCAGTAAGTAACGCTGTGATGTTCACCATTACTTAACATATTAGGGAGTAGGGAAATGAGATGTCTAAAAGAGCAAAAAAATCATCAGAAGAAGGTTATGAACCTAAAAAAACCGAAGCAAATGACAATGAGCAAGAATCTAACGAGCTGCCCGATGATGAATTAAGAAAAGTATTTCTCGGCGAAAAACGGCAAGAGGGGAGATGGTAGTTAATCGGGGTTAAGGTCACGATTAAATTATGAAAGTCATTGGAATCTTTATTTGGTTCACATGTTTCATCATCATGGGTTGAAAGTTGAAACGTCCAAGTTGGGATGACTATTTTATGGGAATTGCAGAAATCGTTGCAACAAGATCGACATGTCCCCGGAAGATGGTTGGCGCAGTAATTGTTCGAGATAAGAATATACTAAGCACAGGCTATAATGGTTCAATCAGTGGGCTAGCTCATTGTACCGAAGTAGGGTGTATGATTGAAAACGGTCATTGTGTTAGAACAATCCACGCTGAAGCAAACGCCATCATTCAAGCAGCAAAACACGGTGTAAATATTAGCGGTTCCACCATTTATGTAACGGCAAGTCCTTGTTGGAACTGTTTCAAAACAATTGCAAATTCTGGAATAAAACGGATTGTATTTAGAGAATTCTATCGAGACACGAGAATATTCCAATTCTCCAAAGAACTCGGAATCGAACTAGTCCATCTTAAAAAACCAGAGTTTGGAAACGCGACAAATGAACTGTAACTGATCGGTTCGGTTTTGCAGTGATTCTAAATGAATAGCTCAACAACGAAATGGATAAAAACGGAGAACTTTGACAGTAGTTTAGAGGAAAACAGCGGGGGTCGCCAAGCTAGGTCAAAGGCGGCAGGTTTAGGTCCTGTTCTCTTAGGAGTTCGCGAGTTCAAATCTCGCCCCCCGCACCAACCTTTTTTCAAATACTAACCACGAAAGTATTCTTGCCGGTTATAACATGAACGAAAAACTAACGCTACTAAGAAAAACGTTTTATGAAGATTTCAAGAGACCACAGTATAGTTGGTGGTATTAGTGACTGCGGTCGTTAAAGAAGGCGACGTTATTAAACTAAATTATATCGGACGCTTAAAAGAAACCGGAAAAATATTTGACACAAACATCGAAGAAGTTGCAAAAAGTGAAGGAGTATTTGACGAAAACCAGCCATATTCTCCTTTGGTTGTGGTTGTAGGCAAGGGATGGATTATCCAAGGTTTGGATGAAAGCCTAGTCGGATTAAAAGAAAATGAGCCTACAACCATCGAAGTTCCCGTGGAAAAAGCTTACGGGCCCTGGGATCCCACCAAAGTCAAAATCATTCCAAAAAGAGAGTTGCAAAAGCGCAATATTACTCCTCAAAAGGGGTTAGTCATTCAGTTGGATGGACAACATGGAAAAATTGTACACGTTGGAAGTGGACGCGTAAGAGTAGACTTCAACCATCCCTATGCTGGAAAGGACCTGATCTATGAGGTAACTGTAGTCAAAAAAATTACAGACGATAAAGAAAAAGTTCTTGCTCTGCTCGAAAGAAGAATTCCCCGAGCAAATCTCGAAAACACAGAAATTGAGTTTGAAGAAACAGTTATTAGAATCAAGCTACCGAAACAAGCATTCTATTATGAATATTTGCAGTTTGCAAAACAACTAGCGGCAAGAGATATCAAAATTGTTTTCCCCAATCTTACAAAGGTCATCTATTTAGAAGAAATCGAACTTACAGAAGAAGCATAAACATCCTTCTCTCCTTCCTCACTTCTAGTTCTTACCCAACTTCTAGGATTTCCAATTCTGGAAACCAAGAAGAGAGTTTTCTTGCCATTATCTTATTAATGAGTTGGATCACTCCCTTATTTGTGAGTTGTATTAGGGGTTTATGAGAAACATTTGCTTGAGTCATTGCTTTTTCTCGTATTCCCAGCATTATAGACACCATGCGATCTTGTTGAAAGAGAGGTCTATCAATTCGATCGTTGATTGAGTAATCATCCGAAATAAGGTGAATTGTTTGAATTTTGGTCAATTTCTTGTTTTGAATAACCTTGCTTACTTCTGGGAAAAAGCGAATTGCATTAAGTTTTCGAAGAAGTTCTTGAAGATCGATAGGGGTGGAAAATGAAATTATTGCATTTCGCGGGGGTTTGTTTTCAATAATAATGGTTAGCGGTTCAACTCCAGTTAACCATTGAATGAGCGAGACCAATATTGTTTCTTGCCAAAAATCAATGTTAAGCAAAGGAATTCCCGTTTGATAGAGAACAAAGAGAACACTTTGTTCATCTAATAAAACTCTTGAATGACGAAATCGGTCTGAAAAACCAATTCCGACAAGGGCATTAATCTTTTGCTTACTTGCTCTTACTATAGAAGAAGGATGTAGATTCAAGACTACCCCCACACGAGCAATTGCTCTAGATAAGGGCTTATTTCTAATTGGAACGAGTTCCTCTAGAATGATGTCCTGTTCCCACCATAAACGCCGCATCATTTCAGAAAGAGAGCACTTCAGTTCGTAGTTGATTTTGACCACATGATTCAGTTTAACTTGTCATTTAACAAGTTTTTATTGAAGGAGGCTGAGGTCACTGAAAGTATTGGAAAACTGGTCATTACTTGGTTCACTAGTTGACAAAATTGACCGTGGACGCTCGATTCAGAGTTCTTTGAAAGAATTAGAATACAGAACAAAATTGACCTCCAAAGAACACCGACAGCTAAGTGGCTTATTGACAGAGGTCTATCGGCGACTAAATGTTATTGATGGACTAATCAAAATTGATTTTCCCAATATTTCCATCATGAAAATTCCCCCTCCGATTAGAGCACAAGCCAGAATAATAGGGTATCTTCGGCATTTTAAGAGTGATCTCGCTTTTCCCACAGACGCGAATTCAAATGAATTCATCCAGGCAGTGCTAAGGCATGACATTGAAGAAGTAGTTCAGAGAGCTACAACAGATTTTGAGTATCTCGGGTTTCGCTATTTTTTCCCCCCTTGGTTAGTAAGATTATTAACAGAGACTTGGGGCAGAAAAGAAGCCATAAGGATAATGGAGGGACTAAATACTCCGCCTGATACATTCTTTCGCATAAACCCCCCCAAAGCGAACAACGTGATTCAATCTCTAAAGGACCAAGGATTTGAGTTTACCCCGATACGGGGTTTTCCTTATTATTACAGGCTGACTCGATCTCCAATTGGATTGCCCGCAACATCTGAATTTAATAATGGAGAATTAGTTATTCAAGACTTAGCATCAGCAAAAGCAGCAATTGTTGCATCTAAGGGGGTATCTGAGAACGAAACAATTC
>JALTMP010000206.1:0-3588 GCA_027001645.1 Candidatus Heimdallarchaeota archaeon
TAGATACAAGAATTATTTGAGGGAAATCAGAAAACTCGTTCGCGACGCGTGGTTTGCGTCTCTTCTTTTCTCTGTTTCAGCTCTGTACTTTCATGATAGAATCTCTTTAACGACCCTAAATTTTTCAATAGCACTCTCACTTGGTTATGTTCTCGCATACAGTGTTAATGATTATCATGATCGGTTTGTGGACGTAAATGATTCTTATAAGGCGAGAAGAAACTTCTTTGTCGAAAAGGACATCAAGAAAACAACATTTCTCTTTGTCATTTCAGTCCTTGGAGTATATTTCTTCTTCTCAGCTATACTCTTTGGTCTTAAAGGAGTAATCGTTCTATTTCTAGCCTCTTTCATAGCTTGGGCGTATTCAAGCCCGCCTTTGAGGTTCAAAACAAGGCCAGGTCTTGATCTCATCGTACATAGTCTCTTTGTGTTAACCTTTCCTTACGCAAGCACAGTCTTTGTTCTAGAGGAGCCTCTCCTTGTTCAAGACATTGCAATGCTCCTTCTGACAACACTTGGGTCTGCAATCATTCAATTAGAAAACCAATTGAGGGACTATGAAATTGATAAACTTAGTGAAAAGAACTTTACCATTGCTTTTGGCAAAAACGTCAGTGCAACATTGATAGTGATTTTGAATGTGCTTGTGGGGGTTGTGTTCGTTTATTGTCTTTACAAGAGAATCTTTCCTCTATTTTTTGCGCCCTTTGGGCTTGCTTATTCTCCCCTCTTCATCTACCGAATCGTACGTCCTGGAAAGGTCAGATCTGAAAATGCTATTCGGATGATTCTAATTCTGGAGGGGATTGTCTTCGTAGCCTTTCTGATTTTCTGGATGATAGCATCCTTTTGGAAGTAGTAATTTCCCTGGGAGTGGATCTTTTCTTCTATGGAGGGTAGGGAGACTGTTTCTTAATTTCTCTAATATACAAAATAGAACGCCTTTTTTACTTCTTGGTTGAGGTCTAGCTCCATTGGATCATCCATTATTTCCTCTAGCTTATCACCATACTTTGCATTGATAAATTTCATAAAGTTGTTAAGTCCCGAGACTATGACGTCGGAGTCTTTGTCCGTAAACAGAGCAATGAAGTATTCTTTGTCCCACTTAACTAGGATTTTGCTCTTCATGAAGTCAATCTGTTTTAGGTAGACATTTGTATTATAAAACTCAGAAAATATTGATGCTACGGCAGTTATCGCTCCCGAGATGAGAATTGGATCTGTAGCCCAGCCCTTCTTGAATTCATGGGAATACTTCATGATTCCTGTTTTGTTTACAACCACCACCAGGTATACTCTGTGAGGGATTACAAAAGCAATTCTTGGATCTATGGAATAGGATTTTGCAACTAGTATCATTGCTACTGCTACAACAACATAAGATATCGCTTCAACATCGGGGTAAAATATGCTCAGAAGCTGAAATGGGAATGTTCCTGCAAATCCAACTAGGATCGAGCCAAAAAGCCAGTGAACTTGTTTCCTTTGAAGATCGGAAAGATCTTCTTTCAGAAGGGTTCTCATATCTCCGGCAATGAATAGAAGCACAGAAATGATAAAGATCACATTAAATACATCAGAAAGAGACAAAATCCCGGGGATTTGAGTTATTTCATCATTAAATCCTAATAGCATTATGGCAAAGTCCAATCCGACTATTATCCCACTTATTAGGGATAAGTAAACCATTCTCTTGAAATCCAAATGAGGGTCAATTAGGAGGCGCGAAACCCCTGTTAGGAGGATTAATCCAAAAAGAATTATGCCATTTGCTAGACCTATGCTTATAACGTACAGCATGGTTTGATCTTCTATATTTGAGCGTAGTTGGTAGTAGTTGTTAATCACCCAAAACATGATTGAAATGATTGATCCTATGAGGAACCACGTCAATCTATTTTGAGCTTGCTCTTTGTTCTGAAAGATTATTCCAATAGTAACGATATTGATTAGAATTGAAATAGCCACGAATGCTAGAACCCATGAAAACATTGCCGCTTCTTAATTACTTTTCTCTCTAATTATTTAATCTTTTAGAATTTGAGAACATCAAGCTATTCTACATCGATCGACCCTTAGAACGCACATCGTAGCTCTTTCTTATAAACAATGGAGCTTCGAAGAAGGTTCTAAGTAAATCAACATTCCCTCCATATGGTAACCACAACGTAATTTACTCGATGTAACAATCATATTAACTTTCATTCATTTCATTGAAGACAGCTATCACCATGGCGATGAGAATAATGACTACACCTGTCCATATCCAGGGGCTGTAGGATCTTTTTAGGATCACTAGATCTATGAAGAAGGGAACAAGTATTTGCAACAACAAGACAATAGCGGCTGTTCCCGCAGAAATAATCTTCAAAGCTTCAAAATACGCAAAGAACGCAACAAGAGTCGAAAACACGACTAAGCCAATGAGCCATATCCAAGCATTCTTATCAATTATTATTGATTTCCCTGAAGCCAGCGTCCCAAGCGTTGTTATGAAAGATATGATTAGAAGTACTGAAAAGAATAATGAGAACGTATCAACCTCCTTATCCATATACTTTGTAAGCTTTGACGTCGTTGTAATGTAAAGTCCATAGCTAAGTGCAGCTAGGAGGAGCAATATTGTACCCACAGCAGAACTGGCGTTAAACCGTGTCCAGTCTCCCTCAAGAGCAATAAATCCTGCACCGATGAAACCGAGAAGAGCTGCAATTAGATTGATCATTCTCAGAGGTTCTTTCAATATTGCGCGAGATAGAAAGGGCACAAAGATTAGAAATAGCAGAGATAAAAGGGCTGCCAAGCCAGCATGAACGTAATTCTGCCCAAAGTACTGGAATATTAAACCGGCAGCTTCGCTCAACCCGATTATCCATACTAGTTTTTTCTTCAAGAGCTCAATGACTTCTTTTTGGCGAAATCTGATGATAAAGGGTAATAATGCAATGGTAGCCATAATGAACCGCATGGCTAAGAATGGGAGCGCTTCAGCATACTTTAGACCAAATTCAATGAATGATGTAGATAGCCCCCATCCCAGTACTGCTATCGTGATAAATGCGAATCCCTTTTTTTGGGATTGGCTCCTTCTTGCGATTGGCTCCATGGAGAACTCTTTTTTGGAGGCTTAACAAGCTTTTTCATTCAACTAGAACATCTCGCCGCGTTCTTGCCGTTCACTCTTTTCGAAATATGAGAATATGTTGATGTATTATGTTGGGAACAAACGCATAGGGGTAGCCATAAGGACGCAGACGCATACCTGTTTGTGTCCAGATGATATCTCCTTTCAATGAAAACCCCACATCGGTCATTGCGTCTGCTACTCGTGCATGAGTCATAATGTAAGTACTGTTTTGATAAGCGTCCCTAATTATGAGAGCCATGTATCTTTTCTTTTTGAGAACCCTAAAACATTCTTTGCCAATTTGTTTTAACGCTCCAAAAAATTCCTCTGGGCTCTTTAGATTAGCAAGGTCTCTTTCCTCGTTCGATCTCATGTTGTAACTTGTCCTCCGATTTGAATGTTCAGGGTAGTTTCCCGTGCTCATGGTAACTTTCATTTGTAGGAAGTAAGGAGGA
>JALTMP010000206.1:3598-4579 GCA_027001645.1 Candidatus Heimdallarchaeota archaeon
GCAATGAAATCTATGGATTCAGATTCCATGTTTTGTAGTATCTTTAAAGAATCTCCGTGAATCAACTCTTGTTCTTGAAAATTTCTTGCCTCATTTTTCTTAATCTGGTTAATCGCTTCGTGATATGTTTCAACCCATTCTGGATTAATCTCGATACCAATAGCTTTCCTAGGAATACTTGCAATGGAAGCTCCAATCAATGTTCCTCCGACCCCCGCAAAAGGATCTAAAACTATTTCTCCGGGTTTTGTAAAAAATTCAATCAAGATTCTCATTAGGTCTGGGGGTTTGTTTGCTCCATGTCTTCTTCTCAAATCGTGCGCCCATCTGCTCGGAAAAGAGGTTACCCATACACTTCTCGTATAATACAGCCATTCGGAACCAGTCAAGTCATTTAGAGTGTTCTTATCATGAATTTGCGAATCCTTCAATTGCCAATCATCAGAAACGGTTTTTTCTTGATTGTTCAGATGCTGGGGAACTGTTGCAAAACGACCTTGCACTCCGTTTATTGAAGGTTGAACATGTTCCGCAAGGATGTTTGCAGCTATGCAATTCTTGACCTTTGGGCAATCAATTGCTTCTCTAACGCTACACGTACACGCTTCTAATTCTACGATCTCATCTTGTTTGCTTTCAACCACATTGATACTGATATTATTGAGCTTCAAGTGATTATCGATCCGATATGTTGGTTCAATTCGCATGGGTGTTTCAAACAGTATTTATTGAAGATTAACAGAACTTGCCTCGGAATGCCCTATCGATATCCAGAAAATACTGCAACAGCTGATGTTGCTATAGAAGTTTATAATGTCCAAAGTATAGAAGAGTTGCTGAATGAAGCCTTGCGAGCGATGATTGGGCTCATGTCAAACCCTTCAACTGTTAAGCCAGTCGAGGAACGTGAATTCACAATAGAAGCAAAGGAACCCGAGCGCTTAGTTTACGACTCCTTGGAAGAGCTAATCTACCTAAAAG
>JALTMP010000207.1:0-174 GCA_027001645.1 Candidatus Heimdallarchaeota archaeon
AATACTATTGATTAATGTAAGCAACCCCCACAGCCCATCAACCCTTAGTACTTACTATGATGAAAATTTACGAATAAGCATAATGGAACTGCATAACAACTTACTATTCCTTGGCGGTTATCCCGGTTATGTTAAAACCCTTAATGTGAGCGATCCTACCCGCATTTCTTTAAT
>JALTMP010000207.1:184-4557 GCA_027001645.1 Candidatus Heimdallarchaeota archaeon
TTTCAAAAACATCCCTGCTATGCAAATTTTAGTAAATAACTCCGTTGCCTATCTGCGACTAGAACGTAGAATACTATTGATTAATGTAAGCAACCCCCACAGCCCATCAACCCTTAGTACTTACTATGATGAAAATTTACGAATAAGCATAATGGAACTGCATAACAACTTACTATTCCTTGGCGGTTATCCCGGTTATGTTAAAACCCTTAATGTGAGCGATCCTACCCGCATTTCTTTAATCTCGTACCTCAACTTCGGGGGGGATATCACTCTTCAATCCATGGCCTATCAGGAATCTGCGAAATTCTTACACATTGGAACAAACGGGTATGAAAGCGTTATAATGATCGATTTTGCTGACCCTCTCAATCCAAGCAAAATTGGTGGCTACCGAGACATACCTTACGATAATTCTACCATCACCATTTATGACCCAAAAGGGCTTATAATAGAGGGGGACATTGCATTCATCGCCAACATTGGAACTGTCTTCACGGTTAATATTTCCGACCCTATTGCTCCCGTAGGCATTTATGCGTTCCAGTCTCCCCTCACCCAATATACAACTCAAATCATCCGTTATAGCTCGTTCATATTTGCTCTTGATTCCTACGCTTTCACTTACAGCATAAATGCTTCTAACATTTACAATCAAACCCTTGCTGGGAACTTTTCATCCATCACCCTCATCGTCAAGGATGTTGCCGTGCGTAACGGAATTGCATATACCATTACTGATCAGGGGTTTATGAGCATTAACGTAACGACTCCCTCTTCGATGAGAATTCTTGATTCTTATCGACCGCCTGTCGGGGAATATTCTAAAATTGTTCTCCAAAACAACATGGCATTTCTTATCCGAACTGCTTGGGGTATCAGCGTCTTTGACATTACCAACCCATCGAACCTCTCACTTGTATCAACAATATTGACTAATGACCCATACACAGATCTAGATGTCAATGGAACCCTTCTTGCCGCTTTACATCCCAATCGAGTTAATCTCGTGAATATTACAGACATCTATAACCCAACTCTCCTTACTAGCATCACGCTGTCAAATGCTTCATTCATGGTCGAAATTCAACAAAACTACATGTTTATTCGAGATGATCTCGGCATGACTATATTCGATATAAGCGACCCACATTCACCTTATCAAATTAAAAAAATCATAAGTGACTTCCCAAACTCAACCCCATACTTTCTGCTTTCCAAGCAATACGCCGTTCTCGCTTGTGATAATACTCTAGTGATTTATAACACCACAGTGCCCGAGAACACTTATGAACTAGCAACAGTGAGTCTTTTCTCTACAATCTCCACCTTTGCCCTCTACAACCAAACATTAATTGTACAAGATTTTGGTTATCTCCACATTGTCAATATTACTGATCCCTCCAGTCCCGTTATTGAACAAACTATCGACTATTGGAAAACAACCGCTACCATGGACTTTTCCTCGGAACAATTAGTAATTGGTTCCACCGATGGCTTGGAAATATTTTCCTTCTCAACCTCTCCCTCCGAGCAAACTATCTTTCTCGAATACTCCGTTTATCTTTCTCCATTCCCCGCAAGTCCACGTGATTCTCTGTCCTTTGGCCTATGGGTGAATAACACTTCATGGATCACATCCGTTTACGTACTTATAAATTTCGCATCAGGATTGCAAACTATCTATTTCATTACGTTCGATGCAAGCGGCTTTTTCAACATAACGATGTCTTTTCCCAACGACCCACCGCTTAGTTTTGGATTTCAAATACATAGCAAAAGCATGCAAGAACTTGTGTTAGACAATGGAGGTAAATGGTATTCAACAAATATGACCGACTACAAGCCACCGGAACTTACCTCAATAAACTACCCCAAAAAAGTATTGCCTGGTGAAACAATTACGATCTCCGTTACTCTACAAGACCCCTCGGGGATTCAAACCGCATTTCTTAACTACTACATACGCGGTAAAGGTTGGAACCAACTCGAAATGGAAAAAGATAGTGAAACCGAAACAAGTGCAACCTGTCGCGTCAGCATTCGCGATGATTATCCCCCCGGATCAACTCTCTTGTTTTATCTCGAAGCAGTCGACACGCAATACAACAAAGCCAAGTTCTACGACAAAGAAGATTTCTACAAAATCGAAATCATTGACCCCAATCCTAGCACGGAATCACAGACAGACCCCTTTCCCTCCTCTGTTGCTCCTCCTGAACTTCCTCTCTCTTTCCCATGGGTATCTTCTCTCCTTCCAGTGTTTGCCCTCGCGTTCTACTCAAGAACTGTAGCACGCCGGAAAAAATGAATCTCGGCGCTTCTCTATCTCTGCACGTCCTTTCTTTTCCTTCTTACTCATTACGCAAATTCTTTGTTGCAATTCTCTCTAAACCTGCATTTTTTCACAATTCAGTGTTCTTTTTTATCCGAAACACATGTTTCAACGATGCAAGATAAAGTTGAACACCCTCAATCTTCGAGAAAAAGTAAGAAAAACCCGTGTAAGTTACTACTATCCATGAAATTCTCCTTCGACATCATTGCACCGCTCTACGACCGTCTCATCCCCTATCGCGAACCCACAGAAATCCTCAATGATCTCACCACCCCCTTCCAAAAAATGATAGAAATCGGAGCTGGAACTGGGAAATTCGCCGAGTTCTTCACACACCTCGCACAAGAAGTGTGGCTTCTCGATCCTTCTCCAAGAATGCTAATCCGCGCAAAACGCCGCAACCCCCAGTTCAAAATCAAACTAGGAGTCGCGGAACACCTTCCCTTCCCAAACAACTTCTTCGATCTTGTACTCGTCTCTGATTCCCTTCACCACTGGGACGATCACAACAAAGGAATCGCAGAAATAAAACGATGTCTGAAACCAGGCGGAACCCTCGTGATCGTCGAAATCAACCCAAAAACCAGACCTGGAAGATTTATCACTAGCATGGAAAAAACACTCCTCATGAAATCCACATTCTTCACTCCTGACCAACTCCACTCCCTTCTTACAAGCAACGGCTTACGAACAACCAAGGCCCGGAAAATCAGGGGGCCCACTTACTACCTCCTAGCCACAAAACCCGCCCCCTAAAGAAACAAGCAAAACCTCTTCAACTAAATCAATATTCTTCAAAATACTCTTCCGCTTCACCATACTCTCCCCCCATCTCAAACACCATGCTATGCAATTGGTAAAGAAATATCGGCAGCAAGAACAACGAAAACAACAAGAAAGAAATCAACATAAAAACAAAGCTTGCACCCACATCTTCCCCAGTAGCCGAACCCTCAACGCTCCAACCAACTCTATACACCACGTGAAACACTGCGCTCGCTGAAAAAAGAAGAAAAATGAAAAATGGAAAAACACCCACAATCATCGAAATAACCGCCCTTTTCACAGACTGCGAAATCGCCCACTCATCATTGATCACCTTATTCAGCAAACCAAAAAACAACGATCCAAATACAATCGCAACATACGCATACATTCCCATTGAGTAAAGAACAAACTCCAGAGGAGTGCCTGCTTCAGGATTCTTAACACGAGCCGAAAACCACTCCCCCATGTAGTAAACCTGAAAAATAAGCAAGTACACGACAGGAATGAATAACACTACTCCAATCAGTGCAAAAAGGACCGAGTTCCTCATGATCATAACAATGCTCGAACCCATAACAACCGCATAAAATTCCTCACGACAATATATTACTCTTAACCCCAACAGCTCTGAAAACAAACACCTTGTCAACCTTTACCAAACAGCTCTCTTCCCTACCCCTCAACCCAACATGTCGGGAAAAAAGACCCGCGTCTTTCACGAGTTTCTCAACTCATCCAAGCCAAGCAATAATCAGGCCCCCGTAACCATCTACGTTTTCGCTCTTGGAACCTGTCCGAAGCACGTCCTCCCCTAGCAGTTTTGAGCTTCAAACAGGGACCATCTTCCCTTAATAAATCTACAAACACGAAAAATCAACGAATCACACCATCGCACCCAAACAAATTCGCCACGCAAACCAACACGTCTTGTACGGCTCCCTAAAAAACAAAAACCTACAAAACCACTATCCGATAAGGAAAGGGAAACACCAATGGGAAGACCTAGAAAAGGAACCAGAACCAGCGCTTTTGGCTCAAGCAAGCGAGAAAGCCACGACTCCTCCCCCTTCTACAACAGCAAACTCTACGCAACGCTACCTCCCGAAAAAAACACCCCCTACGAGGAAAACCCTATCCCCCAAAACATCATAAACACCATCATCCACTCCTCAAGCGAAAAAATGGACGAATTACCAGACAACTCCATCCACCTCATGGTCACCTCCCCACCATACAATGTCGGAAAAGAATACGATCAAGACCTAAC
>JALTMP010000208.1 GCA_027001645.1 Candidatus Heimdallarchaeota archaeon
AAGTTGCAAGGGTTTTTCTTCCTTCAATGCTTTCCAAAACCTCTCTCCAGGGGTTGCTTTTGATATCATCACAAGAGGATCATTACTGAGAATAATAAAGGATTGGAAAATGCAGAAGGGGAAAATCCGAAGAGAACAGTATTAAGACCTAAACCCCCATTCTTTAGGTATTTACTGAATTTTTGAGACTTCAATGGTACATACATTATCGCCCTTTGCTCTGCAAGAGAGCGAGCGAGCGATAAACTTCTTATTTTCTTTAAACAATTGATGGTAAAAAGTTTCCGTGAGTTCTGGTTTTTCAAGGATATTGCCTTCGTAAATCAAATTCATGATACTTGAGAGAACACCAAGAGAGAGATAACACTTTGCAGAGTCAGCGTTGGATCCATAATGCTCCAAGTAATATCGGCATTCATAGGAATTTTTCACTTCTACGACTAGTTTTTCCTCGGGAATCAATTCTAGAATTTCGTATCTACCCCAGCCTAAGGCGTTAATAACTGCGATTATGCCACGAATCCAATCTTCCCGGGATTCGATCATGGGCATGACAACTGCATCCCATGCCTCGCTTTTCATGATGCCACCTAGTGTGTTGAATCCACAGATATGTCCAGCTTCGATAAATAGTTCTCGAGCAGCTTGCAGTACAAATTCATCACTAGCCTCCTTTTGGAATAGTCGCTCAGCTTCGTATTCCAATGCCGCGTAATAATCCGCAAAGCCGTAAGTCAGAGCAACACCAAATTCTAGGATGAGACCATTTTCTCCTCCTTCAAGCCCCAATTGCTGAACTCCTTCAATAACAGCATCTTCATCAATTGCCATTTTTACCAACCTCAATAACGCAATGCTCATGTTCTTCGGGGTTCATAGCCCTGCATTCTACCTCCCGAATATCAGTTACGCTAAAGTCTGTGCCAAAAGCGCGATTTATGGTTGCAAGAATGAAGCCCATTGCGAATAGACAAACTCCGCTTTTGGCTGGTCCAAATTTTTCAAACCAGTTGAAGGCATAATGCGACATGGGCAACATGATTTGACCACCAGACTTGCCAACTTTTGAAAAATCGATAATGCCGTACCCCAATTTTTTGAAAATTTCAGCTCCCAGCTCGAGGATTTCTTTAGGATCAGAAAAACTTGGCTTAAGATTATCATAGACCTTAGAAATTACCTTTTGAGCCGATGAGATTTGGAGATTTCGGGCATTTTCTTCACCAATTAGATCGGCAATGGATTGTTGGAGAAACATATTGTAGTGATGGCAGTGAAGTACGACGGGCTGGCCTCCAATAGTGAGAATGTTCTTCTCTTTGTCAAAGCTGATAGGGACACTCATCTCTTGAACCTCCTTAAGAATCTTGCTATTCTGCCTTTTCGCTTTTCTACTTGACTAGCGGATCTCAGCTCCAAACCCAATTCATCTAATGCTTTCTGAACAAGGTGAAGGTTTTCTTCTGAATCAGGAAGTTTTTTTGCCATTTCAGGAGAGATTCTGGTTTTAACGATTAGCCGGTACAACTCGATTTTTCCCCATTTCGACTCGACTTGTTTGTATAATTTGACAAGTTGATCACCCAATGATCACACCCGTTGGAACCTACAATTTTTTTATCTAATAACCTTTATACAAGCTACGCGACAGCTTGGAAGATTTTCGGTGAAAAAAAGGCAATTTTTCAGCTAGTTTCTGATATTAGTGAAAGTAGTTTGTTTTCAACAAAGTCCCTTATAGTAGCCATGACTTCCCGATCACAGTGATAAATAACCTTGATCTGTTTTGAACCTTCCAGTGCTGTCAGATCAAAAAAACGAGTGTTTACCCGAAGGAGTTTTCGAGAGAAGGGCAAGAGTTTCATGTTTCCTTCTTTTTCAAACGCTTGAGCAAGAATCTCAAGGGGAATGTCAAGCAGATAGAGAACAGTAGGAAACCCCAAGCAACTCTTCCTAGTCTTATATTGTAACTCCAAAGCATTCACCACTTAATTTCAGAGGTAGCTACCGAGAGTGGGGATTTGGAAATAAGTGGATTAAGCGAGATGATGACCTTTTCAAGGAACCTCCTGTAGTCTTTTTCGGGGATAGATTCAAGAACGGAAGAAAGTGTCTCACCCAATAAGATATTGTTAAGAGCGATAAGTGCATCAGCAAAGATTTTGTGAAATTCTTCTCTAAAAGCATGTACTCGAGCACCTTCGGGAACTTTATTGAGAATTGCTTTTGTTTTGTGTTCCCAGTATTCTGCTTTGCTCGCGTTGATAACTTTCCCGGTCTTAAGATTGACGAGAATGTAATTTAGCTTTAGATAAATTTCCTTAAAATCAGGTGGGCTCCAAGTAACTCTTTGAGGAAATTCCTCGCTTAAATCCGTAGACGTGCTTGAGATTTCGCAAACATAGGAAAGGAGATTTACTAATGGTACAGCATCTTCAGAGGAAGGAGAGTAGATGGCCACGGGGCGGCCCAATTGGATATTTGCCAATAGTTTTCCGAAGTCTAGATCAAGAAGTTCGATGAGTACTTCAAATAAGTCTAATTCTAATGATGGGACTTCATTAGAGAGGTGATTCTTGAATTGTTCAGTAAATTCACCAACAATATCGAAAACGACGGGTTGGTCTGGTTGCAATGAGTCTAGTTTATCGATATTCTTTTCCAGAACCTGTTTGGCAACATAGGAAAATACATGTTTGAAACTCCACATGATATGAAACATCTTTCTTCGGAAAGCGGTATAGAAGACGATCGGTCCTTGAGAGTGGGGGAAGAGATACCCTAAAATTATGCGATCTTGACTCAAGGGAAGGAAGAAAGCCAAGTCGTGAGAAATCTTCGATGGAACAATTGAAGAGAGAAAGGATAGGAGATCAGATTCACTTTCGTTGGGTAGATCTCCTGCAAGTACTTTGAAACCAGCTAACCCCCGTCTTCGCAAGATCCCGGATTTTATGGGAGAATCACTCCAAAGGATTGACTGCTGGTTTAACACATCTTCTACATAAGACACAACTTCGGAGGGGAGTTCTGAGAGGTGAATATCTTTAGGGATCTGCTCGTCTAAGAATTTTCCCAGAGCTTTTAGGGTGGATAGAACCAATCCCGAATGGGCGAAATCTCCAATTACTACCAAGATAAAACGCTGACTTAGTTCGGAAATTAAGGTGTATTCCTCAGTTTGGACAATCTTGATTTGACCTAATTTGATTTCTTCGAGAAGGCGAGAAACAGCGGAGACAAAACCACCTAGCAATACGGAATCGGCTAATCCATCTTCAAAGCGCATTTCTTGCGTGAGGATGGGGGTTCCACTCTCGCGATCGATGACTAGAAAGGCAAAGCCCGTCATATAAACCAGCTTGATCAATAGATACTAAACTAATTTTTGGTTTTAGAATTAATAAGTATTCTAAAAACTCTCTTCGTATTTTGATAGCTTTGGAGAAACTTAGTGCAAGAATCTTATTCGGGAGGGGGACCATCGTCATCTAACTCTTTTCTTGCTTCTCGATATTCCGAGAGAATTGCTTCTAGTTTTTCCCTTGTCAGCTTTCGTTCAAATTCAATAATTTCTTGTTCTCCTTGCTTAATACCTTCTTCAAGCGCCTTTTGGGTAATAACACCAATTTCTCCTATTTTTAGAAAGCCAGTTTTTGGCTCTTTGAAAATGGGAATTCCCCTGCGCAATAACTCGTATTTTGAGATTTGCGTAAACTCTCCTTTCCGGTAAATGATTGCTTTAGGATTAAGCATACCTATTAGTTCAGCAGTAATCCGTCCCCCGCCACTCACATCCTCAAAGTAGAACACGTCTCTTTCCTGGAGATGATAGATGCGATCAGCCTTCTCGATTTCAGAATTGGTGAACCGCTTAAGGACTCTTACAGGAACACCATTCATGTAGTTTCGTAACCACAGCATTTGTTTGGCGTCTTCGACTTGTTTTTCAGCATTTCTCAACATGGCCCTAAGCCGATCAATTTCATCCCGCAGTTGGTTAATAATTCGGCTTTTCTGCCGAACTTCTTCACTAGCCATTGCCATACTAATTTCCTTACTCTTTCTACGACGAAGTTCGGCTTGTAATTCATCAACCTCTTTGGCGAGAAACTCATTGTCTTTTAGGAGCTGAGCCTGATATTCTTGCATGTGTTGGATAGTTTCTTCCGTGTGGGAAAGAAATGAGAGTAATCGCAAGTAACGCTCCATCGAGATCTTTTGTTCCTCACTTAGAATGGTGTCTTCCTCAGAATGAACGTCTGTTTGTTGAACACGAATAAGGGCTTTGGCCTCCTCAATTGGTAACCCTCTAAGAACCAGGGCAATTACTGCCTCGCGTTGGGATCGGCTAAGTCCTTGTGATTGCGATTGGATCTTTTCAATAGTAGATCTTACGGATTTATATCCTTTCAAGGCGGCCGCTAGCGCATCCATTTCGTGAGCATTGCGAACGCGGAAGTTCTCCGTTAACCCTTTTTTCTCAGATTTGGAAAGATCATGAGGGGGCGAAAACTTGATAGCATTACTTAGGCTAGCAATCTTTTCTACTTGCTTGGGCATTGGAGAAACATCAGAACAGACAATAAGAGGAGAACCATGTGAAAGAATGAAATCAAGAATCTCGGAGCGAAGCGCGTGTTTGATACTTGCAGTTTTTACTATTCTTCCATCAAGATCGACCAGTGCGATTCCAAAGGTTAGTCCGGGGTCTAATCCTACAATGAGTTTTCTCGAAGAACTGGACAGTGCAACGCTAGGGGTCGTTGCCGATAGAGGCAAGAATTTGAAGCGATTCTTTGGCTTTCTAACAAGCTTGATGACCGCAGGATGGTATTTTTTAGTATTAACACTCGAAAATACCTTCGTGGCATCCCCATAGACAATGATCCGGGAAGACCTGAGACCTTGGTTGCTTTTTTCGGAATATGTTTCGAAGTCAAAACCCAAGTTTTCAAGATCTCTAATTAAATCCCTAGTTGCGCGTTGAACGATTTCATCAAGTGATCGCTCAAATCTTCGTTGGCTCCATCCTCCTTTCCCTTTTGAGCGGGGACGCGAGACCAAGATTAATACTTCATCGTCAAAGACGTCTAAAATTTGCCCATACCCGCGTTTTACCAATTGAACAACAACTTGAGCGGTTTGGAGGGCGGAGAGCTTTCTATTCACTTTAATACCTATTTTCTTCGCAAGGGTTTGAACTGGAATAGTGTGATTACTAGTCTTTGTAGCCACAACAACAGAAACATCAGGAGGGAGGCGAGAAAGAAAACGCATGATGCTTTTTTTCTCACTACCGAATTCGGTGAGACTATCTGTAATCACGAAATTAGGCCTGTACTTTTTGATTAGTGTTAAGACTTCTCTATATGAAAGTCGATCAAAAAGCTCTTGTTTTTCTTTACTCTCAAAGTAGGCGGCATAAAATCGTTCAGAAGGTTTAGATCCGCTTTCTGTTAATATGTCCAGACCCAAGTATGAGAGATTTTGAAAATCTATTGAGGGGGTTGAGAAAGGTGTAGGCTTGCGAACCACTATAATGGGATTCATTTGAGAATATATCAAGCCTACGAAAACTCACAATTCACAAGAAGGCGAAAAGAATCCACCATAGAATTCTTTGGGGATTGGCCAAACACTTTCGAAAGAGTTAATGTCAATGTCTGAAAGTATTCCGTGAAGCTCTTTTGAAGAGCCCGTTATGATGAATGAAGGGGTGATCGAAATGAAAAAATACAAACCCCCTGCCTTTTCTCCAGAAAAAGTAAACACGTTATTTCTCGATGTTCTTCCAATAATTAAGGAAGAACCGCCTATAAAGGAATTAGAGAGTGAAAATGTATTAGTTGTGGGGGACATACACGGAGATTTTGATTCTTTGTTGAGAAGCCTTACCATTTGGAAGAAAGAAGCAGAACATGTCATTTTTCTAGGGGATATTGTAGACAGAGGGTCCCATCAGGTTGAGGCCCTCACTACTATTCTTTACATGGTCAAAAAGCACCAAGGCAGAGTTCATTTACTTAGGGGTAATCACGAAACTGAGCAAGTATGCAAAAGATATGGTTTCATGGATGAAGCTATGAGGTTATCTAAGACCCTTTACAGAAATGCCCTCAAATTATTTGCCCAACTACCTTACGCGATGGTTCTAAACCAGAGGTTGTTCTTGGTACACGGTGGAATTGCAAAAAAGGAAGGAAAACACCCTGCCAAGCTCACCGATTTGTATAAGTTACAGAAAACACCACACCCGGAGCAATTAGCATTACAGTTGTTATGGAATGACCCGTTAGACCGTAACTCTTGGTTCGAGCCTAATTATTTTAGAGGACAAGGAACCTTTTTTTATGGAAAGGCGGCAGTCGAAGCGTTTCTTTCAGAAAATGGCTTGTCCACCATTGTTCGTGCTCATGAAGTCAAAAAGGACGGGTATGAACAAATGTTTGAAGGGAAGTTATGGACGATTTTTTCTAGTAACGATTATTATCAAGTAATGCCTCATGTCCTCCATTTAAAGGACGGTGATATTATCCCCGTAAATGTGTATGACTACGAACCTATTAATTCGATTGCAGGCATGGTAGACCTTTTCCGAGAAGTATAAACCAGACATTCCGTACGTGTTTTCCCTTGTGTCGGTCTATCTCTTAACGGGGCGTCTTGACAGTGCATTTTCTCATCACACGAAATAGATAAAAACGAATTTTCAACAAACCCTCTGTGTCTGAAAGAAAGAAATTTGATGTGATTATCGCTGGTAGTGGTCCGGCAGGAGTTAGTGCAGCAATTACAACGGCAAAAGCAGGGCTGGAAGTAGCTGTTCTTGACAAGAAGGCAAAAGATCAGATCGGTAACAAAACCTGTGGAGATGCACTAGATAGACGATCTCCCCAACTTCTTCATGAACAACTAGGTATTGCTATGCCTCACGGTGAAGAAGTAAACGACATCATCAAACGCATGGTCATCATTGGTGAAAATGAAGATTCACGAGTTGTGCTTGATGCCCCGGGATTTGTTGTAAATAGACATGTGTACGGACAGCGATTGCTTAAGGAAGCAGAAAACGCTGGGGCAATCGTTTTTCCGAAAACAAGAGCAAGATCAGCCATAATAAAGGATGGGAAGGTGCAAGGAGTAAAAACTCTAGGAACTGATGGGAAAGAAATGATTTTAGAAGCATCCATTGTGATTGATGCAACGGGAGCCGTCAGCGTTGTTCGTAGAAGCCTCCCAACCGATTTCTATCCTCCTCTTGACAAAGGCTTTGCGAAGAAATTCATGGTTAAGACATATCGAGAGATCATAAGATTGAAAGAGGATCACCCATGGAGAGAAGAGATTGTCCTAAAATATGAGGAGGACATTCCGTCACCGGGATACATTTGGTTCTTTTCAAAAGGAGAAAAACAGCTTAATGCGGGCACGGGGTGGGTTCCCCATGAGGGCATAGCCCATCTAAACGTAAAAGAAGTGTACTATAGAGCAATGAAGAAATATTATCCCCCGGGAAGCTATGAAGTGATTGATGCAAGCGGTGGGCAAATCCCTGTGCGGCCACCTCTCGATACGGCAGTAGCTCCGGGATTTATGGCGGCAGGCGATGCAGCATGCCATGTGGAGCCCGCAACGGCAGAAGGACACGGACCGGGATTGGTTGCAGGGTACTATGCAGGAATCCAAGCAATTAAAGCAGTGGAGGAAAGGAATACTTCTGTTAATACATTGTGGGATTATAATGTCAACGTCATGAATGCATTCGGCATAAAACATTCGGTCGGGAAACTAGCCGCTGAGTTCTTAGAACAGATTGGTTCGAGGGGGTTACAATTCTTTTTCGACAGAGGAATAATCACGGAGGAAGACTTAGCTTTCGTTTTCACAGATGCAAAACACTCCATGGGCATCTTTGATCAGATTTGGCGGTCGATAAAGGCATTTCCAAAGTACGGGCTCTTGCTGAAGCTGAAAAGATTTATGTCACAAGCGAAACAGGTTCAAGAGGTTTACAAAGAATATCCAAAGACACCAGACCAGCTCTCAACATGGCAACTTAAGAGAAACAAGGTACTTCCAAGTATCGCGTAGAAGTAGTTATTGCTACAAAACAAAGCCCAAATTTATGAGAGGGTAATACGTGTTTTGTTCGTGAAGCTTCCTCCCACCTATCAAGTGTTTGCTTTGGAATCTGAGCTCATCCGGCCAGGTGAAGAAGTTTTTCCAGCATTCATTGCGTCTCTGGAAAAACACAAATTTCAACTAGAAGATGACGACATTGTCGTTATTGCAAGCAAAGTCTTTAGCTACCAAGATAATCTTATGCTCAAACTAGATGAGATTGAGCCATCTGCCCATGCAAAGTGGATCGCAAAAAAAGCAACAATGGACCCAAGAGTAGCAGAAGTAGTCATCAGAGAGAGCAACAATCGAGTGATTGGTTGGGTCTATAGAGTCCTCTTAACCGAAACTGAACATGGTCTATCAGCTAATGCCGGAATCGATTTGTCTAACGCCCCTCCTGGTTATGTCCTTCTACTCCCAAGAAATCCGGATGAAATAGCCAAACGTTTTAGAAAACGAATCCAGAAAGAATTAGGAAAAAGTGTTGGAGTAATAATTATTGACTCTAGGACAATCCCGCTTCGTAAGGGAACAAGTGCAATCGCACTAGGCATCTCTGGGCTTCCAGCAATAATTGATGAAAGAGGGAAAACGGACCTGTACGGCTACAAAATGATGATTACGACGCGAGCACTTGCTGACAACATTGGAACGGCGGCAACAATTTTGATGGGAGAAACAAACGAAAAGAGGCCATTTGCAGTAGTAAGAGGCTTGCACATAACTCAACCAGACTTAGACTCAGTGTCACAAGATGCGTCAATGCCACCTCAAGAGTGCTTGTATGTAGGGCCGCTGTATTCAAGCATTAAAGAAAAAGTCCAGAAAATCCAGGACGAGAACCTATGAAGATTTGACTTTAGGGGTTCTTATTTTATGAGAATTGGATCTCCAAGTAACTTCTACATCTTCTACCCTAAAATGTTGATCAACTAGATAATCCTCTGGCTTTGGCCTCTGTCCGGTAACCCACATCAAGTAGCCGGCCCACGCAATCATGACGCCATTATCTATGGCAAGGGGAGCGGGCAAACCGGCAAATTTTGCCCCATGTTCGGAGGCCATTTGATTCAACATTTCTTTTAGGCGAGTATTGGCTGCAACTCCACCAGTTACTAAGATTTCATCTTTTCTTGTATGACTAAGAGCCCTTTCAGTAACTTCGGTTAGCATTGCGAACACTGTTTCTTGCAGAGAATTCGCTAACACCTCTACGGGAATACCGCTTTTCAGATGCCTAAGAGTCGCAGTTAGGATGCCAGAAAACGAGAGATCCATCCCCTTAACGACATAGGGAAGGGGTATGTATTCATCTGTTTTTTCAGCCAGAAGCTCCACAACACGACCCATTGGGGCATGTTTATCACTCAGTCCTGCCTCGCGTCCGAATACATCAAGGCAATTTCCGATCGGAATATCTAAGGTTTCTCCAAAGACACGGTAACGTTCTTCAGTATAAGCAATGATTTGAGTATTCCCCCCACTTACGTAGAGAACAACAGGATCATCAAAACCCGTTACAAGTCTCCCAATTTCAATATGACCCACCTGGTGATTAACTCCAATTAGTGGTTTTCTCAGTTGAGAGCTCAGAGTTCTCGCAGCAACTGCAGCAACTCTCAAACACGGGCCCATCCCGCAACCCCTAGTGAAAGCAATTAGATCAATTTCGCGAGGATGTAACTCTGCTTCTTCAAATGCGCCTTTGATCAGGTCAGGAATGTTTTTGGCATGATGTTCAGAAGCTTCTCTTGGAAGAACGCCACTGCCCCTAGGGGGTTTATAGGTTTTCCGCAGATTGGCAAGAATCTTCCCCTCGTCTGAAATAATGCCCACTCCGAGTTTATCTGCACTGGATTCTAAGCCAAGTATGATCATTTACAAAAAAAATACGGTAAGAATATTGCAAAAAGCTTTTGTTAGGAGAAAACAAGGTCACCATAATGTCTATTGCTTTTGAATTAGATGAGGTCGCAGTTGATAAGTACGAGGCGTTGAGGTACTCAAAGCGCCCGGGTTATATTGTCTTGAAAATTGAAAATGAGAAAATTGTTGTTGAGAATGAGGGAGAGCTCCCTATTGATGAATTTCGAAAGGAGTTACCAGATGAAGAACCTAGATTCATTCTCTACGATGCCCCGGTCAAGAATAGAGTGGG
The DNA here is from genome assembly GCA_027001645.1 of Candidatus Heimdallarchaeota archaeon. GTDB lineage: Archaea > Asgardarchaeota > Heimdallarchaeia > Heimdallarchaeales > JAJRWK01 > JAJRWK01. The sequence goes on from JALTMP010000208.1 coordinate 10,286, forward strand.
AATGGATGACAAGAGAATGGTGTTTATTGTGTGGATGCCCATGGAAGCACCCGTGAGACTGCGGATGACTTATGCAGGATCAAAAAACAGAGTTAGAGATCAGTTTCAAGGGATTAGCGCAACAATACAATTTGATGAAAAGAATGAGATGACTTTAGAAAGAGTCCAAAACGCTGTAATGAGAAGACAAGGAATCAATGTTTGACAAAGGAAGGGTTTTCTTTGGAAAGCATTGAATTTCGGATAAAGCCATTTTATTTTCGTTTAGTGTTTGCTTTTTTTGCAATTTTTACCAGTGTCTTAGGAATGATTGGATATGGATTGATTTTTGAGGTGCTGCACCCATTAACACTGGTTGCGCCTCTGGGTGGACTAATGGTTTTCTGGGCAGTATTATTACTCGTTCTGCTCTTTCCATATCGTAGGGATTGGCGAAACGTCGTTGATGCGTTCGCAGAGATCAGACAGACATGGAGAATTCTTTGGGGATTAACTTGGATAATCTTGCGAAGAATGCTTATCTGGGTGGTTCCTGTATTGATTTTGTCAGTTTTTGCCATTGCAGGGGTTTTTACACTAAGCGGGAACGTTTTATTCGCTGCAGGGTTAGGCATAAGTATCACGTGGACATTCCTAGCATCATTCATTGTTCCGAACCTTCTTGACGACACCAGTAAAAAAAAGGGGAGATTTATCTTAAAGAGAGAAACACCCCTCCGCTGGGACACAGACGAATCCCCCATTCCTTGTCCAGAATGCGGAACAATGAATAACTATTATGAGAAAAAATGTATTCTTTGCGGAGCACTGCTTATCAAAGAATCCGATATCTGACAGCAGAAACGGATTCCTTTAGTGGAGTACTAGAGGTCGCCGATGAATGTGTTAACGATATTAATCAGGTCGACCGTAGGTGCCACATCATGAGTTCTTACAATGGAGACACCTTTTTCTACTAAGAGTGTAGTCAGCGCGATGGTGCCAGGAAGCCGATCAAAGGGATCCTTGCGACCAGTTGGGATGCCAACAGTAGATTTTCTGCTAACGGCAATGTATATTGCATGTTCAAGTGATTGATAGGCTTCAAATTCCCTGAAGATCTGAATGTCTATTTCAAAGGGTCTACCTTGCCAACCTCCGAATCCAGGGTCGATGATTATTCTCTCCTTTGGTATGCCAGCTTCTAGCCCGATTCTTATGGAATCTTTCAACGCTTTTAGAGCGTCCTTTGCTGATGTAACATCTCCGGGAAGCTTATTTGATGCCATGACAATAGCAGAAACATCATACTGGGAAACGAGTTCGGCAACTTTGGCACTATGCTTGAAGCCTGTAACATCGTTGATTCCCGATGCCCCTTTTTGTAGAGCATAATCTGCAACTTGCGGCTGATAGGTGTCAACAGTTACTTCTGCGTCAAATGAAGAGGCGACATCTAAAACAATAGGAAGGCTATTCTTTATTCGTTCTAGTTCATGAATAACACCAGATTCACCGGGCCCACCATATAGCGAGCGAGGTCGTGTGCTTTGAGCCCCTAGATCAATAATTCTCGCACCTTGCTCTAGCATTTCCTTAGTGGTGTTCGTCAATTCTTCTTTTCGGGTTTTTACGGATCCTTTGTAGAATGAATCTGGAGAGACATTGATGACGCCAGAGATAAGAGGAAATCTGCAGTTTTTTAGCTCCAATTTTCCAAGAAAGCCCTTTGATTCAGTCATTTCAATATCATTCGCCAATTAGTTATCAGAGATTTGATTATTTCCATAAGGGTCCAAAAAGTTGAGGGAAGGATTGTGTGAAAGAAAGGGAGACCAAAATAGAGAGAAGGTTCTAGTCGGAAACAAGCGCGTCTTTAGATGGCACTGCTTTAGCTTCAACGTTTGGTTGTTTTCGAAGGATTGCACCAAATAGGTCCTGTAGGCGATGAACGCTGAAAAAGGCTCCAAGAGCCATGATGAGGACGAAAACTAGGACCATAATGGCTCCACCGTTGGGTCCTAAAAATTCATTGCCTAGATCCCAGAAGACCCCTCCAACGACATCTCCGGTGATTTCTCCTAGACCCATAAGAAAGCTATAGATACCTCCGCTCATCCCTCGATTTGATTGATCTGAGCTGTCCGCTAAAACAGCGAGAGCTGCAGGACCAAATGCTCCGACGCCAAGAGCTGAAATTCCACCGATGGCAACGAAGAGTATACCGGGGTACGAGAATGGAGATTGAAGAATCTCTCTTTTGAATCCAACCACGTATACTACGTCGGCGGACATGATCACCAAAGAAACGAGTCCAAGAGTTAGGACGGGTTTTCTTCCCCAATGGTCAACCAATTTTCCGAAGGAATATTGCATTGAGCCCAACACAACCATTCCCAGTACGAAGAAGACCCCAATTTCGAGGACATTAAAGCCTTGTGCAAGCGAATCATCCGTTGGGGTACTTGTTTCGCCAGGTGTCCCAACGCCTTGATTTAAAATAATTGGGAGGTAGGTTGTAATAGTGCCGATAATGATCATAACCATGAGCCATGCTGGGAGGATTCTCTTTAGGTCTTCGTGCTTAAATGCTTCAATAACTTCATCAATGTGGGAGTGTTCTTCTCCTCCCAAAGGAGTTTTGTCCTGAGTGCTTAGCGTTAGTTCCAAGTAAAGATCAATAACTCCTGTAACAACGAGAATAATTGCAGCAGCATAAAGCGTCCATACAAATCGCGCATGCAAGTATTCTCCTCTGAGCATGGCGTAAAAGTCAAAGCTTTGTCGGAGAGCCATTTGAACCCCTGACATTAACCAAACAAAGCTAGCAACAATTATCCCTCCAAAGATATTGATCTTGTGATTGATCGTCTCCCGATAGAATCTCTTCAGAAGATGCCATTCTTCCTCCCATGTTGTCTGATCAGGTTCGATCATTTTGTAGGCTTCATAAGCACCAAACAATAGAAGTGGGGAAAGAATCGCAAATGACCAGTGCCCGTACTTGGCAGCACCTCCAAGCACCTTGTAAACAGCTCCTCCAAGAAGGAAACCAACCGCCATCCCGCCGAAAGTTACTGTTTCGAAAAGTCCCATTTTGGTACCTCTTTCCTGGACTGGTGTTGAATCACCTATCAGAGCTAGAGAGGGCCCTATGACCATGGCAGCACCAACACCTTCAACCACATGAGCCCAGAACAAGACAAAAAAGTCATTGGACAAACTAAACATCGCAAAGGAGACGGCTGCAACAAGATTACCTACAACAATAAATGGTCGTCGTTTTTGCATTAAGTCACTTAATCTTCCGAAAATGGTTACAAAAGCCATTTCTCCTATAAAGTAGGAGCCAACAACAAGACCAATTTCAACCCCTGAGAATTGTGGGCCGCCAGTTTTCCCTAATTCATGAAGATATACTGGAAGGAGAAGCATGACAGTACCGAAAGCAGATCTGAGAAGCAATGTACTAGTGTAGAGTCGAAGAAGATTGTGGCGAGCATGCTTCAGAAGAACAGGATTCACATCGGTTTCTTCGATTTCTTCGAGCACCCGATTCATTGTTTCTTCATCTTCCATGAGTTCCTCAAGAATCGGTTCATGATTTCTGTCATCATGGGGAGGCTCTGGATCTTTCATCTTTATTGCCAATATAACCTTCGTTTCTTCCGTTTTAATACTAGCGGAATCAAGATTTTGGCGAGCATCCTCTAGATTTCTTTCCTTCTAGCGTGCCTTCCTCTTTGTTCAATTCTTTCTAGCCGCTTGATAACAGACTTTGCTTTGGGATAGTGTGCGAGATAGCTTTTCAAAAAGGCATCCCAAGAAACCTTCCAAGCATGGAAGTGAGTGCTCTCCAACGTCCTCTTTAGTACCAACAAATCCGTCGCATGATCTTCAATAGTGCTAGAAAAACGGCCCAGACCAAAGTCAATGAAATAGGCTAATTTGGTTTGTTCTTCAATAATAACATTAGATGTTGTGAGATCTCCGTGAATGATTCCTGCTTGATGTAGGAGCCCCAGCTGTTTCCCCAGAGAATGAAATAAAGGAATGTATTCGAAGAGGTTCTCATCAACAATCTTACGCAAAGGAACGCCGTCAATAAACAGCATTGTGAAAGAGTGATTGTAGATATCTAGATCAAGAATTATCGGAGTGTTTGCTCCGGCTTGTCTTGCGGAATAAATCAGTTTTGCCTCTTGGATTGTTCGACGCTGACGAATGGTATTATCCAACTGTTCAATTCTGTACTTTTTGGGTAATCGAGCTTTTGTTACGCAGTCCCGATTCAGATACCGAGTTCGAAGTAGCACGGCTTCTGCACAGTAGTCTAACACGGAGATGGGTTCAATGGCTGGCAAAAGCTGAAGCTCAGACAAGACGTCGTCAAGGGAGGGAAGGATCATTCAAGATGTTCTAAACAGAACTGGTTTTAAATCCCGAGGAAAATGCAAGCATATGTCTAAGATTGGGATTTTTCGCTTTCATTCTCAAGATAGTTTCGAATTAGCTAAGTTTGAAGCAGAACGTTTAGTTCCGAGTTCATTTAAAGAAATGCTTGATTTTCCATCTCCTTACTTCACAGTCTTACGCATCGTTTCTAACTCTAGTCAATCACAACTAGAGAACCTTAAATCATGGCTTGAAACCCATCCTTTGGCATCAGTGCTTCTCCCCACTATCATTACAGATCCTCTTGGTGATATTGAAGCGATCAAGCAAGTTCTTACAAAAGAAATGAAGACATTGGTTTCAGATTTTGACCTAGAAAACATTCAATTCCCAATCCTACAAATCGCCCTAGACTTGCTTTCCCTCCAAGATGCTGCACGAATCAGCAAGGAGATCCCTCCGTCAGATCGCATTTTTGTAGAAGCAGGCACTCCGCTCATAAAATCAGAAGGATTAAGAAGCATCACTGCGATCAAACAAGCACGACCCGGATCATATGTCGTTGCAGATCTGAAAACATTAGACACAGGGGCGTTAGAGGTAAAAATGGCCGCGGAGGCGGGTGCAGAAATCATATCGATTAGCGGATTAGCAGACGATGCAACTATTAACGCAGCAATTGAAGAAGCTAGGAAGCAAAAACGACTTCTCTATGTTGATATGATGAATGTAGAGGACCCTGTTGGAAGATTGGAAAAACTCAAGATTCCTCCGCCCGTTGTGTTACTACATCGTGGGATTGATATGGAGCTAGCCGAGAAAGAGCATAAGTGGGGATTTATTTCTCAACTAAAACAACGATTCCCTCAAGTAAGAGTTGCTGTTGCGGGAGGATTAAATCTAGAAAGCACTCCCGAAGCACTCCAAAAGGGCGCTGATATTATAATTGTTGGAAGAGCGATCACAAAAGCTCCAGATATCAAAGCAACGTGTGAAGAGTTTATACAATTGCTATCATGAGTTTAATCCGGTTAAAAGAAAGTAGGTAGAGAGCAGGAATTATTTTTCCTAGCCCGAACGATTTATCAAAGCATGTGAGTAGCGCTGTACAGATGCCCACGGAACAGGATGCAACTGTGGCTCCCGAAGATAGGCTTTTCGTGGCACGCCGAGCATTCAAGATTCTCTCTGAATCTATACCGCTAATGAGACACTATTTCACGGGACTTAGCGAAGAATTACTCTTACGTTGCGTGAAACAGTTAAATAGAACACCGATTACTAGCAATACCGTTCACTTGATGGGTATGGGTCGTTCCAGACTTGTTGCATACATTTTTGCAGATATTTTGTTAGACATGAATCTTTCATCATCGGTAATTGGCTCAACGTTCGCTAAGCCGGTTAGACATGGAGACATTGTGATCGGAATTAGTGGTT
>JALTMP010000209.1 GCA_027001645.1 Candidatus Heimdallarchaeota archaeon
GGTTTCCTTTTTCTCCCCAATATCTTGTAAAATGAGGGGAGATCTTGTTTTGGCTTCAAGTGTCTGTATCACGTCCTTAGGAGGAGGCAAATAACGTACTACGTGTGTTTTGTAGATGTTTTTTGTTACCTTATCAAATCCAGCAAGTACTATGATGAAAGCGGCGATTGCAATGGAACCCCGTAAGGTCTTTATTTGAAACACGTGCATAATTAGATTAACCCATTGACCGTACCACATCTCCACAAGTTCGTTTCTTCCGATCATGACCAAAATAATCAATTCGGCTGAAAGAGCAATACCTGGAATCACAATAATGATCCATTTTAGTGCCTCCATGTAATAATTAACTACAGCATTCCCTTTCAACTGAGATAAGAGAAGAAAAAGCATGAGAGCGATTACGTCCAAGAATTGATATAAGTAAATGTAAACGCTCAGTTCATTGGAGGACTTTTTGTTCTCCCAGATATTTTCGAAATCAATCTCTCGAGTGGCAAAACTGGCATCTTTTAGAGGAGCGGTAATATATTTCAGCGGAATAAGAACAAAATAATGCATGAGGCCGTTAATAAGATATGAAATAATGCTTGGGACAATCAAGTGAATTCTCTTAAGCTTTTGGCTTAGACTCTTAGCTGCTTGAAGGGGGTGAAAAATCAGCGGAGAAATTCTTCCAACCAACATTAATGGTATTCCAAGAGTAATAGCGAAGAAAAAATCAAAGATCGTAATAAGATAGACCACCAAGAAGTAAGTCATGATTTCAAGCAGAGAGAAGATAAGACGGACGGTTATTCTAGACACAAGAAGAAGAGAGTAGATTATGAAGACACATAATTGAGCTAAGAATCTAGGCCAAGACAGTTCCATGAGATTCATTGGTGAGAAGAGTTGTGCTCCAAGGGATCTATATGATTTAGGAAGCCAGGAGAACAGTTTCTCAATTACCTCGAAGGTCGCGTCAGGATCGCGATCTCTAATGGCGTCCCACGTGAGTAGAGCAAACAGAATAAGCAAAACACCCGCAATATCTAAAAGAACAACGAAAGCATAAGTGAGAAGAAAATAAAGACGAGTGGCTAGGAGATAGACGAAGACAAAAAGAGCGGATGACATCACTGCAACCACAATGGCGAATTTTGAAAGAATGTTGGTTAGGTGAGCATCTTTTGGGATTTCGCTTCGAAAGAGCAATCGGTAGACGTATTCTTGTTTGGTCAGAGGATATGTTTTGAATGGAGGAAGGTTTCCATGAATTACTTCGTAGGCGCATGCCTTGTCGTATGGTCCATCGAAGTGCTTTTTCTTCGACCAAGGGTTTACTCGGTATATATAGCGAATTTCGCCTTTGTTTCCCTGGAGGGACGAAAACCCACATTTTTTGCAGACTGCTGATGTGTCAGGGGGGATCATTTAACCACTTTAGCATGTAGTCCAATTGCCTTTGTTATGAGGGATAACAGAGTCTTGGATGAATACTGATACTGGGACTTTCGAGCTATCGCAAGCGTTAGTTAGACTTTTGTTATAGTAACTATGTATTCTTGCAAGGAAAAAAGTCGTACTCAAGGTACCGACCCACAGCGTCATGTCAATGACAGATGTCACCTTTCATTTTCTTGTTGCTCTGGTTTAGCGTGCTCTGCAGTTTCAGTTTTTAAGGCATCATAGTCCTCCTTGAGAACGAACAGAGCTCCTTGCTGAAAGATATATGAAAAATGCGGGATAAAAGACTATCTTAATTCATTCCAGCTCGATGCAAATCGCGATGTGGGAGACATTTCTTGTAACGGGATGAATAAACACATAGGTGAGCAGAGCATTAGCAGAGGATTTCAAATTCATAAAGGCGTTTTCAAATTGAACAATCGGGTATTTTCAAGAAACCCCGGTACCTCGAGAAGCCAGCCATTAGATGAGCCATAGAGTGATTGGAGTTTGGAGAGCTGAAACCACAATAACTATTAAGGCGAAGGAGTGATCTTACGCGAAAAACATGCGTATCCCTTTTCACACCTCCTTTTTCAAACTTTTTCCTCATCTCGTTTTGTTCTCTGCCATTCTTCTGCCACCATCTCTGATTTCAGCCCAATATGTGTTGGTGAGCGGTTCAAATGATTTAGATTCGTTTTCTCAGAAGTCTCATGAAACAAGCGTTAATCAATTCTCTCAATTTGCAATATCCTTAGATCAATATTCTGCTCCTTTGGAAAGACCGGTGGCTATTAAAACACAGACCGGAACTTGGGGCGGACTTTCGTATAACTGGAAGGAACTGGCGATGTATAGCGACGAAGTTGTTATTCCGATTGCCTCGAATCGGTCAACGTTTTACAAGCTCGAATACCTGGCTAACCGGGGAGTAAAACTTTTTACAATGCTGTCATTCTGGAACGAGACCACTTCTGCCCTTGATACATTCTACAGTGCCCCCCATCGCCAACAAGCTATCGAAATGATTCATACTCGCCTCGATAACCTTAATTGGAAACACTTGCTCGGCGGAGTAGTACTTGGCGATGAGGAGCCAGCTTCTGGGAGTTATAAGTGGAGCACGTTCCAAGATTCGATTCCTGAATTTATGGTAAGATATAACACAACCTTTTATGTTGAAAAGGGCTTTTATCTCCGCCCCCGAAATCAATATAATCAAACCGAAGACTTGATTTTTCAAGACTGGCTCGAGAACAGAACTGCGTCTGCAATGAATCTACTGTATGACGAGGTAAAGGCAATCAATCCGTCTTGGATCGTGTGGTGGGGGCTTATGCCTTCAATCGGCCTTAACTTCGCACTAATCCATACAGACCGAGTAAACGTCGGAGGAGCATCCTATACTAAAGATTCGCGGACCTTGTACTCAATAACTAGAGCTCTGAAAACGATTAACCCGTCTGCTGAAACCCAGCTCTTCTTGTTTGGAGGATCTATTCTCCAGAACATGTACTTCACAGAAGAAGACTTGTTTCACCAATTCTGGGTTGCGGCAACAGGAGGAGCGGATGTTATCTCGTTTTTCAATTTTGGCTATCGATCCTATGGAGATGCTACCGATCAACAATCCAAGGAGAGCCAGTACTGGGAAAAAATCAAGCAAATATATGATTTGGGGAGAAAATACCCGCGCATTACGCCTCGGCCAGAATATTTGCTGATCACTGGCAATCGCTTGAGCATCACTTCACCCCCGGGATTAGCCACTTATGATTTGGCCCCTCAAAATGTGGTTTCTCTCTCTTCCTTCAATCTGGGGAACTATTCGACTATTCTTCTCGATTATTCAAGTGCTTGGACCGCGGCGACAAACAAGTTGAATAGCTTTGTCAGAAATAGCGGGAATCTTGTCTGCTTGAACAATTTCGACCCAACAATAAACGAGGTGGCAGAAATGCCTTCCTCCAACTTGAGCCTTTTCAATACTATTGCCATAAATCGGCAATCGGAGAACCCTAGTCTGGCAAGTATTAGCATTACATCGCCGTCCATCCAGTTGGTTTCTTCTTCCCCCGTCTCTCGGATAAGCTTTGAGATCACAAATCTAACCGACGTTGTCCCCATTCCTCTAGGAACCCCTGAGGAATCGCTCGGAAGGTATTCGGTCTTTTACTACAAGAACAGTAGTGATCCAAGTTCGGGGATAGTTCTTCATGTTGGGTTGGAACGAAGTGATGATCCCGGATTCTATGACTCCTTGATTTATGAACTCTACACCCAGGTCCTTGGACTTGTCGAAGGAGTCAACCCACCAGACGATTCTGATCGGATAGTGGGTGTTGGCATGGATTCGCAAAACAACATCATCATTCGTTCTCCTCCCAGAAACGAACAGTTCGTGTTTGACTATGCACTAAACCTCTCGCGACTTTATACGGGAGCGGTTAGTGTTACGCGTGATGTGCTCCTAAACCAGTACTACACGCTCGAGAACTCTCGACCAACACCGGATTCTCAAGGAATCATTCATGTTGCGGACAGTATATTTCCCAACGAAATCATCCATTTCACGGCTCATCCGTTACCGGTTGTTGCAAAGATAAGACCCTTTATCGAACCCTTGCTCGACACCATTATTCCGGGTGAAAACTTTGTTGTGAAAATGAAGCTTGAAATTGAAAACAGATATATTGACCTTCTCAATGTTACTCCTCTTATTTTCCTCCCAGAAGGTGTAGAATTGGTCAGCATTACTGCGACCAGTACGAAAACCTACAATGACTTGCCCATATCCACACATTCCCCGGACAACGACTTAGAAATATATTGGACGTTGCGGGCGACGAGCACGGGGATTTTTGAGATTCCTTTCCTTTTCAACGCAACAGAATCAGACACGATGATATTAACTACCTCTTTTCCAGCGTTTGCAAGGTTTGGTGTGAAGCAGTCTCGCCTGGAAATAACAGCTCTTGCTTCAGAAATCCCCCTTGTTCCATCTGATTCCGAGCTCGTGGTACAAGCGAACTACCGTGTTATCAGTTCAGTCAGTAGTCATGACTTTAC
>JALTMP010000210.1 GCA_027001645.1 Candidatus Heimdallarchaeota archaeon
CCTTCCATTTCTTTTGCCGTAACGTAAGTAAGAAATAAGCCTTCTCCGCCGAAGAGGGATTTGAACCCTCCTGACTTTGAGCTAACATCAAGGTTTGGCGTTCCTGCTAGAAACGCATCTTTGGACAATATCCATCCTCCTGTTTCGGGCGACACGCTAAGTGGGACAATATCTCCTGGTATGCCTGGAGCAAATGTAACCTTGCCTGGACCCGTGAACGTGTTCACGAAGAAGCTTTCTCCCGAAAACGCTCTCTTTAGCCCCTTTAGGACCCCGCCTTTTGCACTTGTTTTCATTTCCACAGTTCCATCCATGTAGGCCATGGCTCCTGCTTCCGCGATTACTTCTTCTCCCGGGCCTAAGTCTATCTCAACAGATGCAAAAGAAGGCGCACCGTGGATTTGATACCTTAACAGAGTTGATTTACTCATAAGAGCTAGGTTTTCTTTTATTGTTTATAAAACCTTTTGAACTTTTCAAGGAAACGAATTCTTTTCAGTTTAATGCTGAGATTACATATTCATGGTATTTAGGTCTTGTTCGGAAAATCCATTAACAAAGTCATTAATGAATCATCATATGGCAAATTGCTATGATGTCGAAAAGGCTATACGGACGAGAAAGGCAATTCGACGCTTTAAGCCAGACCCTATTCCAGATGAGATCCTATTTCGAATCTTAGAGGCAGGAAGGTTGTCCCCTTCATCGAAGAATTCTCAGCCTTGGCACTTTATCATCATCAAGGACAAGGCGAAGCTTTCAGAACTGTCAAAGATGACCTATACCGGAGACTTCTTGTCTGAGGCCCCTGTTGCCATTGCAGTCATTCTTGAGAATGCAAAATTAGAAACCGATGGGGCCCGAGCAATTCAAAACATGACGCTTGTCGCTTGGAAATACGGTATTGGCACGGTCTGGATCACTAATTTTTGGGACAAGGCAAAACAAGTATTGGGCGTCCCCATGACCGGCAATTTCAAGCTCCTCACTGTAATGCCATTCGGCTATGTTCCTGAATCAGAACGACCCAAGGGCAGGAAGAAACGAAAGCCTCTCTCTAAAATTGTCCATTTTGAGAAGTTCGGCTCCCCTTGGGAGTTTTCATCTTCACGGCAATGACGAAATAGGCGAAAAAACCTATAAATATCCCAGTATTTTCACCCGTAATGATGAAGCTGAAATTTCTTACTTCATTAGGCTTACTGGCCCTCATTGTTGTGATGGGTCTCTTTTCTTTGGCTCAAACTACAGAACCCGTTTATGGTCCTAACGCTAGTATTGAATCCGTCAGTTATTCTGTTTCCAAGAGCAATTCCACTGCAGTCTATTATTGGTGGGATAGTGCTTCGTCTCAGCTTTTCACATACCAAGTTGCTGTGGATTCTCTCATTAACGTTACTTTCCTAAATGAAGGATATCCGCCTAATCAAGGAAAAGAATCCTTTCTATCCATTGCTATTGGTAACCTCACAGTTGCAAACACGACAGATGCTGATGTCGAGTCAAACTTAGCATTGGGATATTGGAAGGTTAAAATGAATGGGATCGTCTCTTCAACTGATTGGGATGCTGTTGGTGAAAAATACGACGAAGTCTTCCGTAACTCCACTGGTACGTTCTATTTTAATAACTCTGATGAGACCTATCTACAAGGTACTGTGTTTGTGGTTTCTATTACTATTGATGACGGCTTTCAAAAAACTACGGTTATTTATGATGCTGCGACTGGTCTTTTATTGGAGGCAAGTGTGATAGTCGGTAATTTTGTACTTTCATTTGCTGTCTCTTCAATAAATGGGAATGATGCTTTCTACAAGAACACTGAGAACGAGCTATCCATGAACTTTCTGTGGCCCGTGTTTAGCATTCTGCTTGTGGGCCTTGTTGTACGAAAGAAGTCATAAAGTACTTCTTGTGTTTCTCTACCTTTTTCTTCTTTTCTCACAAACTAGTTATAACATTAGTACGTAATGCGGTTAGAATGTTGCCCTATTTGCGGAGCATTGAGTTTGGCTACATTATTCCTTTGGCCGTAAAAGGTACTCAAAAGGCCATTATAGACGCAGGGATTAATGTTTTTGTTGCCGAAAATGGCAATGGCAAGACTACTTTCTTGGATCTCATTGAGCGTTCAATTTGTTCTGATGCTCATGCTGAACGTTACCGTTCGTTTAGTCACAAGAGGGCGTCGTCTGAGGCGTTCATACTTTCAGAGTGGCAGTTTGATCGCATGATTACTATTGAGCAGGAGTTAACTGGTGGTGGGGTTCGAACTCGTTTGATGCCTCCTCAAGGATCTTTTAAGCACTACACTAAGCCAGAGTATTCTCGCTTTCTGCTTCAGCAGATTGGGTTGTCATTAGATGAGTTTCAAGAATTGTTTGAATCACTCTATTACAAGAGAGAAAATGATTTGGCTTTAATGGCCAAGAACTCGGGAGGAATACTCTCAGTTATGGAACTCCTCTCTAAACTGACTCTTAGAGAAACTAAGGAAACCCTTCAAATTCGTGGACAACTGCGGCAACTTGAAACAGAGATTCGGGTCTTGCAACAAGAGAAAAAAGCCCTTCTTGAGAACATTAGTGAAGTGCAAATGATCCTTGGTGGGGACTCTGGGAAGAAAACACCCACTCTCTCCTCCCTCAAAGATAAGAAAACAAAACTATTGGCAGAGATTTCGACGATTGAGAAGAAAATTGAGCAAAGAAGAAAAGCCCTTCACCAGCTTAATGAGAAACATTCTTCCATTGTTAATACGCTGAATTCTGCAGAAGACGAGTTAAGAGAGCTAATTAGAATGCGTGAAAAGTTGAAGGGTGAGCGTGAATTCTCCATTTACCAAGCAGACATGATTCGTAAGGAGCTACATGATCTCCAGAACCGGGTTGAGCACACTTCCTATGAAGATTATCTTGCTCAACATCCTAGATGTCCGCTCTGCAATTCTAATCTAAAGGCAAGAGCAGGAGAACGGGCCAAACAAGGTTGTCCGATCTGTTTAACTCCCTGGAGTGAGATCCCTTCCAGTACCCGAAAAAGCATTTTGAAAGTTGAGCTTAGTTTAGGTTCTTCGAATCTAACTGACTTGGAAAAGGAGTTAGCTGATCTTGAAAAAGACATTGAGAGAAAGGAAAAGGAGCTATTGAAGCTTTCTGAAAAAATTCAGAAAGAAAAGGATCTCGTTGCTTCTTTGAGAACTGACCTCGTGGGCATATCCAAGCAACGCTTGCAGGAGGAGGACGAGCTAGCTTCTCTTTCCAAGTCTCTTCGGTCTTTGCAAGAATCGCTGCACGATGTCGAGCTTTCTATCAGCCTTATTCGTGAGAGAACGGAAGCTCCTTTGATCAAAGAAAAATTAGATCTAATCGAGGCCTCGATTGAGCAGAAGCAACGAGAAAGGCAACAGCTATTATCTCGCCTTCCCGAAAAGAGAGATGTCCGTCAGATTCTTTCTGAATTTAGTGCCATTACAAAGGAAGTGTTTGGTTATGCTCTCATTATTGAGCCCGAAACAGGTGTAGTAACAGTTGGTGCTAATCAATCAATTCGTCCATTTGATTCAATGTCTTGGGGAGAACGATATCTTACAGATACTTGTTTTCGTATCGCCGTGTGGAGACATTTGATTCGAGAAGGTGCAGCTCATCACGGCTTGTTGTTGCTGGATTCTCCCGAGGCGGCTCTTGATGAAAAGCGGTTGCATGTATTGGCAGAATTGCTCAAGAAATATTCTGAAAAAATAACCGTGATCGTTACGACTCGTCTTGAGAGTTTCAAAGAATTGCTGGGTGGTCATGAGCTATTTATCACGAGATCTGGGCAAACTAGCCTTTTTGATTTCGTGCAATAGTTTTGTTGCATTCCTTCAATTTGCCGATCTTTTCAAATTTCTTAAAGGAAGATGGTCATTGGATGCAAAAATAATCTACGTTTTCTATTCTGTCTCTGCTTCGTCATCGTCGGATTCTGGGTTTTCCTCCGTGAGTTGTTCCCTCTGTTCTGCCTTCTCTTCTTCTTCCTCTTGCTCGATTTCTAACTCATCATCCTCGGTTGATCCAGATCGGCGATACCAAAGCTTTATGCCGGGTGCATTCATGTGTTCCTTTTCCTCTTCTAGGAACCGATAGACCTGTGAGTGTTTAGCACCCTTGATGAGCATTAATATTGCTTCTTTCGCAACCTTTAGATTCAAGTATTCCCCGATTATTGAGACCGTATTTCCTGCAATGACGATATGGCAATTTGTGAATTTCTCGATCATTTCCCTTGTTCGGCCCTCTTTTCCGATGATTCTGGCTTTCACTCTCCTTAATTGATTTGGCCTTTCTCCGACATATTGCTTGAGAGGAATTACTTCAAAATAGTAGGCATCATCTAGGAGCTTAAACGCTCTTTCGGGGGAGAACCCGCGGCCCATTGCTTTTACAATGTCTCTTGCTTTCCATAGAAGCACAGGATCGTCCATTTCTGGAGTGGAAAAGATTTCGACTTCTCCTGTTTCACTATCGATTACGATTTTTGTTTTGGTTACATCTTCTAATTGTTTTCGAACTTTTCCCCCAACTCCTATAACGACTCCGATACGGTTTTTCGGGACACGTACAAGTTCGGTTGCGTCTATTTTCATTCTGATCATCCTTCCTTTAACATGATTAATATTTCATTAGTTACCTTCCACATCTAATGCAAGGGCGGGCGATGGTTTTCTTCCCGTTATTTGCTTGAAAAGTGTGTCTCTAGAAATTGTTGTTACACCTAATCCTTCAAAGTAATTATTGACGTTTGTGAGGTCTCTGTAGAGATATAAGTCTGCGCGGGGATTGGAGGTGAGGACTGCTTGGGACACATCAATCACGTAATACTGTTGTTCATCGGGATCGAACATGAGATTGTACTCACTGAGATCTCCGTGTACTAAGCCCGCTTCTTCATACAGCTTTTTAATATCATCGATAATTGATTTATACTGCTTATCTGGATTCTCCACTTCTGTCTCTCTGATGAGCGGGAACGCTAACCCGTCTCGGCCTAGAAACCCCATGATCAGCACATTCTTTTCAACTTCTATCGGTTTTGGAACCGGTATTCCCGCTTTTTCCATTCTTCTGAGGTTAGCAAATTCTTTTCGGGCCCAAGTGTATATTATAGCGTATGAATTCTTCTTGTATCGCTTGAACCTTCGGTCTCCTGCAATATATTCGTGTATTCTTTTGAATACTGATGCCACTGTTCGGTATACTTTTACTGCATATTCGTCCCCGTTTGGGGCTTTGCCGTAATAGACATTCGCCTCTTTTCCAGAATTGATTGTTCCGAATAGCTCATCTAGAATGCCCTTGTTTAGGAATTTATACAAGACCATTAGAGTGGATTCATCAAAAACACTTTGCACTACTTTGAAGCGGTCTGAATCTTTTTCTAGGCGTTCTTCTTTCCATCTTTGAGCTTTGCGCTCAAATTTGTCTAGTCTGTCTTCTTCGTACATCAAATCGCCGTTTTGTTTATGTTAGGCGAAGGGAACACGGAACAAGAAATCAGGAGGGAATGTTATAAGAGGAATTCTTTTGGAATATACCCGTTTTTCTCTAGCCATGTTGCCTCATTATTCTTGTACCTGTGTGCGAGCGTTCCCCATTCTTCTTCTCTCATGCCGTACTCTGGCATCACGCTGACAATATCTCCAACGCGAGTCCACATTCTTTTTCGGTATTTCCCAGGAATTCTTACTTTACGTGTTTGGCCATCCAAACATCTGACCAGTAAGATTCCTCCACCTAGTATTTGCACAACTTGGCCGAGGACTTCTCCTTCTTCCGGTAGCCTAACTCTTAATACTCCTTCTTCTCCAGACGGTGTTCTAACATGAACGCTTTTTTTCTTTCTAGCCATAATTATTCACCTTTATTGATCAATTCTTTTGGGGAGGAGGGTTTTTTTGCCCAATAACCCGTTACAGATTTGACTTCATGTATTCTTTTGGAACTAGCCTCTAAATACATTTTGTACTGGTCCTACTAAAATGAAATTTTGTCTTGATTTTTGGAAGTTAACAAAAAGGAGTGAAGAAGACGGGAGGGGAGTTTTGGATTGCTTGTTTGGCTTTCTTAGAACAAATCGGCAATAAGTGGGAACTTTCGGGTCAAGTACTCTTCATAAACTGTTTTTTCATGTTGTACTTTCGGAATGGGGATATTCATTCTTTCCCAGACTTCTTTTGTTTTGGTAAGGATAAATTCGTGGACCTCGCTTGTTCCTTCGTAGATTCTGGTAACACGAACATCTCTCAGAATCTTGTTTACTTCGTATTCTGAGACAAACCCGTTGCCACCAAAAATTTGTACTGCATCATCAATCATTTGCCAAGCCATTTCCGCTGTGATAAGTTTTGCTCGCGACACAAAATAATGGGCCATTCCTGCTCTAGCCATCTTCGGAACCATCTGGGCTGCTTGAAGCTCTGACTGGTGTCCGCTTGCGCCTGTGTCGATCGGTACGTAACCCCTGAGGTATCTATCAAGATGGTAGGCTGCTTGGGCTCCAAGTTCCTTGAGATATGGAATGGCTTTTTCCATTTCCTTCAATTTTCGGCTAACGCCATCGAATTGAATGATTGGTCTTTTGAATTGATAGCGGTTTTCAGCATATTCCTTAGCCAATTGATACGCTTTTTCAGTTGCAGCGATGGACTGCCAGACGACGCCAACTCTCATCCCCATGAGTCTTTCTAGCACTTTGCGGTAACCTTCTCCCGGTTCTCCAATGAGGTATTCTTGAGGAACCCTCACATTATCAAATTTCAGCTGAGCTGTTGGACTGGCATGCAATCCCATTTTCTCTTCTAAGCGGAGAGTTGTGATCCCATCTAAACCATCAACGAGGAAGACATTGTGGCCTTTTTGTTTTCCATTTTCAATGTTCTGTGCCAATACTAATCCTGTTTCCGCATATCCTCCGTTGCTAATCCAGATCTTTGTTCCGTTGATTACGTATTCATCGCCATCTTTCTCGCTGGTTGTTTTGACGTTTTCTAGATTGCTTCCGGCCTCGGCCTCGGAGAACCCCACGTATCCTACTGCTTTTCCACTGGCAAGCTTTTCGACAATTGGATCGTAGGCTTCGTTGTAGTACATGAATATTCCTTCTAAGACAGTTAAGGTGATGAATAGAAGAACGTTCAGTGGAATGTCTGTTCTTGCAACAGATCCCCCGACTTCGGTCAGAAATACTTGAGACCAGCCATATCCGCCATGCTTTTCTGGGACAAAAAAGCGATATAGTTCATTTTCTCGGATCAACTCGTTGAGGACTTGCTCCATATTTCCTGGCAAGATCACCTTGCCATCAACTAGTTTTACTCCTTCTTTATCCCACTCGAGTGGTTGTGCTTTGGCAAGAATCTCGTCTATTGTTTCAAGAACCGCCTTGTATTCTTGGATGTCCTCATCGGTGTATCCAAGCTTTTTCGCGTAAGGCGTTAGAATCTCGATGGTTTCCTTTTGTGTTCCAACTTGTGTTTCCATATTGTTCACCTATTACTATGAAAAGAAATGTTTCACGGGTAAAAAATTGTATGCCGATACAATATTATCTTTTCGCTTTCATTTAGTAAAAAAGCTCGTATTAGTGGCATAAATTACTCGCTGTATTTTGCCTCCTGTTGAACTTTTCCTTCAAAATGAACAAGTATTGGTCTATGAATCAAAAAATAAGCTGCGCTTACAGCTCCCACTAGCGATGGTGTTTTGTCATCATTAAACGCGACTATGAGAACGTCGTCTTGACGGGGTTTTTCTATTCCTCGAATCTGCACTGGATCTTGTGTGTTCGGAAAAATCCATTGGTCATCCTGGTAAATTAGAGTAATTGCTCCTGCTGCTCCTGCTCTTATTGCATCATCCCTTTGCTTTATGCCATCTCGAATCCTTTTTGCTGAACCTCTAACAAGAATCCCTTGCATTTCATTTCTAAAAATTTCTTCAATTTCTACATTGACGAGCTCTATATGTTGCTTTAACTTCAGTATGAGCTCCATCCCTTGGGTGCTGAGCCAATTTCCTCTTCGTCCCGAAGACTGTCCGGGAGAATGCGTTATTCCCGCTTCATTCAAACGTTCCAATACACTTCGAGTCGATGCTTCTGAAAGCATTAAGTATTCGCTAAGGACGTATCTACCGATTGATCTGTATCTATCAATTAGGAGCAAAGTCAAGAGCAAATGATAATTCTTGTACTTTGGCTTTGCTCCTCTTTTTTTCCTTCGTCGATACCCCATTTGTCCCATTACAATACGTGAACCTCTAGTCTTAAGAATGTTAGGGCTACATTACTCCGAAATCTTAGTACATGCTTTCTCATCCTTCTCAAATAACCGTCTTGACATACTCCTCTCAGAATTTACTTCGTGTGTTCTGTCTCAAAACGATAAATCTAAAACTTCTTGGGAACAAGTTCACACCTCAGTAATTCTATTTGAGGTGACTTTGCATGCGTGTTGTTGTGGCTCTCGGCGGGAACATGATTTTACAAAAAAATGATAAGGGCACTTTTAATCAGCAATTTTCTCGGATTCAGCAATCTGCAAAGATCCTTGCCGAAATCGCTGCTAATGGCAATGAATTAGTAGTTACTCATGGCAATGGACCCCAGGTTGGCAATCTTCTAATTCAACAAGAGCGTGGTGAACCGACAGTTCCGGCTCAACCATTATCGATCCTCGACGCAATGACTCAGGGCCAAATTGGTGTGATGCTCGAACTCGCGATGATCAATGCGTTTTCTCAAAGAGGCATTACCAAAAAGATAACCGTGATTCCCACACTTGTTGAAGTTGATCCGAAAGATCCTGCTTTTGAGAATCCCACTAAGTTTATTGGACCGTTTTATTCTGAACAAGAAGCTCGTAAGCTTGAAAAAATGGGGATGGGCCCCATGAAAGAACAAACGGGGAAAGGCTGGAGACGAGTTGTGGCAAGCCCTATTCCTCAAAGTATTGTTGAGTATGAGATCATAAAGAATATCTTGCTTGACAATGGGATTGCGATCGCGGTTGGTGGAGGAGGCGTTCCTGTTGTCAAAGCTGAGAATGGTTATGAATTTGTAAATGCCGTCATTGATAAAGATCGGGCTAGCCAGGTTTTAGCTTCCCAAATTAGGGCTGATGAGTTAGTGATTCTTACGGATGTTTCAAATGCCTATCGGAACTATGGCACGCCAGAACAAGAACCTATTGAAGAGATAACAGTTAGTGAAGCAGAAGCTCTTCTGAATAAGGGCGAATTTGGGAAAGGTAGTATGGGGCCAAAGATCGAAGCCTGCATTGCCTTTGTCAGAAATGGGGGGAAGAAAGGAATTATTTCTGATCAAGAACACGCGTTAGAAGCAGTCAGAGGAAACGCCGGTACAAGAATCGTCCCTGACTCTCGCTCCTAAAGCTTTCCCCCTCTGTTTTCCTTTTTATTGCCCACGCTTGATTTTGGTCTCTTTAGTAACCAATCGAATTTATTTAATCTGTTGAAATAGACTTTCAAAGTGAAAAGTGACTAAAATGAGTTCCGTCAGAGAAAGGATTAAAAAAGAAATTCAACGGTTAGAAAGCCCCGATCCCTCGGTAAGATCGGATGCTGCCCTTGCTCTTGGCGAGCTAGCCCAGTCGGAGGCTCTGGAACCTCTTATTTCACATCTTCGTGGTGACCCTGATGATTTTACTAGAGAAGACTGTGCACTAGCCATTGGAATGATTGGGGATGAAGAAGCTATTCCTGCACTCCTTGAAATTCTACGAAAAGAAGTATCCGAAAGTGTTCGGAATGCAGTCATACGTGCCTTAGGCGAGATCGGAAGTGATAAGGCAACAGATGCTCTCATTGCCCATTTCACTGTTGAAACTTGGGGTATGGCTCGTGCGGCAACTGCATTAGCTCTTGGTCAAATCGGAAACCAAAAAGCTATCCCTATACTTGTTGAGGGTCTTGCGGATGATGAGTTTTACGTGCGTACCCATGTGTTGCATGCTCTGCGAGATTTACGGGCATATAGTGCAATTCCTCAAATCATTCGGTCGCTGGAGGAAGACTCGAACTGGGAAGTTCGCCAGGCAGCCGTTGAAGCCTTGGGGTACCTTCCTTCTTCAGACGGTATTGAGGCAATACTTCGGGCATTAATAAATGACACTCATCCATACGTCAGACAGGCAGCTGAAAGATCGCTTATTAGGCTTGCTTCTGACTACCACGTTCAGTATACTACTCCTGAAGAAACAGCTCTTCGTTTAATTAAGAGGTTCAGAGACGAGAAGGGTAATTAGTCCCAAGACTTTTGATACCATGCTAGTCCTCATTCTCTGGTTCAAGAATCGCTACGAGAAACTGTTTGACATACTCTTTCAAGGTATGTTTTGAAAGGTCTCCAACAGAATTAGTTCCTTTCAGAACATGTTTTAATGCTTTTTCTGAGGCTTCTCTTTTGTTGAAAAAGGACGCCATACCTCGGGGATAAGTGATGACGAATAATACATAGGTTCTTCCTTTAAAGCGCGGATCAATTTGATTCGGATCTAACAGAAAACATGACGCAACGATTGATTCATAATTCCTTGTCTCGGGGAACGGAAGAACAAACACTCCCTCGGGGAAACTTTCTCCTTGTGCGATCATGGTCATGTAGCCCAGCGAGAGTTTCACCAATAAATCCTCTTTGTTTGGGAATTTCTCGTATCCTATGCTGAGGCGTGGTGTTGGGCCATCATAGTCAAGAGTTACAATCGCTGCAGAGATAATGCCTTCCTTAATGAGACCGTCAATTGAAGTGTGTGAATGAAAAAGAACAATTGGATGGAAATATACTATTGCCCCGAGGTAGAAATATCCTGCTGCGAATAGGATTGCTCCTGTTACTAGCACAAGGAATCCCATTCTTACCCCTCCAAAAATGGAGAGAAATGCAATTCCTGCAATGTACGCAAAGATACCTGTGCCCACTAAGACCATTGGGCCGTATACGGTGTTTTTCCAGTAAAATGGTGACTTTCTAGGATACGGTGCAGTTACTCTGCGAACATATTCTCGAATCGAAATTACTGCCGTAGCTCCCAATAAGATTGAGGAAATGAGCAAGGCTTCAGAGACCTGCGCGACATAAATTATTGAACTTGTTTCACGGAATGCAATGATTTCTATGTCTTCTTTGATTGCTGAATGGGCAAGTAATCCAATCATGCTTCCCGCGCTCATGAGCGCAACGATCGATGCAGTATCCCACTTGCTTTTGACGCCCACAGTGATAAAAAGAAATCCTAATACCATGAAAACTAGCGAAATGCCTGCCGTTCTTAATTTCAATTCAGTTGTGAAAAAATTCGACTGATAAAAAGCAATGCTTGTTCCTAAGGACCATAATAATAGCGACCCACTCGAGATCATTCCGAACTTCAAGAATCGTAGGTTCACATTGCGATATGCCATGAAGAACAATACTGTGGCTCCGAGTAGAAGCAGTGTTGGAAGAAAAATGCGTACTACAGTCACTATTTCTGGAATATGAGTCATGTTTTTCAGCTTCTCAAGATTTTTGGTGCTTAAAATGGTGCTTTCCGAGATCAGTTACAATCTGTTCAAAAAGATGTTGAGCTACAGTTCTTTTTAACCCTTTAAGTTCCCTTATTCTTCCTGCTTTGTTGATTACCAAGACATGATTGGTTTCTGTGCCGAAACCTGCTCCTGGCTTACTCAAATCGTTTGCGACCACATAATCAGCGTTTGCTTTTTTCATTCGCTCACTGGCTCTTTGTATTAGCGTGTCTCGATCAACATCCCACTCTGCCTTAAAAATAACAAGGATCGATTCGGGAGCGATCTTTTTCACTTGATCAACCAATTTTTCTGTTGGCTCTAATTCGACCTTGAAACCGGCTGTTGACTTTGTTTTTCCCTCCTTTGCTGTTTTAGGTCTGAAGTCTGCCATCGCAGCAGATAATATTACCAAGCTTCTCGGGTTTTTTCTAATGAGGTCTAAAGTAATATCTGTCATTTCCTGGGTGGTAACTACGTTATGCGTTTCTACGTAGTTTGGAGGTTTTAGCAATGTTGGACCAAGCACGAGTTTTGGCTTAGCACCATACAGATAGGCTTCCTCTGCCAAACTTATTGCGGTTCGTCCACTTGCAGCGTTTGTTACAAACCTAACATTATCTATGGGTTCTCTTGTTGGGCCCCCTGTTATTATTACTGGTGTTGTTTGCAAGATCTGAGGGGTGAATGCTTTGAAAACGTGGGCTATTAGCTCCTCTGGTGAAGGGATTTTTGCTTTTCCCTCAATTCGTATGGGGTGAACTATTCGAACTCCCATTGTTTCAAGTTGTTCAATGCTTTTCTGTGTTGCCGCATTGTTTACGAGATCTTCATGACCCACGTAGCTGATTATTACTGGGATGCCCTTTCCAATCAGGGTTGCGGCAATTAGGGTTACTGGTGTGTCAGCTATTCCTGTTGCAATTTTGTTTAGGCTATTTGTAGTGCAAGGAGCAATCAAAAAAGCATCAACTGGCCTATTCATCACCCCTGCGAAGCGGATGTGCTCAATATCTCCTGTAATTTCAGTGATTGGTTTATTTGCTGTGGCCCACCACATTAAGTCTGGCCCTATCAAGCGTTGTGATTCTTTCGACATGACTGGGATTACATGAGCGCCGTGGCGCATGAGCTCCCGAGCTATCTGGGGAGACATAAAAGCT
The DNA here is from genome assembly GCA_027001645.1 of Candidatus Heimdallarchaeota archaeon. Taxonomy (GTDB): domain Archaea; phylum Asgardarchaeota; class Heimdallarchaeia; order Heimdallarchaeales; family JAJRWK01; genus JAJRWK01. The sequence goes on from JALTMP010000210.1 coordinate 12,731, forward strand.
GCAACGCTACCTGTGATGCCTAGAAGGATTTTCTTTCCAAGCAATCGATGGCTCTTTGTTCCAACGATCCGGTTACTAGGATGCACAAGAGAGGTATTTCTTCCAAATAGATAACTGCTTTCCTTGCGACTTTCGTAATTAATCTAATAGTGAAGGGGCGATTAGGTGATAATCTCCCCCATCCACCACATTTTAACAATAATATTCTTTATCTAGTTTCTCACGGGACGTAACGTGTTAAGGTCGGGATGATATGTATGTCTGAAGAAGCTGAAAAAATTAAAGAAAAAAATGATGGGCTCGTGTTGAAAGGTTCTGCCAACCTCGGGGCTCCAATGGATGAAGAATTGGTTGCGAGAGCAAAGGAAACCGAGTTTAAGGAGCACATGAGTGGAAATCGCGAGTATATGCGAGACATGATTCTGGGGTCAAATGACGGCTTGGTTTCAATTTTTCTTCTAATTGCTGGAATTGTTGGTGGTGGACTTCAGTCAAAAGAAATTTTGATCGCTGGCGTTGCAGCTGCTGTTGCGGGTGCAATAAGCATGATGGCAGGTGAATATCTTAGTACAAAATCTCAGGAAGAAGTTTATGATGCTGAAATTGCTGTTGAGCGCGAACATATGAAATATTTTCGTGATCACGAAGTTCAAGAAGCCCGTGACATGCTAAAGGAGCTAGGGATAGAGGGGGAGTTACTTGATCAGGTAATAGAACAAGTGGCAGCAGATGACGAAAGGCTCATGAAACTTATGCTAACGATGGAATTTGGGATTTTAGAGATCAATCGTCGCTCACCGTTAAAAGCAACAATTATGATTGGCTTCATGTTTTTCCTTGGCTCTATCCCCCCCATCTTTCCTTTCGTCTTTCCCATCGAAGTCTATACTGCTTTTGCTTTCTCAGCAGTATTAAGCGCGCTTTCTTTGTTTATTGTTGGAGCTGTCAAGACCAAGGTTACATTAAAGAATCCTTGGTACTCTGGGCTGGAAAATTTTGCAATTGGCGCAGTCGGAGCGATTGTGAGCTATGTAATTGGGTTAAGCTATGGAGTGATTTTTTAGCTCTAAGCTTTCCCGTTCTTCCCCCATTCTTCTGGTCTTTTTCTTTGCTCTTCCACAATTGTTATTTTGCTTATGGTATCCCTCATCTTTTGTACCATTATTGCCCCTAGTTTTCCGAAGCATTCGAAGGAGTTCACTTACGCAACATTTTATATTTAGCACGAGAAGGATGGGACAGAGTGAGCAAAATGACCGACATTAAGGTGTTTCGGATTAAAGGTGGCTACAATAAAAGGCGAATGCCTCACGTTTTCAGCGTGGAAATTCGCGCGCTAAACGAACAGCAAGCTCTAGAACTTGCGTATTCAGAAATTGGAAGCAAACACAGAGTTAAGCGCACTGCAATCAAGATTACGAGCATTGAGGAGCTAAAGAATCCTGAGGAAATCACGGACCCCATCGTCCAAGTGTTTGTTGAACGCGACGACTTCGAAATCCGGGTCTAAATTCAGCATCATTTTGCCCTCAAAATCAATTGAGGTATTTACATGCCAGAGAAACAACCATCCTCTAAAGCATCTTCCTTAGAACAGCAAGTTCAAGCCGCATATCAACAGTATCAGCTAATTGAGAGTCAATTGGCATTTTACCAAGAACAGTTCCAAACTCTATCTCAACTCTTCACTGAGTTGTCCTTGTCTATCTCGACCTTGAAAGGTCTTAAAGAATCCAGTTCAGATAATGAAATTCTCATTCCTATTGGCTCTGGTGCATATGTCTGGGCTAGGATCGAAAACAAAGACCAAGTTCTCACTTTAGTGGGGGCACACGTCCACGTTGAGAAATCTATTGACGATGCAATTCAAACGATTGAGGGAAGAAAGGCAAAGATCGAAAACTCGTTAAAACAACTGACCAATGAAACGCAACGTCTTGCTTCTGAAAGAGACCGACTTCGGCAATTCATTGAACAAGTTGCAGCCCAAAGATCATCTGGAAAACAATAAGAAACGTATTTATCAAATCCACATTTCCTTCAGGAGAGTCTCCATGTTCGACCGATTAAGATCTGGAATCAATAATGTCATTAAGAAAATCAAAATCAAAGAACTTAGTGAAAAGGAGCTCAGCAAAGTCCTTAGCGAGTTACAAAAGGTTCTAATAAAAAACGAGGTTAGTATCGAAGCCACAGAAACCATCACGAATCGAGTCAAGAAAGAATTGATTGGTGTAGAGGCGAAGCGTTTTTCAGATCCTAGCCCTATTATTGTTTCAGCCCTAAGGCATTCGCTTTTGAAGATCTTAACTGCAGATGGGACAAGCATTGATATTTTGGAGGAGGCCAAACGATATCAAGAGAAGCAAGAACCCTTAGTTGTACTATTCTTGGGCATTAATGGTACTGGGAAAACAACCACTATAGCGAAGATCGGCAATCTCTTGAAAAAGAACAGTTATTCAGTTGTTTTTGCGGCTGCCGACACTTTTCGAGCAGGAAGTATCCAACAGCTCTCCTTGCACGCAGAAAAACTGGGCATTCGTGTGATCAAACAGGATTATGGCGCTGATCCAAGCGCAGTTGCTTACGATGCTGTTGATCACGCATTTGCAAAAGGAATAGATGTAGTGTTAATTGACACTGCTGGGCGCATGCAGAACAATGAGAATCTGATGCGCGAGTTGCAAAAAATCAAAAGAGTTATTCATCCCCAGCTTACTCTGTTTGTTGGAGATGCACTAGCTGGAAACGACGCCACGCGTCAAGCTCGAGAATTCCATGAAAAAATTGGTATCTCCGGGAGCATTCTAACTAAAGCAGATGCTGATGTTAAGGGGGGTGCGGCAATTTCCGTAACTTACGCAACAAATAAACCGATTACTTATCTAGGGGTTGGACAAGGATATGATGATCTTGTGAAATTTGAACCTGAGCAAATTGTTGATTCTTTACTTCCGAGAAAGTGATGAAGGTTGGGCTTCTCAAATACTCCTCGAGTTGCCGTGATTGGTAACACTTATCTTGATGAGGCAATTCTGATTCCGCGGCTTCCATCCCCAGATATGAAGATTACATCCAAGAAGATCTTGAGAAACTTAGGCGGGAGCGCCACCAATTTTGCAACAGCATTTCTCCAATTTCCATCACGTTGCGACCTATATTCTACCATTTCGTGTTCAGACCTCGGTAAAACCGTCAAAGAACTGCTTATAGGG
>JALTMP010000211.1 GCA_027001645.1 Candidatus Heimdallarchaeota archaeon
CTATTCCCGAAGGTAATGGAAGGAACTCTCATTGTGCTCATCTTTTCCTTCATTGATCTAATGCTTATTAGCAATCCAATGGGTGGAGAAGTATACTTGAGTTCATGGACCTATTATCTGCCTGGTTTCTGGCCAACCCAACTAGTGATGCGTGCTGGATTCTTTAGCAATTCCAATTATCTTGCTCCCGTTCTGTATTCGCTACTTTACGTATTCATTCTTCTACTTATTCCCAACCTAGGAAAACTAGGAATCAGAGACCATCTCTCTTCATATGTTAGTAAGGTGACAAAAAATGCTGTATGACGCCACTCTTCTAAAATCAATTGGGCTAAACTTTTCGCGTGAAAAAGTCATAATCGGTCTGCTCATCGCATTACCATTCGTGATGCTTACAGCAGCAACCGCGACAATGCCAGATCAGACATTAGACATAGAAATAGAAGGAGTCCCCATTACCCCCCCTCCAAGTGCAAAATCCGTAAGTGTCGCGCTATATGCGCTTACAACCGTAGGATTCATTGCAGCCTTAACGACATTCTTCATCAATTTTCATTTGAAGAGAGTTAGACCCCGCCTTCAGATCGCCGGGTATTCCTCTACAAGCATTACTGCAGCACTTATTATCATTACAGCGATTGTAAGTGCCATTGTTACTCTTACAGTACTTCTCTTCGGCTTCTTATGGTTCAACCCCGCCTCACTAGTTGGATATACCGTAAGCCTTGTCATGGGCGCTATTATTTTCTCAACAATCGGGTTGATACTCTCAACAGTTTTAGAATCGAAGGAATTAGGGCTCTATGTCTTACTCACACTCGTCTTATTGGACACCGGATTCGTTGAGCATCCTTTCTATTCTCGCCGATGGGATGACCCCTACCTAATCATTTTACCGGCGCATCATGTTGTTCGAATGGTTATGCGTTCTTCTTTTGCGCCACCTGGTGTTAGCCCTTGGTACTCCCTCCTCCCCTTTGCGCTATTTTACGAACTGGTTCTTATTGTGATCTTGCTTTTCTTTGTTAAACGGAAAAGTTGAATAATTCGCGGAAATTGGTGTTTTCACGCCTTTTGGTTTCTCAGCGTTTCTTTTCTTTCGTTGTGATTTTTTCTCATATTCCAAAAGCAAATATATCGTGTTTGGATATATCCCAATAAGTTATTTAACTCTAAATCTAGGAGGTAATATGATTATGGATAGTAAGAAACATCATCCAAAAGATTCTGAACATGAGGATCATTCCAAACATGCTTCAGAAGAACACATGTCTCATGCCGAACACAAAGGCGGAGAACATGCAAAACACGTCAAACATGAAGATCACTCTAAACATGCTGACCATTCAAAGCACGAAATGCATGCAATGAAGGAAGGGGAGCACGGCGAACACGGAAAGCATGGCGAGCATGAGAGCCATGAAGGACATGGTGGTCATGAAGGACATGAAGGCCACCACGAAATGATGGTACGAGACTTTAAGAAGCGATTCATTATCTCTGCGATTCTATCTGTGCCTGTACTGTTCTTCTCGCCGACAGTTCAGGGAGCATTCAGATATGAGGTGTCTTTTTCCGGCGTCGAATACATGCTACTGCTCTTCTCGTCAATAATCTTCTTCTATGGCGGGGTTCCCTTTTTCAAAGGGCTTGTTGAAGAGTTCAGAAAAGAGCTGCCTGGCATGATGACGCTCGTTGCTATAGCAATCACTGCTGCGTACGTGTACAGTGCAGCTGTTGTACTTTTCATTCCGGGAAAATTCTTCTTCTGGGAACTCGTAACATTACTTGACGTAATGCTCTTAGGTCATTGGTTAGAAATGAAATCAATTTTGGGAGCATCAAAGGCTCTCGAATCTCTAGTTAAACTAATGCCCTCGACTGCGCATCTAGTAAAACCCGATGGAAGCATTGTTGAGGTTGAAGTTTCGTCATTGAAGCCCGGGGATCGTGTTCTGGTCAGACCTGGGGAAAAGGTTCCTGCAGATGGCGAAGTTATTAAAGGAGCTTCAAGCGTGAACGAAGCTTTTCTCACTGGTGAATCCGTTCCTGTCCGCAAAGCTGAGGGCGATGAGGTAATTGCTGGTTCAATTAATGGAGAAGGAGCACTAACGATTGAGATCAAGAGAACCGGAAAAGATACTTATCTTTCTCAGGTCATTGATTTGGTTAAACAAGCACAAGCGACACGATCCAAGACCCAAGACTTAGCAAATAAAGCGGCATTCGTTTTAACACTTGTCGCTGTGATCGGTGGGGCGTTTACTTTTGCGATCTGGATGTACTTGGGCAAGGGACTTGCTTTTGCCCTAGAACGCATGGTTACCGTAATTGTCATTGCTTGTCCTCACGCACTTGGTCTAGCCGTTCCACTGGTGGTTTCCGTATCTACTTCAATTTCTGCCAATAATGGGCTCTTGATCCGCAATAGAACCGCGTTTGAAAGAGGCCGAAATATTGATGCTATCGTCTTTGACAAGACGGGAACTTTAACCAAAGGAGAATTTGGCGTCACTGACATCGTCACTTTGGACAAGATGTCCGAGGAGGAACTCCTCCGCATCGCTGGCGCTCTTGAAATTAACTCAGAGCACCCCATTGCCCAAGGAATAGTTCGAAGCGTTGAAGAAAAAGGAATCGACATTCCTTCCGTTGAAGAGTTCAAGGCAATCCCCGGCAGAGGAGTCCAAGGAAAAGTGGATGGCAAGAACATCATGGTTGTTAGCCCCGGCTATCTGCAAGACAATGGAATTAGCATAGAGGATGAACGCATTCAGACTCTTCAGTCTCAAGGAAAAACCACTGTTTTCGTTCTTAGCAACAACAAGCTCGTCGGTGCTATCGCCCTAGCTGACATTATTCGCCCAGAGTCGCGAGAGGCCATAATGGAACTGAAGAAAATGGGTATTCAAACTATTATGCTCACAGGAGACAATCGTCTCGTTGCAAAGTGGGTGGCTGAAGAACTTGGACTTGATCAGTTCTTTGCTGAAGTTTTGCCGCACGAGAAATCAGAGGTTATCACTAAATTGCAAGAAGAACAAGGCCTGATTGTTGCTATGGTTGGGGACGGAGTTAACGACGCCCCCGCGCTAGTAAAAGCCGATCTTGGAATCGCAATCGGAGCAGGAACTGATGTTGCCATTGAATCCGCTGACGTGATCTTAGTACGTGACGACCCTCGTGATATTGTAGCCATTATCAAGCTTGCACGAAGCACTTTCCGAAAGATGCAAGAAAATCTTGCCTGGGCAACAGGGTATAACACGTTCGCCTTGCCACTTGCTGCCGGTATCTTGTACAACTGGGGTATTGTCCTCACTCCCGCGGTTGGTGCATTGTTGATGTCCTTAAGCACGGTAATCGTTGCTTTCAACGCCAAGCGACTAAAGTTGGGGTAATGTTCAGAACAGTTCAAAACCAAGAAAATGAACGGTTCGTTCCGTGAAGTTATATCCTCAAAAAGCGAAGTGATGTATGATGACAGCTCAACTATCCGCTCGGAATAAGTTTGGAAGCAAGGCACGATCAATTGTTGGTTTGGCCGCTGCAAGTATTGTGACTGGGGTATCCCAGGTTAGTGGTGCATTCGCCTCTCCCGGAGACGATGAACAAATGGGAGGCCACATGTTTGATTGGCTCGGCCGATATGGTGGTTACATTCTCTTCATCGGACTCCTATGGATATTCATCGCATTCGCAGTCTCACAAGATGCCTACTCGCGAGGAGAAAACGGCCTATTATGGGGATTAATCGTTTTATTCATGCCTATGATGGGGCTCTTCATCTACCTGATCTTCCTCGCAATTAGGTCAAGCAGTGTAAGTCGAACCACAGTCGCATCTCAACCCGTTACCTCTACTCAATCAGTACAACCACCTCAACAACCAGCACAAACCCAGTACATTGCTCCACAGCCCGCAACCACTCAACCTCCAGCCACTGCTCAGAAAGGAGACGTCCAGTACTGCACCGCGTGCGGTGCTCCCAATGCTTTGACTGCTAAGTTTTGCAACTCATGCGGTGCTCCTCTAACCAAGGTATAAGAACGGAGGAAAAAACAATGTGTGGGCCATCCAGACGAAGAAAAAGCAGACATCACTTCCACATTCCCCATGGACATCTGCACCTTCCCTTAATCGCAGGAAGAACTGCTACACAAGAACATGAAACTCATGGGTCGGGCGAGACGTCCTCTCTGGGCGGCCCACTACCCACAATCTGTCTTGTGTGCGGCACACCAAACCCTGAAGATGCTCGTTACTGCGCGGAATGCGGACACGCAATGTATGTTTGCCCCATTAGCCAGAAAAAATTCCGACAAAACGACGAATTCGTACAATGCCCCGAATGCCTAACAGTGTTTCACGCTCATCACTTCGACCAATGGATGAGTAACTCAGGCAAGAACAAATGCCCGTATTGTGGAAGAACTCTTAGTCAAGTCTTTCGCGG
>JALTMP010000212.1:0-3477 GCA_027001645.1 Candidatus Heimdallarchaeota archaeon
GCATAATCGACGACGATGCGATTTATTTCCCGGGCGTGGCTTAAGAAAGCAAGGATATTCTCCAAGTATTAGCGCTTCTCTTAATTGCTCCATATGATTTACTGATGTGTCTTTGTCAGATGCTATAGGCAGTATTGTCATTGGATCACAAATTTTCGATGCTCAACAATTATTGAACGCACTGCAGATAGTTGGATTATCCATTCAACAAACGGACGAGGGAATACTGATCAATGGAGTTTTGCTTAAACCAGATGCTGTGCTTGACAAAAACGTCTGTCCCTTATCTCCAATATGCCAGCAAAGGGCTCACTTTCTATCAGTGCTTAGAGGAAAGATACGGAGTAATGTTCAGCAAACAAACCATCCCCAGCAAAATGAAAACTTACAAGCGAGTCGAACGACCACTCAAGGCTTCGTGGGGAATTTTGCTCGGGGATCAATTGCGAGTTCTCCTCCCGCGTTACACACTCCAAATAATGGAAATGAACAACAAAAATTGTTTTCATCTCCAGATACTAAGAGTTCCGGGACGAGAGAGGATGATGTTGAAAAGTTCCTCGAGAGAATCCTTCGCCCAAAAAGTCGAAATCGATCAGATTCGATAAGACAAGAGGACATGTGGAAACGTGATAATTCGCATCTATGCAACTTTTGTTTTACTCCCAGGATTGGCCAAGAAAAATATTGCAGAACTTGTGGTGAAGAATTCTATTAGGGGCAGAGCAATTGGGAGTTTAAGAAAATGAAGGAAAAACTTTGATTTTGGTTTCACAATTACTAGCTATTCTGAAGGAGGTGGTCCTCTTTCAGCCATAATTCGATATTTGGCATACTTGAATTCTTTCTCAAAGGAAAAACGAGCCGGGTATGGGCGAGAAACGTTTCCACCACATTTTGGACAACTCTCGGAGTTAAACGTGTATCTCCAACACTTTTTGCAGACAAAAAAGGTTTTTACCAATCTTCACACCCGACAAGATTTGAGGTATAGAGGAGAGAGAAAACTGATTATTTCTTCTCTCTTTCGAATACGAATTCAACTTCATTTTGAGAGCAATAGGTTTCCACTGCCTCGAGCGCTTTTTGCAACACTTGTTCTGCCAGTTGGTAGTCCCGTGCTTCGACGTGGATTTTATACCGTGGAGCACCGATTGTGTAAATATCTGTATGGACTTCAGGGCTCTCTTCTACAGCATTCTTACCAGCCAGTAGCGCGGCTCTGATTCGTTCCACACCATCAGAAGTATAGGACCTCAAGCCCATGATGCCAGAAATTTCAACAGTTGAAATTGTAATGTTTTCTAACGCGATCCTGTGAAGCATCTCTGCGTATTCTTTGGAGATCCCTGCTTCTTCAAATACCTTTACTCCTTCAGCAAGGCTTTCCTCAAGAGGTTGGTAAATCGTGCCATAGGTGTCTTTGAGTTTTGGAATAACTTCTTCAATGAATTCATCAGGGTCAATATTCTCCTTCTTTGCTGCGAATTTGAGAAGATTTACGGCATTTCGCTCTCGCTTGTACTCTTGAATCTTTCTGCGACGAAGTTCTTGAGGGATTCGTCGAATACTCACGTCTAGTTGTCCTGTTTCGGGGCTTGAACGGATTACGCGAGCCACGACTTTTTGTCCAACACGAACGAAATTCCTAATATTACGGATCCATGTTCCACTGATTTCTGAAATATGACAGTATGCTTGAAGTCCGGGATACTCCTCCAGCTCGATATAGACCCCATGAGGCATGATGTTAGTAATTGTCCCAAAGACAAGGTCATCTACATCGGGAAACTCTTCTTTTCCACTCAACTTAATCATTTATTGCTCGGTTTCCAAGTTTAAGTAAATTGCGAATTGACAACTATTAAGCAAAACCATAGTTGATCGTGAACAAGTTATGGTTGTGGTCTCAAAAGACTGTTATACTTGAATTCCGATTTTCTGTTGGAATGAGCCAAGCAAACCCCTCAAAACGCGATCTCTTAACAATCGAGCAAGAACTTCTTGAGGTTGGATTGACAAAATACGAGGCTAGAGCGTTGCTAACTCTGTTTACCCAGCGAGACTTATCAGCAGAAGAAATTAGCAAACAAACGGGAATTCCTTATCCAAGGGTATATGACACCATGGAGGATTTAGAAAAGAAAGGATTGATCGAGATCATTCCTGGACGACCTCGAAGATTCATGGCAATTGATCCAAGGACAGGGTTTGCAAATCTTCTTAAAATCAAAAAAGAGGAGTTTGACCGGGAAATCAAACAGTTAGAGGAAAAGCTTGATCAACTAGTTGTCTCATTGAACGACCTATTCCTAAAGTACCATACAGCAATCTCTCCGGAAGACTTGTTACAAACTTTTCCGGGACTAGGACAAGCCGAACAAACAACAACAAAACTGATACTTTCAGCCAAAAGAGAAGTGTTAATCCTAACTAATGTGTTCCTCTGGTACCAGCATGTCTCAGAAGCTCTACAAACTGCTAGGGAAAGTGGGGTTAGCATTCGAGTCTTGATGAATGCCAAGGCTAAAGAAGCAACCGAAACCGTGAAAAAGTTAAGGAAACTCGGAATTGAAGCTAGAAATCTGGAATCAAGAACTTTGCTGGCCAGAGGGACTCTTAAGGATAACGATGAACTTCTCTTTGTGATCTGGGCTTCAGACCAGGATCACCAAAAAAGGGTGTATCGGCCGCACTACACCCAGAATCCAGGGCTAATAGAGATTTTCCGTAATAATTTCGAGTTTTTGTGGGCGCAGTCAAAGTAATGCCTCAAAATGAGCGCGAATAACGCCGATTCTAGAGCAAAAAGAGGGTTAAATAACCTCGAATAAGATGACCAATTGTCCTCTACCTAGAGGTAGTATGTGTATTATTCATGGGAAAAATAACTGATTGGCTCAGCAAAGCAATAGGAGTTATTGGAAAGGGATGGGAGATTGAAGTTGTTAAAATTGCAATTGTCCTGGCGATTTACTTCTCCTTGCTTATTCTAACACTTGCCTTATTCTCAGCATTGCTCAGACGTCACAAAAAGAATCTGGAGCCTAGCTCCTATACAACACTCAAAATGGTGGGAAGAATGTTCATTGTTTCAATGTATGCAGCTGCGTTCCTCAACCAGTTCTCACAATTTCAAGGAACTCTTCTTGGGTTTTCAGCACTAGTGGGAACGGCTATAGGTTTTGCTTCCACTCAAACCATTGGTAATTTTGTTGCTGGAATCTACGTAATTATTACTCGTCCTTTCAGTGTTGGTGACTACGTGATCCTTCCTAGCATGGAAATTGAGGGAGTAGTTGAGGAAATCACTATTAATTACACAAGTATTTTGTTACCTAACCAAACAAAAGCCATGGTCTCAAATAGATCCATCATAGACGCAAGAATAATCAATACGAGAAGAGAAAAAGAAAAGATTCGAGCAGAGAGAGAGCTGAACCTAGCTCTTGATAACCAATCTAAATCGGAGATCAA
>JALTMP010000212.1:3487-10148 GCA_027001645.1 Candidatus Heimdallarchaeota archaeon
TTTAAATCAATTTTTGACAATGATAAAATCGTAAAATATGATTATCCATTAAGGTTTGGAATAGATACCTCTGTCTCTTTTTCCCGAGTTGAAAAAATACTGTCGAATGTCATTCCGGCTTTCCAACAGGAGTTTCTGGCGGATGTTGTCTGGGGAATTAGCAAAATATCTCGGCTTGAAACAGAGTATTTTGCAGTTATTTCAGTTCCAGAGGCAAAAGATCTACTATTCCTTCCTAGTAGATTATTATTTATGATAAGAAGACAACTCGATCTCAAGAACGCAACTTGAAAGCTCTAGTTTAAACTCAAGAGAGATGTGCGGATGAAAATACAAAGAAGATTTTTATCGACAAAAAAACAAGAACATGAGTGATGACGGGGGCAAAAGCTCGTTTCGGAACAACGTTGTTGCTTTTCCTATTATTAGTTCTAAGTGCAAGCGAGAGTACTTCAAATACTATGGGGTTATCAAAATACAACGACATTCAAGATGCGCGTCCTTCTTCCGCTAGTGCCGCCGAAATAGGCATATTTCAATCTTCAAACTACACGAATTTCGGTTCTATTGTTATCAATAGCGATTCTGAACTCTCCCAGTTTATCACACAAAATGGATTTTCTGGAAACGGAACAGCCGAATCTCCATACATTATCAGTGGTCTTAACATATCTGGCATCCGCATGTCGAACACCAGAAAGCATGTTGCAATTAGCGATAGCATGATAAGTGGCACCTTATCCGATATTGGTTATTGGGCTTTCATCTCCTTTTACAACGTTTCGAATATTTATATCAGCAGGAACATTATTGCATTGCCAGATGATCAGAATTTCACGGCTAAAGGAATTGATGTCTCACAGTCATCAAACTTGGAATTAGACGGCAATATTCTTCGAAACATTGGAGAAGCAATTTCCTTATTCGATTCACATAATATTAGCATCTCTAACTGCGAAATCTACGCACTTTACACCGCTATTCGAATCACAAATACATATAATTCACAAGTGACTAATACCACGTTGTTATCTTACGGTTCTTATGGTTCTTCAGCCATAACGATAAGCAATTCTGAAGACATAACAATCCTGAATGCTTCAATTAATAACAGTTTTAGATCTCTTCAGCTTCTAGTCGTAAACAAAATCAGGGTGATAGGGTTCACGGCTACAATCGCAGAAAATGTGTTCTCAGGGGTACAAGACATAATTTTCATTGAAGTAAGCGGGGCTAACAACACGCTTCTATCGAACCTTGAAATAAAAGATGATCGCCCATATTCCACGGATCCTGAAGAATGGCGAAAGTCAACTGGAATTTTCGCACATGACGGTTTTCTCAACAACTTTACAGTAACAAATTCCACATTTGAAGGCGTAAGAAAATCTGTTGAAATGGCCAGAAATAGAGGAAATGACGTCCGCTTCGTCGATACGTTATTCTCGAATGTAATGCTAGCACTGGGTATCTGGTTCAATTATGCAGATTTTGGAGATATTCTTGTCTCGGGTTGCACGTTTGTTAACATATCAGAATGGGAATCGGTCCGCATCGACCAGGAAGGATATCCATCAATTCACAATATCACAATAACTCAGAATTTATTCTTGACTCCCACTACTAGAAGAGTAGAAATCATGGCTCAGAATATACAAGACATACTGGTCTATAGAAATAATTTCTTCACTAGATATGGACAGTCTTCACCGGCAAGAGACCTATGGTATTTTTATTCCTCTGTTAATATTCGGATTTCTGAGAATTATTATGCAGATATGATGGGAATAGATTCCGACGGTGATGGGTATTTTGACGATCCATATCTAAGTGGGATATACACAGACTTGAAACCGGCGATAAAACCGTGGCCATCTCCTAGCTTTCCTTTCATCTATCAAGAACCAGATTTTCAGTCCCCAACAGGTTATACCTTCTTCAAAAAAGGAGAGAGGCTGAGAATAATTTGGTATCACGCGGTGGACACTTATGGAACAAATTATTACTACAACCTCTTGTGGAAAAATGTTGATACAAAAGAAGAAGGGATCATAACTGAAAACATCACCACTAATTATTTCGACTGGAATCTAGCCAGTGCCTCTCCAGGAAAATATTATCTTATTCTTCAAGTAGCGAACCCGGCAAACGGATCAGAAGAGCCAGTATCTCAGATCCATTCGTCGTACTTCTTCATTGAGGAAACATATTCTTCGGGACAAGAGACAGAACCAACGAATGATTATTATGATGTTTCCGATACTAGTTCTGATAACTCTACGGTTCCAACCCTCCCCATTCCATTAGGAAGCATGGAAGTCCTGATGATAATGGCACAGACACTTTTCTTGATTCCGATCATAGTTAGATACAAGAAATAAAGAATAGAGTCACCTCCATCTTTTTCTTATACCTTCGTACCTTAGATCGTTCAGAGATAGAATACAAGAAAGGGAAATTGACCGCGTATCCATGTGCTGATGAACATCACCGTTTAAAAAAATGGCTTTCACTTGTTCATTACTTATAGAATTTTCATGTCATCGATCTTTTATTTTTGCAATGGCTCATTTGTTTGTCTAGGCCTAGTCCACTGAAAAAACTTCGAACCTTGACATTCCATCATTGCTCAGAATCTTTCTCTTTGAGGTGTTCACAGCTTCTAAGCCCTTATTAAGGGTAGCCTACAATAATTACTTAGATTGAATGAGGCAAGTAAAAGAGAGACTCGACAGTGTTGAAGAAATTATCAAGGAATTGGCAATCAACCAGTTGAAGCTTTCCAAGGATGTTAGACAATTAGGCAAAGAAATGAAGGAATTCAAGGACGAAATGAAGGAATTCAAAGATGAGATGAAGGAATTCAAGGACGAAATGAAGAAGTTTAGAACGGAAATGGAAATCAAATGGGGGAATTTGGCTAATTCCTTGGGAATTGTGGTAGAGGCAATCATTGCCCCTGGATTTCCCGAACTCTTAGAGAAAGAATTTGGTTGCATGAACATGGAACGACTGATGGTGAATGTGGAGGTTAGAAAACCACGCGACAAGCATTACTTGAAGGAGTTTGACTTAATAGCAGTGTGCGGCGACTTGGTGTTCCTAAACGAAACAAAGCCAAGAATCAAGGAAGAGTACGTGATTCCATTTGTGAAATTCGTGGAGTCAGGAGAGTTTTTTGATTACTTCCCCGAATACAAGGGAAAGCACTTGGTGCCGGTGGTTTCTTCTTTAAGAATGAAGCCTCACGAAGTCCAGATTCTCACTAAACACAAGATTTTTGCAGTTACGCTCAAACATTCTTCATTAAAGGTTGAAAATTATAGCAAGGCGATGAAGCACTACCCGTTTCTTAGCAAGAAAACCTCGAGGAGCACATAAACCATGAGATGAGGAGAAAGGGGAACATGGCCAAAAGGCCTCTTTCAAAGCTAATACACAATTGTTCTCTCATTTCGCAACTATCGGCCTTTATGTATAGTGAGACCTCTTTGCGTTTTTCATAGTGAGAAACAATTGCAAGAACTATACAAATGATGACTAATTGATTTCTTGGGCCACTTCACAAGGCAGAAAAAATCAATTATGGAGCGATTAAGAAGGGGTTCTTGTTGGGGGAGTATCTATTTCATATTACACAGATTGACAATCTGAAATTCATCCTGATTTATGGTTTACTCCCAAGAAACCACCAAAGGGAAGAAAGAATTGAATTCCAACCCATTTTGGATTCTCATAAATGACACAGACTTTTTCAAGAATAGAACAATTTGTTTATCATTTGAATTAGTTTGAACCCTTCGGGCAGTTTTTTCGATTGGTTTATTCAACGTGCCGCTTGGCGTCTGGTCGCTCAGTTCAGTTTGCGCACAGAATGATTTGCGTGTAGTAACGGCTATGCGTTAAAAACGGGCTACATGCGGTACCCCCGTCTTTACAAAAAAAGGAGGTATCGCAGTGGGCACTGAGTTTGTTCAAACCAAGATAAAGAAAGAAGTTTATCAATATTTGCGGAAACGCATTGGGACCAACAACGTTTACCAAATGACTCAAACGGCAGTTTTGGGCTACTACAAACTGTTGCGAACAATGGAAAAAGTGAACTATACATTGGGAACTGACTTCGACGACCCCGACGAGTTCCTTGCAGTCGTTAAAACACTACTTAGACATCCTCAATTATCCAAGGTTCTACTTGAATCTATCCAGGAGGGAATTTAGAATGACCGTGCAGCTGCCTCGTTCTCGTGTAGATGTGGTTGTTTGTCCTGGTTGCAAACAAGCAATGACTTACGTCTACAAAAAAGAGGCAGCTGCGCGCAGGAGAAAGTTGTGCCCGTATTGCCAAAAAAAGTTCGAAGTAGCACGTGCTACCAAGAAATCATTCGAACACGTGCTAGAACAAGAAGCATTCAGACAAGCACAACGCTATGCAAATGAGTACAACAAACAGAACCGTAATGACCATGGTCATTGGCGAATGACCAATAAACTATATCAATCAAAACTAGATCGTTTTCGCCAAGCGTTCTTAATTGAAAATCAGCAATTAGAATCTGGACGCACATTGATTCGAACCCGAAATGGTCAATGGTCATCCCCCCATGACCAAATGACCAATGCTCGTTTGGAGCCTGTTGATGTTAGTGTTGATTGGACTCGTTGGCGTGGTGTTTTTCCTGCTGATTTGTATACGAAGCTTTTGAGCATGTTGGGTGGGAAGTGGGGGGAGCCTTTTGTGTACGATTTTGGTGTTGGCAGCGTTGTTGTTCATAGTAGCGGGGTTACGGAGCTTCATTTTGACAGTGATTCTCCGTTTAGTGTTGGTTTGGCGAATGGTGTTGTTGAGCAATTATATGCTTTGGCTGGTGTTGACAGTGTTACGTGGTCTAATGGGCAGAAAGAAGTGACTTTCAGGTCGGGGCATGGCGGCGAATTAAGCAAGAAGATTCATGAGATTTTTGGCCCCGAGACCCGGATGTTATGGTTGGAACAAGACTTGAAAACAAAGTGGTATTGTGATCCGAAGAATGGCGAGGACAGGGTTGAAGCGAGGAGTGCGGATGAATTAGTTAAGCACGTGAAAGAAGTTTTGCAGTCCCGGTTAGGAGGCAATATGCCTGTTTCTGAGCGTGTTATCATATTGGAACATGAAGACAGGTATTTGCGGGAAAGAATACATGAGATTGGTTCTGAGATAGCCAACATCTCCAAGAGATTAGAAACTGTTAATACAGGAATTTCTCAAGGCACCGAATTACTAATGACTTCTTTGAACGAAGTTGCTTCAGGGGTACAGTCTCAAAAAGACCAAATGGATTTTGTTGAGTCACAAGTGCATAATCTTAGCCAACAGAATCGACAGATTACAGAAGTGCTTAATCGTTTAGTTGAACGCACTGATATGCAAATTAGACTAACGAGGGACCAGATTCTTCTTTTGGAGCGTCTTGATCTGAATGTTCTAGAGGTTATTGATGAATTACGGGGAAGGGTTGTCCCTGCAATGTTGACCATAGTTGACTACATAGATACGATTTACGGGGAGTTTAAGAGCTGGCATGACTTATCAGTCGAGACTCGGCAAAAAGTGCTTGAATTGGCCGAAAAACATGATGTTTCGATGCGTTCTCTTTCTCGTCTTCTTCGCTGCAGTCATGCCAGCATTCACAAGTTCAAGCGGAAGTTGGAGAGCATTGAAAACCATGTAGCACGTGCTACTGACCATTTGGGTGACAATGGTCATTCGCTTGCGTTTAGTTTTGGTCACCACTCTCGCGACGCGTGGTCCGAACGACAGAAAATAATCTACGACTTTGTTTTGGAAAACCCGGGAACTACTGCTGCGGAAATAGCTGCGAATTTGAATATTCCAAGAAAAGCTGTTTGGACCACGCTTAATCGAACAACGATGAGGGAGTTCGTAGAGAAGCGGGGGAGGAGTTATTACCCAAAAAAAGGAGGTAATAAGAAAAATGAATGGGAAAATAGCAAATAACGATCATAAATGCCCCAACTGTGAAGAGAAAAGAACCGTTGAAGCTAAAGCATGCATCGCTTGCGGTGGGTATTACCCTGGCGACTGCATATGCGATAACTGCTGTTGCGATGGCTGCTTAGTTGTGAAAGAGCAGTACAAAGAGCAATTTGGGTGGGCATGAGAACCTTATGGCTATGTAGGAGGTCTGGAAACTAGATGTTCATTCGCAAGATGGTTAAGCGTTATAAGAAAAAGAACGGAGAGGTCTCACATTACGTCTATTACTATAAGTATAGGAATGTTCGAGACGGAAAAAGAGTCATTAGCTTGTATGTTGGCAAAGCGACAGAAAAAGAATATAGGGAACAAAAACATCAAAAGAAGCAACGGCTTATATTAAAAAGGAGTTCTATGCAAGAATTAACACTCGAAAAGATTAGGGAAACCTGGGATAAAAAACACAATCCCTGGGAAATATTGGACGCACTGGAAAGAATTGGTTCTGGTGGTTACTTCGTCTTGTACCCTAGGTTCTTAGCCATGGCCATTAAGTCTGGTGAAGTAATGATATCCAAGAACCAAGCGTTGGAGATATGGGGTAAATGCGTTGACAACTACTTGGGAATACAATTTGAGAACGGAATCAAGAATTGGGGCATGGGTTCATTGCAAGAAATCATT
>JALTMP010000212.1:10158-12107 GCA_027001645.1 Candidatus Heimdallarchaeota archaeon
TGCGGAGTCGGTCGGCTTGTCTCCTGACGATCTGCCGATTAATCTTGACGAATCTTGGGCTCAAGTGTCTTGTAGATTGATGTAGCCTGTTTTTGAGACATTTCTCCTCGCTCCACTTTTTGTTCCAGCTTGTATTTGAGTACTTTTCTGAAGTAGCCGGAGTTTTTTACCCGTATTATTTGAATGTCTGCGTAGCTGAACTTGATTGGCCTCCTGGAAGTTATTTCTTTCTCATACTCATACCCGACAACGTATTCTACGAGTTGTTGGGTAGGGTTTTCTGCATTGTTTTGCATTTCTCCTGCTGCTACTCTCCTAGCATATTCTGGGTTGTTTTCGAACCATTCTCTAGAATACTTTACCTTGACCAGCCTGTTTTTCCGAGCTAGTCGTTCTCCTGAAAACTCGATAACGACGGATCCAAAGTCTTCTGCTTTCTCATAATTTGTTGTTAGCCCGGATGATTTTATTCTTGACCAGCTCGCGATTGGTGGTGTTTCCAGTTTTTTGTCTATTATGATATCTGCAGCACTCTCGGTTGTAGTTCCGTGATAAAGCACTTCTTTTCTCTCTGGGACATATGGTTTGGGATCCGCACCATCCACCCCAATTATGTCATATTGTTCAGGATGCCTCAACCATTTTTCGAGCTTTTTAGGATCGTCTCTTACTTCTTCTCTTCTGAAGGCATTCTTAGATGTTCGTCTCAAGTCTTGAGCTCTTGACTTCATGCTTCTTTCTTCTTCCAGTTTATAAGCTTCTTTTAGCACAGAGTCTTGACGGGCTGCATTGTCAGGATTCCACATATATGGCTTATAATTTTCTTTCAGTCTCCTCTTTTGCATGTGCTTTCTTTTAGCTCTTCGCCGCTTTCCGTATCTCTTAATCGGCATGTGAGTAATATTATTCTCCATAAAAATAAAGTTCCGAGTTACCACAGAATATCTTCCCTAACTCGGAAACCATGTAGCACGTGCTACTGACCATTTGGATCATTTTTCAGAAAATGGTCATTGGGTTGCGTTAATTTTGGTCACCATTCCTCGCGAAGTGGTCACTACTTTTCGCGAGTTAAGAAGGTTAAGATTACGCTTTTAGCACGAACGTCTTATAGCCTGAATAATCGTCCAAAATAATTACTCCTTCCTCCTCCTCATTTTTACAGAAATGTTGTCCAAGAATGTACCCTACGCGTTTCCATGTTCTTTTATCATTATGCGTTTCTCGGACATATAATGCCTTCGCTTCCACATAGTTATTGCCACATATTGGGCATTTCTTATAATTTATTCTAGCCATAATCATCACCTTTGTTCATCACTTTAATGCAGCTTTTGGTATACCTATAGATCATATGGTATACCTTATTTATTTTTTGGTATACCTATTGCTGCGGTTATTGTATTGGTTGTGCATTTGTCCATGACTTTGTTTCGGAACCATGTTTTTTTGCACATTTATGGGAATCATGATTTCTTGGGATCGTCTTGTGTTGCTGCATTTTTCTTTCAGGAACGCAGATTGTCTTGCGTTTAGTGATTACTAAATTATTCAGAGACGCGTATCCAGGTGACCACTTCGCGAGGAATGGTGACCAAAATTAAACGCAAGCGAATGACCATTGGTCATTAGTATTATGTAGCACGTGCTACCAAGAAATGTTTATGACTCATGTTTGAATCAATGTATCTTGAGTCTTGGCAGCAATCTTGCTTCTGACGCCAAGACTCGCTCCCTCCCCCCATATATCGTGATCCTGTAGAGGGTCTGAGCCCGGAGTCGGGAAAGTACCGGGCCACCAGGGAAGCGATGTCTCGAACATCCCCCGGTCTGGTGGTGGCGATGAAGACCCTCGCTCATAGCTCTTACTACTTTTTTGACAATTTTATGAATCAGATTCAAGTCACTATCAAAACACGGGTAAAACATAACTCTCAAGATTCGGGGGT
>JALTMP010000212.1:12117-15814 GCA_027001645.1 Candidatus Heimdallarchaeota archaeon
AATAAGAGTGACGATAATTCAGAATATCTATTTTGTAGGTGCATGCAAATAATAAATTTAGTATCTGACTCTTCAGATCCAAGTCCTTTCAAGAGTATTCATACTAGTCAACATTTACTTGAAATACCAAAGAATAACCCACAAACCAATAAAAAGACTCAGAAGATCAATAGTTTTGCTATAAAAAATAATTTAAGGAATAAGAAGAGTAAAAAAAACTAATAAATTTAATAAAGACAATTAAAGTGTTCAATTAAATAATCAATTAAGCTCTCAAGTTTTCTTCCTCCTTCATCCATTTATCAAAAACCAATAACTTATCAAAAACCAATAACAAAAGCTGTCAAAGAACTATGTAGCAGGTGCTACATTACATGGGTAACCACCAGAATGATAACTAGTACTGTCTTCGCACACACGATTCAACCAATAAGTTCTGCTGCGTGTTGGTCTAGTTCTTGGACATCTGTATTTTCTACCCTATCTAGCATCTCAAGAGTTTTAATGGCTTCTTGGTATTTCTCTCTGTATTTGCACCATGTGCAGAAGATTTTGTGAGTTGAAAGAACATCTTCGAAGATCCCCCGCCCGTTGTCAGGTAGTTTCGCCGGGGATCCCATAACAATATGTGATGAGAGCAAGAACATCGAGCTAAATTTTTCTTTGGTGATTTTCGAGCCGTATTTTCCCCTGGCAAAATGAAGTGCCAAGTATGCTGCTTGAATAAAATCTGAGTCTGGATTCCAGTATTTGAGCCGTGTTTCTTCTGTTGATACTTCGCTACGTAATTCTTCTGTAGAGACACCTTTCCATACAGTTGAAAGGTCTTGTGTATACCACGTAGGTTTTTCAAAACGTAACGTGTAGGCTTGAACACCATTTGTTAGAATCACACGTCCAAAGCCTTTTGGTATTGTGTATCTGTTCTCAAGCCCTAATTGGATTAGCGTTTCCTGATTTTCCTCAATCCACTGCATTTGCCGGGCAGAGAAATGGTTCCTCATCTCATTAAGCAGGATGTCATTAATTCCGGTCATTACGATCCAATGAACTCTCGTTCTAAAACCTCTAACCAGATCCAAAGCTTGGTCACTGAGCAACATGTCGAAGTTCTTGTGCCCATGGATTGAGACGAGGTTCACGAATGCTTTCCCGATGTCCCCTGCATGGTCATATTTTGAGAGCATCCGGGCAAATTCATCCCCAATAACTGCGAATGGTTTGGAGATTTCACTGCCAATATCTGCTGGAGCCATGATGTCTGTTTCAATCCTAAAATAATCTGGTAGCAATTCTCGAACTCTTTCTCTAATGCTCGGAAAAGTCAACCACACAGGAGCTGTTCCAAACCGCTTGTGATGTTTTTCAGCATATGCTGCGAGAAAAGTGGTTTTCCCGGTTCGAGATGGACCCGTGACTACGTATAGAAATCGATGGTTGAAGAGGCTTAACTTCATAGAGATCACCAGTTTAATTCAATAACGGAACTACTGCGTTTCTTCACAGGATTCTTGGCCATGATCCAAGCACTAATACTGAACAATTTTGAAATGCATAGGAGCAGCACCCTCTGGGTTTCTCTGTAAGCATCGAAGAGCAAGTATTTCTCCGACGATGTTAGGTCTTTTGCGAAATTCATAATGTCCGAAAGCATTCTAGACTCTTTTACTAGATTCAAGAATAAGTCTATTGGAATAGGGTTTTGTGGTTTGAACACGATGATTTTCTCCCCTTTTCGAGTGACCAGGGTATTTTTCAAATAGCCTGCTAGTTGTGTAGCGAAATATATTGCTCGCGTAAAATCATCCTCATTGAAAACTTGTGAGGCCAAAACTTGTGTATTATAGAACATGTCTGATGAAAAAACAGAGTATTTTCTCTTTCCATGATCTTCATTAGCGGTTTTGACTCGCATGTGGTCTGCTTGCCGTTCAAATTGTAATTCTTCATCTTTTTCAAATTCTTCCCTTATGATAAATGTTTGAGGATCAATTGATTGCCATTCCTTTTCTGTTTGCTCTACCGTTTTCAAGATTCTTTGGATTATTCTCTCAAGCGTAGGGTTTATGTCAATTTTTTCCTCAATTGCTGCCACTAATTTTGCAGCAATCTTCATGACATTTCTTGTCGATTGTAGCTTTAGTTTTTGCCAAGCTTCCCATGGAACCACCTCTGTAATCACACCACCTATGTTAATCCCACGTATCCTAACATAACCATCATCACTTTGGTTATCAGCACGCAAAAAATACAATGGAACAATTCCTGCATCGCCTTCATAATTTCCCTCCGGTATCTTTCCATTACCATAATATGCATATTCTAATTGTCGTCTTAGTTCAACAATCTCTGAATCTTGGAATTTTTCTGCCTCAAACAGAAGGTTTTGCACGAAATGAAAAACGTCTTCTTCTTCCAAGGCACTTCTTGCCATGCCAAGACTTGCAGCGCTTTTTTCAAGTCTGTCCCTGGAAAAGTATTCTGTTATGGCCCAGGTCATGTCTTTTGTGTCGAGAATCTTCGAGTTGCTCATATGTTCACCCCCTAATAGCCAAGTAATGCCATGAACCAGCCAATAGACCAAGCAAAGCGAGAATTATAAATAACCAAGCAATCCAGTTCTCCTTTGCTTTTCTTTCTTGTATTCGTAGGTCTTGTAATGGGATTGGCTCGGTAGGTGCGGTGAATGAGAAGAAAATCCATGCTGCAATCCCTATTCCTGACGCGATCCCGACCCAGAATATTTGCAAAGCACCAGCGAATAAGATAATGGTTTCTGACAGAAGCAAGTAAAAAGTCTGTTTTGAAAAACGAGAGTTCATTGCTTTCAACTGTAGATGCAATAATAAGCCCGCACCGAACAATCCTGCAATAAGCAACCAGAAACCAATATCGAACCCTTGCAGTCTGGCTTCTTCGTTCTTAACAAGCTTGGCATAGTTCTCGAACAATAAATAAGTGCTTAGTATGTTAATTGCTAAAAGCATGATGGCGATGCTTGCAGTGACTCTACCCCAACGCTCCAACTCACTCGGGGGGAGCATGTATTCCTCAAATGTTTTCTCGTACTCATTTTTTGGTCTATGATGGGCGACACATATCACGATTGATCTGTTCTTCTTACGTAATGCAGCTAAAAGGTAAGAGTCAACAAACGGATTATTTGTAGCACGTGCTACATCGTATCCGTTGCAAATCTCACAGCCTTCTATTGCTTTGCCTTTGCCATTCCCATTTTCCATTTTCTTAGCATCTCCTTTCTTTCATTTTTTCGTCTGCAACCCTCACAGTATCTCCATATAATTCGTGTTTGTTTTTGCATTATTTTACCCCCAAAGCTCTGTTGATTTCTTCCCTCATTTGACGCTCTTTCTGAGGTCTCTCGATTTCTTCTACTTCAGAATATGCCCTTACTCCCGCAATTAATCGTTGCAATTCTTGTGGGTCTTGCTGAATAGGTGCTGGCCCTAGTACTATGTACGCTTCTCGCAATTTTTTCTCTAGAGCTCTAATGATTATCTCGTTCCATTCTTGATCCTGATTAACTATTTCATCATCATCACCGAATTCAAGTTGAGTGTCTTCTGAGATTGCTGGATCTGCATCGAACTGAAGCATTGATATCAACGAAGTAATTGCTGCTGCAGATTTCGGGTCTAGCTCAGAAACTCGTGATCCCACCAACTTCCACAACGCA
>JALTMP010000213.1 GCA_027001645.1 Candidatus Heimdallarchaeota archaeon
GCTCCGAACTAAGGGACCAGCAAAAACTTTTTTGAAGCCCATTTTTTCACCAATTTGTTGTAGTTCTTTGAATTCAGAAGGAGGATAGTATTTTTGGAGGGGGAAGTGTTGACGCGATGGTTGCAAGTATTGGCCAATAGTAAGTATATCTACCTTGACTGCCCTTAGATCTTGCATGGTTCTAACTAACTCTTCTTTTGTCTCCCCTAACCCTACCATCAATCCCGATTTCGTTATCATGTTTGGATGAGTTTTCTTCACGATATGGAGCACTCTTAGGGATTGCTCATAATTGGCACGCCTATCTCGAATCATTGGTGTCAAGCGCCGAACTGTTTCTACATTATGACCAAAAACATCAGGTCTTTCATTTGCAACTTTGAGAATCAAGTCTTTTTCTCCCCTAAAATCAGGGGTTAGGACTTCGATTCTAATTCTTGGATTAAACTGTCGAATCAAATGGATGCTTCTTGCAAAGTGGCTGGCTCCTTGATCTTCCAAATCATCGCGATCTACGGATGTAATTACAACATAGGAGAGTCCTAGTTTTTGAATAGCTTGTGCTAAGCGTTCTGGTTCTTTGGGATCAGGGGGAGGAGGAGTTTTTGAAGTTTTAACCGCACAGAATTTGCATCCTCTTGTACATATCTCACCAAGTATCATAAAAGTCGCTGTTCCTGCGGACCAGCACTCTCCAATGTTTGGGCAGTGTGCTTCTTCACAGACTGTGGCAACTCCACTTGTATTGACGATTCGGCTTGTGGAGCGGAATTGGGTCGAAAATGGTTTAAGTTTGGCACGAATCCATTTAGGTTTGGGTGAAGACGAAGACATAGCGTGTTCAAGCGTCTTTTGGAAAAGCAATGTAAAAAGATTTCAGAAAAAACAAGTTGGGAAAACAGAATAGAATTTTCTTCAAGCATTTCCTTGCTTGACATCTAACATTCTTTGCAAGGTTAGAAATGCGAGAATTACGATAACTGTTGCAACAGTCATGAGTTTCCAAGCTCGTTGGGTATCATGAGGATCTTTTGCGGCATTGTCCAGAAGGAATAAACCACCAAAACCAACAAACATGAGGAGTCCTGCTACAATTCCTTCTAACAGAAATTGGCGATCAGTTCCTCCCGGAAATATTAGGAGTGGGTTGTTGTTCTGGTCGGATCCTATGGTTAAGGGTTTCTCGACAAGATCGTACATTCCACCGATGTAGATGTAAAATATTGCGAGAAATATTAGCACATATAGAAGTTTTGCCATTCATTGAGCACCTCTGTCTTTAGGTGAGGCATGGGTCTTTTTAAGGATTAGTTCTTGCTAGCAGTCGGCTTGATTCGATCCAAGGACGTAAAGGTGCTCAGATGTTTTTTAGACGTGAGGGCCGAATCTCGACCTAGGGATGGCATAGAAGAATACTTTGAATGTTGTTCTGGAAGTTCTCAATAAGTGTGGTTTATAACCGAAAACTCAATAGTTCTAATTGCAAAAGAAAAAAGAAATGGGTCTAAAGAATGATCAAAGATTATGGGGATATCCAGATGGCATATTTTGTGAGAATGAACTCATTGCGACGGTACAGCACTTTTTTGGATTGTCAGGAAAGCATATTTCTTCCCGGGGATTTCAAACACATAGCAAACATTCTTGAAACTACTAGTTTTGATGCATGGAAGATTGAAGGAAAGAATAAGAGGAGACGTGATCAGACTTTTGTGCCCCTTCTTAGTAACAGAGAGGGAGAGCTTTAATGATTGCTGAAACCAAAACTGTTCCTGAAACCACAATTAAATTTCGCCTAAAATGGTTGAGGAAGCAGATTCGCTTGATTTTTCTAATGACGTGGAGAAACTTGCAGGTTGATTTTGCTTATAAATTTCAACTTTTGGTTGACCTTTCTTGGATTGCAATAGACATTGCGATTTTTACGATCTGGGGAGGACTAATTGGAGAAGCGGGAGGAGACACGGGATTAGACGCAACTACGTACTTACTCGTAACTGTAACGTTTTGGGTTTGGTTAGGGAAAGCGTATGATGACACAATTCTGGCCCTTCAAGATGAGGCATCTCGGGGAACAATTGGGTACTTGGTAACCAACAACATTTCTGTGAATACAATTCTTATTGCTCGATTTGTTGCAAGTACGGTCAAGACAACAATTGTTACCTTTTTCATTTTGATTCCCGCGCTGGCATTGTTTGGTGTTGTTGATTTAGGCTCGATTTCTTTGCAAGCAGGAATTATTGTTCTCTTGTCGTTCTTCATTTCCTGGCTATTCATGCTAGCATTTTCGACTCTTGTTGCGAGTTTAACAATTGTTTTTAAGAGAATTGGCGCACTAGCAGGAATGTTACATGCTGGGCTGAAAATTGCGTCAGGGTATTATTTTCCACTTTCAAGATTCTTGGGAGATGATGTTCATCCCGTGGTCAGGTGGCTAATTAGGGCGAGCTTTCTCCTTCCGACAACTCAAGGGGCAGAGATTACTCGACGAGTTCTTGGAGGGGGTAATTATAGTGTTGCAACACTATTGACTAGGCTCACGGGACTGCTCATTGGGACTGTTTTTATGATTGCTCTGGCTTCTCTGGTTGTCTATCGTCTTACCAATCTTTCTCGGTATTGGGGGACTCTTGAACAATATTAGGAGGGAACCGATAACATGAGTAGTGAAGAAAACGCGATCATTGCCCGAGGTTTGTCAAAACGGTTCCCCCGGAAGGTTTTTCCCCGTCCCGAATATTTTGATGTGCTCCGAGACGTATCATTCTCTATTAAGAAAGGGGAAAGAGTGGCCCTCATTGGGAGTAATGGGAGTGGAAAAACAACGTTGTTAAAGACAATGGCAACAATTTATTTGCCAGATGCTGGTGAATTGCTCATTAATGGTTATGATGTATACAAGCACGCAGAACAGATTGCAAGTCATACTACCCTCATTTCCCCAGCATTGGATTTTCAGAAAAAACTAACTTTGCGTCAGACCTTGAAGTTTTTCCATTCAATTCAAGCCCCCTACGGAGAACTCGATATTGCCTTAGATTTCCTGAAACGGATGCACATGGAATACCTTCTCGATAAGCGTTTGGAAAGTTTTTCGGAGGGACAAAAGGCAATTACAAGAATTGCGATTGGGATGATGAAAAAACCGGATATTTTTTTCCTAGATGAAATCACGACAGGGCTTGATGTTAATAGAAAAGAAGACTTGGTTGACTTTCTAAAAGAAAACGTTTCTTCTGATCAAACAATAGTAATGGTTGATCATGACCCGCTGATTGTTGAACGCATTTGTGACAGCTACATTCTTTTATCAAGAGGAGTCGTTGTTAAGCAGGGTCTGGCTAAAGATATTGGGAGAGAGTTGGCCTATAAATATGAAGTGATGGCCATAATGAAAGATAGACCAGAGTTTGATGAGATCGTCATGTTGTTCCCAGATCAAGCAGATGATGTTTTGATTGATGGACATGTGGTTTATTTCCGAGCGGAAGATGAGGACGAGTTGTATTCTATCATTGAGCGATTGCGTTTGAACCGCGAAACCATCACGAAATATGTTGTCTCTCTTGTGGATTTGTCCAACATTTATCATGCGTTGAAACCCGAGACAATCAATGAGATCCGTACTGTTGAAGATGAAAGGGGCTTACCAGAGAGAACGCCAACCTTTGAAGAGTTGCAAGAAATAATTCGCCTTTTCGGCATCATGATTGACACGAAGTCAGGGGTTAAGATTCCTCCCCGAAAATCAGCATAGTATCAAGGATCAAAAGAGAAAGCTAGTGACTTTTTTTTTAGATGCGATATTTAAGCAATAACTCTAAAAAAGATTACAAGAAAGTAATGACAAGACTGGTTGTAGGTATTATGTCTGTGCCCGTGTCAACAGATCACTCTGGTCATCCCGCATTTAAGCTTGTTGTGCATGGTCCTACCGGTGTTGGAAAAACGACGGTGTTGAGAGTGTTGGGAGCTCTCAAGAAGATTGAGGACCCGCCTAAACTGGCAAGTGAACTAGCTTCCATCGGAGCTCCGTCTGGTGAAACACTTTTTTTTGATAAAATAACGTTTCATGCAGGAGAATTTGATTTGGAAAAGGGAAGTGGTGTGAGGCTCCATGTCTGGGCAACAGCGGGTGCAAAACACCACATTCAACAACGAAAGATCACTATGGAGGGAGCAGACGGAATCATTTTATTGCTTTCTCCGTTTAGGAATGATTTGCGAGATAATCAAGAAGTAATTGACGAGGTTTCAACATTCTTGCCCAAGCTCCCGTTACAGATTCTCATTAACAAGGTAGATAGCGTGGACAATCAAGAGTTGCAAGAAACAGTTCAAGAGATCGTTACATACGCAAGCAAAAAGGGGCTTAAGT
>JALTMP010000214.1 GCA_027001645.1 Candidatus Heimdallarchaeota archaeon
CGTTCCAGACTTGTTGCATACATTTTTGCAGATATTTTGTTAGACATGAATCTTTCATCATCGGTAATTGGCTCAACGTTCGCTAAGCCGGTTAGACATGGAGACATTGTGATCGGAATTAGTGGTTCTGGAGAGACTCGTAGCACAGTTGATAACGTAAGAGCGACAACCTTTCGAGAGGTAATTATTTTCGGCATTACTTCACGTCCCCGCTCGCAGCTGGCACGTTTTTCAGACTACGCAATTGTCTTTGATTGGGCGGCAGGGGAAAGAATACAAACCAATTACATAGTAAATCAGTTGACAGGACAGAGATCCTCACTAACGCCCATGGGCACTCTTTTTGAACTAAGCGCATTGCTTTATGCAATTGGAGTGACAAAGGCCTTGTATGATCCCAAAGACCCCTTGCCAGTCTTTCTTGAGGTGCTTGATTATTTAGAAAGAGGCATGAACAAGATTTTTGAAGGTCTAAAAGAAGGCGGATATTTGTTTGACAATGCTGTTGCATTTCTCGAAGTGCTCGAAAAAGACTTGAAATACGACAATCAAGTGTTCTGGTTGGGCACAGAATTATCAGAATATGTAGCAACCATGAGTGCCATGCGAGCACAGCATGCTGGAATTCGCGTAAGACCCCGATCCTCGTGGCGATTCAAAAAAGAATATGATCACTTCCTCCTAATCACTTTTGACACAGAAAGCGACCCTACTGCCAAATGGTATGCACAAGAAGCCGCAAATCACAAACTAAGAACCAACATACTGACTACAGACTACAAACCAATGGGCGATATTGACCCCATATCAATCATGGATCTAAAGATTCCAGAACCAAAGAATCAATTCATTAAAGATGAAATGCCTTATCCTCGCCGATTAGATGATCTAGCGTTTCAATTTCTGGCCTCAAACTTTCTGGATTCATTGATCGCTCAGTTAGCTTTCGACTTGGGAATTCCCGAGACAGAGATGAAGGCCAAGCATGCAAATATCGAATGATGAGAAACAGGAGGTCATGAATAGAATACTGGTGATCAAGTCCCATATTTATCAGGATTTTCTTCTACGTCTTCAACAATCTCATCAAAAACTTTGGAGTAATCGTACTTTGGACTGTATCCCAAACTAGTTAGTTTCGAACAATCATAGTTTCTTCCCTTTGCAATAGTCTTAACGCGATAGCGAGACAAGCCTCTCGTTGGGTCTTTCCCAACAATCTTTTTTCCGATCTCGACAAGTAATCCTGCCGTCCAAGCGACTCGATAAGGGAGATGAAACTGTGGGAAACGCTTAACCTGAAAATAGGTTGCGAAGGGAGTGAAAAAATCTTTGAAACTCATTGCGAAACTTACAATATTGTAAGTATCATGATTTGCTGTTTGATTGTTGATTAGAATTTCTATTGCTTGGGCGATATCCTTTGGGTGAACAAATGAGAACGTGGCATTTCCATTGCCAATTTGTGGCAGTCGCCCATTCAAAAGGCGGCCAATAAATTCGGGGGCAAAATTTCGATCCCTTTTCCCAACGATATAAGGAGGACGTAGAATGGAAATTTTGGGGATCAAATGAGATCCATCAGAAATCATTTTGTATTCTTCCAAGAGTAGCTGTTCACCTAACCATTTTGCTTTAGCGTAAGGATACTGAGGTTTGGGTTCCAAGGATTCCGGGATGGGAGCATTAAGGAACTGTCCGTAGACTGCAACTGAGCTGACATGGAAGAATGATTGTACTTGATGCATGGATGACCAGCGCAAAAGCATTGAAGGGAAGATTGCATTCAAGAACCTCATTAGCTCCAGAGATTTTTCTCCCTCTATTGGACCAAGATAAGCAGCTGCATTAAGAACAACATCTGGGGTAAAATCTAAATGATCCAGACAATCCGGGTCGCTTAGGTCGAGATCAATCGTCTGAATCCCGAGAGAAGATAGAAATGGATCATTTGACGCGTGTCGGGAGATACCAATTACCTCCCAGCCTTTTTCAGCAAAATACTCTGCAACGTGACTCCCCGTCAGTCCACTTGCACCAGTTATCAGAATAGTTTTTCCCACAACGTTTACTATCCTTGGGGGCTAAAAAATTCTCTTATGGTAAACGGGAAAATCAAAAGGCACTCGAAACATGAGAAGCCAAAGAGAGCTTGTTGTACAGCTCAATATACATTTTCACCAAAGCTGCATACGCAACTTCGCTCTGGAACTGTTTTCGAACATCATGTTCAGTTGTGATGAAAAACCTAAATATTCCTCGTATCAAGCGATAGATCCCGACAGGGATAATAAAGATAAAGCCCAATAATAGCCGGATGCCTTTGAAGATTTTTCTTCGAAATTGCCATGATTTTTGCTCGTCTTTTCTGGTGGCCTTTAACTTTGCTCTAAATTCTCTCATGTTTTCTCTCAGCTGGCTAGGAAGAGAATCAAGCGTTGTAGCGATTTCCCTTGCTCGAATTTTTGTCCACTGGACCCAAGTACCTGACTTGAAATGGTAATAGGCCATAAGAGTTGAGTTCTTAAGGTGAATTAGCCAATTCTTGAAAGAGATGCTTATGGCTAAGGGCATGGCTAGAATCGTGATAAAGGCGTGTTTAATGCCAACAGCGATTCGTTTAATACGGGAAGGTTCGGGAGCATAGTGATCGAGCAAGAATCTGATTCCCCCTAAAGCCAAGCCGATGGCGACATGATTCATTTCAACATCTTCAAAGACTTCTTGATACTCTTGCTCTTTCTCTATGATACCCTTTGCAGCTCCACTAATGAGAATCGATTGAACAAAATCAGAATCTACTTGACCATATTGTAACTTGAACGAAAATAATCGCAACAGATCTTCTGCTTCTTGAACCGTTAAGCCCATTTGGTTGGCAAAAGCCTTTAAGGCTCTTTTTCTTTTCCAAGGACGAATGGCAAACTCTTGCTCAAAGTAAAGCATGGCAAACTCTCTGCTGACATCATCTCTAAGCGTTTCATAGTTTAGAGTCTGCAATTCATTTTCAGTATTTTCTAAGAGCTTCGCAACTAGTTGTTTCGTGGCTTCTGGAATGTCAGCGTCGTCTCTGCCAAGTAAGGATTTCAGAGTTCGCTGTGCTTCGCTCAACTGTGAAGAGATCTCTTCTTTAAAGTCTTCAAGAGTATCATGATCTACAGGCGGGGTGTCGAGAACGATAAACGAGCTTTTTGCAACCATGAAAGGTACCCCAAAAATTTGCTCCAATTTTCTGTAAATGGAAGCTCCCCGGTAGGCACCGTGTTCCAAACAGATCGTTTTTGATTGGTGGGCTAACTCATAGATCGGTCCAAATAATCCCGCAAGGGTAGCGATTAATACCGTAGCACTTGAGGCGAAGATGGCAATCAGAATAGGATCAATATTGTGTTGTATCAGCCATCTTGCAACACCTAGGCCACCTAATACTGCAAATGATAGTGCATAATCAACACTTTGCCCAACTGCTTTTCTGACAGCATAACCTTTCGCTATTTCTTCAACTTGACCCGTGACTTCCTGTAGTTCGTTTACAGCCTGTTCCAATTGTTTCTTTTCAGGAGGAGCTAACAATTGCGACGTGTACAGAAGGAAAGTTCGCTGGACATCAATTATGGGAATTAATTCCTGAACCTTCTTGGGGACGAAAAAGTCGATTAGAAAAACTAGGAATCTACAGACAGCAGCAACGATCAACAAGAGGATAGTAATAAGCCAGACTATAAACGAACGAACAAAAGCCACAATGAACCTTTAGCGTTAAGGAAATTTAAATCTGACGAGGTTTCACGGAGGAAAAAACAAAGCAAAAAGCACTGTTACAAGAACTCTTGGAAGATAATTGTGGAGATTCGAGCGTGAAAAGCCAGAAGACAAAAGTAGTCTTCATTCTTCGCCCATTACTTTGATTACGATTTCTTTGACCAGTGCCTTGCAGACCTTTCTTACGCCATGGTCGCCAGGCTCGTAGTGACATTCAATCAATCCGGCACGTTCAAGATGTTTGACTTGTGCGCTAACATTAGCTTCTGTTTGTTGCATAGCATCTGCAAGCCTTGAAATATCATATTCTTTTTCTGAGAGTAGCTTAAGAATCTTCCATCTTGTATCACTCGCGATTGCTTTTGCAACCATTACGGTATCCTTATCATTCCCTTTTAATACAATAACGTCTCGAGGCATGGGGCTCCAAAATTATGTCAAAGTTTTTGCTTATAAGATTTTGTTTTCAACTGCTCAATAATCTAAGTAAAAGATTGTGCAAAAAAAACATTTATAGACTAAGCTTTTTTTAAATGAATTAAGAAAAAGAAGGAATTTTGGTAGTATGTCATTACATCCTTACACCAGCATAAAAAGATAGTTATCTAC
>JALTMP010000215.1:0-2604 GCA_027001645.1 Candidatus Heimdallarchaeota archaeon
CAACACCGTAGGTGTACTTGTTCTCCTTCCAGGCTTTGTTGAGGTCTCCAATGACTTCAATGGGGTCAAGTCCACCGTTTTCAGCAAGAGTCTTGGGAATGATTTTGAGTGCCTCGCTGAAAGCTTTTACAGCTAGCTGGGTCTTGCTTGGCAATTCCTTGGAGTAATCTTCTAGAACGTTGGAAAGGTAGAGTTCTGGGGAACCGCCACCTACAACAACCTTACCGTCTTCAATGACGTTTCGAATGACGGATAGAGCATCGTGGAATGCTCTTTCTGCCTCATCGACAATAAGCTCAGTTCCTCCTCGAACGAGTAAAGTTACGGATTTGGGATCCTTGCATCCCTCAATAAAGACCATCTTGTCGTCTGAAATGATTCTCTCTTCAACCAGTTCTGCCTCGCCAAGCATGGAAGCGTCGAGATCCTTGAGGCTACTGACGATCTTGCCGCCGGTTGCACGGGACAACGCTTCCATGTCGCTCTTCTTCACACGTCTTACTGCAAGTACGCCTGCTTTGGCCAAGTAGTGCTGAACAACGTCATCGATTCCCTTTTGGGCGAAAACAACGTTTGCACCAGAGTTAATGATCTTATCAGCCATTTCCTTGAGCATTGACTGCTCCTGATCTAGGTATGCTTGCATTTGTTCAGGGCTACTGATGTTTAGTTTTGCGTCAAACTCTGTCTTGGTGATCTCCAAGGCCTCGTTGATTAATAAGATCTTTGCATCCTTGACTTTTCGAGGCATCCCATCATGAACAACTTCTTTGTCGAGAACCACGCCTTGGATTAGGACGGTGTCTGAAATAGACCCACCCTGTTTCTTTTCGACTTTGATCTTGTCAATGTCAGCAACGTATTTGCCGTCAACTTCCTCACTAATCGTTCGAACGGCATCGACAAGGAGATTAGCGATGAATTCCTTGTCTCCAGATACGAGCTTGCTTGACATGCTGGTCATGGCAACTTTCTTGAGGGTCTCAACGTCGTCAGGTGTTACCTTAATAGCGATCTTTTCAAGAGCCTCGAGGGCCTTTTCTCGTGCCACGCGGAACCCGTCAACGATAACACTTGCATGAATATCCTGGTCGAGGAGCTCCTCGGACCTCTTGAGGAGTTCACCTGCGAGGACTACTACACTGGTAGTGCCGTCGCCGACCTCTTGATCTTGGGTTTTAGCAAGTTCGATGATGAATTTGGCACCGGGGTGCACTACGTCGATTTCCTTCAAGATGGTTGCACCATCGTTGGTGATGGTGACATCGCCGAATTGGTCGATGAGCATTTTGTCCATGCCTCTTGGACCAAGGGCAGATCGAACCGCTTCAGCAAGGGTTTTTGCTGCAAAAATGTTGTTTCGCTGAGCATCTTTGCCTTGGGTACGCTCAGTTCCTTCTTTTAGTATGTAAATGGGTTGTCCTGTCATCATATTTACTCCACCTCTCTAATTCTTGGATTGGAGTGATGTCAATTTTCTCGATTCGAGTTATTGTTCTAAGGTTTTTAAGATAATCGAAAGTATACAACCTTGAGTTACATACCTAAAGGAGACTATTTGTGCTTCGCTTCGAGCGATCCATCTTATTCAAAATATTTCGCGTCGTAGATCAAGGAACTGCTTAGCGCCTCAGAGCTAGTTCGTTCGTTGCAGATGAACGCGACATTCTAGAGAAATCCTCGCAAAGGTTAAATTCTTTTAGATAAGTAAGAAGTTGGAGTATATTTTTTGGTGATCGATGCATGTCATTTATACCAGCGAAAATCGCAGTAGCGGGTCTGGGCAATGTGGGGAAGACTACTTTATGTAGAGCAATCATGGGAGAAGATACACGCGTTGAACGAGTTGAAACAGCTGGTTTACAGTACCATAATTGGTCTTATGGAGATGGAAGCGTTATCTTTTTTGATTTTGGCGGCCAAGAAATGTGGGATTCCATTCTGAGAAGAACAATCCAGCGATTGTCTGGTCTTCTAACTGCTAAATTAATGCTTCTCGTTTTTGATGTAAGCAACATCAAGACATTCAAAGAAACCGTGAGCGACCTTAATCGTTGGATCGACTACTTCGAAGAAGCCGGCAAAGATTCTACTGTTGCTCGACCCGTTCTCTTTGTTGGAAACAAGATTGACTGTGAGAATCCTGAAAGAATCCAAAACGGAGGCTTAGACATTTCTGTAAGGGAACTAAGAACTCCCTTGATGGACATCATAAGTAGAATAGCCAGCCCAAACCAGACTCATACCTTGAGACTGCTTCATCCTTCACATGATCCCCGTGTCCGCTTTGAGAAAAATGTGCACTGGGTATCTGCGCTCTATTACAAGGAAAACCCCGATTACATGCAAAGAATGGAAGCGTTGAGAAAAGAAATTATTGAAGCCAGTAAGAAACCGCTCAAGTCAGTTAGATAATGTTATGTTCGTTATTTTTCTGAGATTTTCCCGCTATTCAGTGAAACAAG
This sequence comes from Candidatus Heimdallarchaeota archaeon, assembly GCA_027001645.1. Classification (GTDB taxonomy): domain Archaea; phylum Asgardarchaeota; class Heimdallarchaeia; order Heimdallarchaeales; family JAJRWK01; genus JAJRWK01. Next base: position 2,466 of record JALTMP010000215.1, read on the forward strand.
CTCCCTGTTCGTTCTTTTTTCTTCGTTAGAGACCAATGAGTCCCAAACCAAAGGAGAATTTGATCTCTAGCCAGAGAAAACAAAGAGCTTTTGGCAAGGGTTGAACGGTCTGTTTCTTTACCTGTTGATTTTTGTCTTA
>JALTMP010000215.1:2614-4344 GCA_027001645.1 Candidatus Heimdallarchaeota archaeon
GTAATTCTTGATTTCCTCTGCTTCTTCTTGATTTGCAAACTGCCATATAGCTTTGAACTCATTTTCAAGCTCAATGATGAGCCCATAGGTTGGCTTTCCCCCTGATTTTGAAGAGTCTTCCGGAGGAATCTCCTTGACATGAAATGCTTTTATTTTTGAAAGTGGGTAGTGTCTCTTGTTTTCTTCGTTGTCGAGGATAAGCCCATACTGGACGCATAGTTCATTATCTGTGATTAACAAGAATCTCCCTGCTCTCCCTGTTTCAACGATCCACCACGCGAAGACTGCGAATGCTCCAAAAGCAGTCAGTATGATCCCCAGAAGAATCAGTAGAGCTCTTCCCGAATTGCTGGCTGATGATGGTAGAGTAACTGCCATCACAAAGACGAAAATTCCAAGGATGAGAGGCACTATCGCGTGTGCTTTTAGAAAAAAGTCCCAAGATCCTGGAGCGGCGCTTTTATCCAGCCAAACTTTGAGACCGTTATCGTCGGTTCGAGCAGTAAAAAGACGAAGTTCTGTAGCTGGTTCTTGCTTATTCTTAGGCTTCATCTGAGAAGTTAAGAGTAGGACTTCATTTCAATATTTTCTTAGATAAACATTGCAATTCATGCCATTTAATTAACTATTTTGTTATATGATACACAAGAATTCGATTGAAACGGGCTGTGTCTTGAAATTTTGCTCTTTGAGTGCTTAAAATTGGCAAATTTCGAAAATCCTTTATACTCGGTTATGTCGATTTCCTTAGGGATACCCCATGAGTGGTACTATTTTTCTATTCACATTTTTAGTCATCGCAGTATTTGTTATTGTAATTGAACTATCCCAATGGATAAGCCAAAAACTCTCCATTCCTCAAGTATTAGGTGAGATTCTGGCAGGAATCTTCTTGGGTGCCTCAGTTATTAATTTCTTTAGTTTTGAAGGGACGGGAAAAACTATTTTAGAGAAAATAGGGTTTGTCACACCTCATGAAATGGAAATTGCTGTAATCGTAATTGAGTTCATAGCAGAGGCCGCCGCATTGTTTCTTCTCTTCGAAATTGGACTGGAAATGGACATCAAGAAACTTGCCCGAGTTGGCTGGGAGGCTGTAATCGTTGCGACAACAGGGATGTTGTTATCATTTCTGTTTGGCTTTGGATTCTTCATGATTTTTAGCAATAATTTTCAAGGTTCCAGCTTTGAGAACTGGCAGGTAGCAACATTTCTTGGCGCGGTTCTAACCGCTACCAGCATAGGTATTAGTATTCGCTTGATGATTGATATGGGAAGAATTAATACTAGGGTAACAAGAGTTCTTGTTGCTGCAGCTATCGTTGATGATATTCTTGCCCTGATGATCTATTCATTATTAATCGGTGTGATTTACGACGGTGCAGTAGAAGAGGCTCAATCACCACTCATGGCCACAGCTACTATTATGTTTGGAGTTCTAGCCTATTTTGTTATAGTACTTGCAACTACTAAGTTACTCTTGCCCCGATTTTATAGCCATGCAAAGAAGGGCACAGACAAATACTTTACGCTCACATTATCTCTCGCCCTTATCTTCTTCTTTGCTTGGCTTGCGGGTTCTCTCTACTTGGCCCCAATCATTGGTGCTTTTGTAGCTGGAATTATTATTGGGACCGATAAGAAGGTTCAGAAAAATGCTGAAGAACTGCTTCGGCCAATTTCACACTGGTTCATTCCGTTCTTCTTCATATCAGTAGGATTACGAATGA
>JALTMP010000216.1:0-1430 GCA_027001645.1 Candidatus Heimdallarchaeota archaeon
TTCCCCAAGCTCTAAGACTTTGGCTTTCAAGGAAAGATCATATGACCTCGGCGAGAGGTCTTCAACTTTTACAACTTCATTAGATTGCAATAAGATCACATCAAACTGCGTTCTGAGAGAAAAAAACTGTCAAGCTCTTAACTCTCAATTAGTGTTTAGTGATGGAGTATATCAATGCATCGCAATGACCATTTTGTTTTCCCTACCCCATTCCGTGTTTGTTAATGGGGAAACTATGGGACTGAGAAGATTGAAGGAAAGATAGATATTTTGTTGTTGTTAGGGTTGTCTCATGTCTATTCCAAAGGATTACCTTGACTTATTTTTGGGTCGGCATTTTGCTTGTGTGGCTACTGTTAACGAGAAGTGTTTGCCCCAAGTAACACCCGTGTGGATCGACTATGATGTTGAGAGAAGGTTGATCGTTGTTAACACTGCGAAGGGACGCGTGAAGACACGTAATTTCGAAAGAACAAAGAAGGTAGCATTATGTATTCTTGATTCTCATAATCCTTATCGTTACATTTCTGTTCAGGGGGAAGTAGTTGAGATGACGGAAGCGGGTGCCACGGAACACATTCTTGAGCTTGCTAGAAAATATCGCGGTAAGGACGCCTCTTTTCCATTGGCTGAGGGAGAGGTTCGGGTTAAAGTATTCATTAAGCCGATTACAGTTTCACCTCATTGATTTTTTTCTGGCTACGTGATGGCAGGAGTTTTAATTCACCCATGGGTGAATCTTATGTCTCAAGCATATTGTGCCAAAAGATCAGGAGAAAAGGAATGGAACATTTCCAAACTTTTCGCTGCGAAGTTCAGCAAAACAGACAGAAGATTTCTTAGGATGTCTAAGGGTTGTGAGCGTTGACTAGAGGTTTTCCAGTTTCTTTAAGGCCTCCATTAGCGCTTTTTGATCTTCGCTTACAGGAGCGGGGATTTTTCGTTCTTCTTTTGCTTCGGGTTCGGGTGCGGGCGGAGAAAGACTGTCACCAGTAGGGGTGGGCGGGCTGGTTGGTGATGGAATCGCGTCTAGGGAGCCAGGCATGGTTCTTGGTGTGTCCGCGGGAGAAGGCGGTAAGGGTTTTGTTGGTTGGTGAGAGAGGGGCGCGGGCGGTTGTTGCGTAGAGGGGGGCGTGGAAGGAATTGTTTTTTGTGGTTCTGTTTCGATGTTTTCCGTAATGATGGGGCCAGGTGTTTTTGGTGGTGTTGAGGCGGTTTGAGGTGTCGGAGGAATCGTTGCGGGGGAGGATGGTGAAGGAGTAGCAGAGATTGGTCCAATGGTACTGGGTTCTGGTTCAAGGGGTTTTGTAGGTGGTTCAGATATGATTTCTTGGGAAACAGCCTCTTTCTTCTCCTCTATGGCTTTCGGCTTCAGTTCTTCGATCGCCGATTGTAGTGTTCTGATCTGTGAAGAGAGTTTCTCTTCAATA
>JALTMP010000216.1:1440-15433 GCA_027001645.1 Candidatus Heimdallarchaeota archaeon
CAGATTCGTAACTTCGTCTTTCACTTCACTTAGGTCTGCGCTTTCTGTGATTTGAGGCATCGGAGGCGGTGAGTGAGTCGGGGCAACCATGCGTGTTTCTAATGCTTCCACTGATTTTGCCAACTGAATAACTTTCTTTTCGAGTTGGTTGATGCGAGTGTTAGTCTCTTCGAGACGTTCTTTCATTTGGTCGCGGAGTTTCTCTAGATTGGAAACAATAAGGCGAATGGCTTTTGCGACGGTACTAGACTTTTCATCGCTTGACACGGCAATCATATGAAGATAGATCAATCAATTATCTAAAGTTGTTGGATTGGATACGAGCTATGCGCTTGGCGATGGTGAATGTATGCTGATTGAACAACTTACACTTAGTTTTAGGTGGTATCGTGAGGTTAGAAAAATGATGAAAAGAAAGAGATCGTGAACGTGGGCTGTGGTTTTCCTGTGTGAATACTAGGGTTAAGCCAAGCTGGTAAGCTCGATTTTAGGAGCTATGCCCAATGACATTAATTCTTGAACTAATAGCTTGAAGGCATAACTTATAGTTATTTTTGAGACATTGACTTCGTCTCGGCAGATTGGGCATTCCATTTTGTCCTTGTTTCGGTTGTAGTATGCGAGGAAACCACAGCGTTCGCACACTAGGATTTCAGATTTGTCGGATTCGTCGAGGAGGCGTTCCTTGAGAATGATTGCGCTTCCGTGCCCGATTAGACAGTCTCTTTCCATTTCTCCGAATTTTAGCCCTCCTTCTCTTGCTCGTCCTTCAGTGGGTTGTCGGGTTAGAATCTGAACGGGGCCTCGGGCTCGTGCGTGGATTTTGTCGTTCACGAGGTGGTGGAGTTTTTGGTAGAATGCGATGCCCACAAAGACCTCAGCTTCGAGTTTTTCACCGGTTCGGCCGTCATACATGACTCTTCGCCCATATGGCTGGAGACCGTGTTCTTTTAGTGAGGAGATAAGGTCGTCAGAGCTGATTCCTTCGAATGCGGTTGCGTACACGGGTTTTCCTTGTTCGGATGCGAGGAGGCCGGATAGAAGCTCTAAGAGCTGCCCAATGGTCATTCGGCTCGGGATCGCGTGGGGGTTAATAATGAGATCAGGGACAATACCGTCTTCGGAGAAGGGCATGTCTTCTTGTTTAGCGATGTATCCAATGACTCCTTTTTGTCCGTGTCTGGAGGCGAATTTGTCTCCAACTTCAGGGATTCTTAAGCTTCGCATTTTTACTTTGACAAGTTTGTTTCCTTCTTGGGTTTCAGTGATCACAACGAGGTCAGCAACACCAGTTTCTCCAAATCTCATGCTTACGCTGGTTTCTCTTCTGCGCTCAAATTGCATGGGCATGTCGAAGTCTTGATATTCTTCGATGAAACGCGGGGGGCTTGTTCGACCGATGATGACTTCTCCTTTGTTTCCATCCACCTCAGCTTCGGGTTCAACTATGCCGTCTTCGGCGAGGTGTCGGTATACTTTGGGGTTCTTGTACCCTCGGGCGTCTTCAGAGGGCACCTCGAAGCGGTCTTCCTGACCGCCGGGATATTTCCGCTCTTCTGATTCGTAGGAACGGAAGAATGTGCTCCTACCTAAGCCCCGGTCAATGCTTGCTTTGTTGAAAATAAGAGCGTCTTCCATGTTATATCCGCCATATGAGAGCAGTGCGACAACAAAGTTTTGCCCAGCGGGGCGGTCGTCGAAACCGATTGTTTTCATGGCGTGGGTTTTCACTAGCGGGATTTGTGGGTAATGCAGTACGTGGCCTCTCGTGTCCATTCGTAGCCTAAAGTTGGCAGCATAGATTCCGAGGGCTTGTTTTGCCATCCCTGCTTCGTAGACGTTTCTGTCGGAGCGGTTGTGTTCGGGGAATGGGATGAGAGATGCGGTTATGCCGAGGATGGTGCTTGGTTCGATTTCGACGTGGGTGTGTTCTTCGGTTACTTGGTCCAGGGATAGAGCGATGTAGGCGTTTTCTTCCTCTTCTGCGTCCAGGTATTCGATGACTCCTTGGCGGATGAGGTCTTGCCATCCGAGTTCTCCTTTCTTGATTTTTTCTAAGTGGTTTTCTTTTAGGAGTGGCCGACCATCTTTGACTATGATGAGTGGTCTGCGTACTCTTCCATGGTCACTGTTGATTTGGACTTCTTGGACTTCAGGGTAATAAGCAACATTGACTTCAGAGGGAAGCCTTTGCCTTCTGCGGTTAAGCCTGATTTGTTCGACGAGGATTTCGGGGTTCTGATGGAACCCGATTAATCTGCCATTTAGAAAGACACTGGCGACTTCTTTTCCGACGGATATTCTTTCTCCTTGGAAGACCCCGGCGTTTTCACAGAACTCTTCAATGATTTTCTCATCAACGCCGGTGCAAATATGTGCTTGTAGGGCGAGGTTCTTGACGAGACCACAGTTTGGTCCTTCTGGCGTTTCGTTTGGACAGTTATGAGTAACAAATCCGTTTGCCACGAAGCTGTGAGTCTCTTCTTTTGTTGTGAAGTCCATGACAATGTCATCATTTGTTTCGTGGATTGATGCAATTGGCTCGTAGAGCATTCCCGTTTCCAAGGAGGCCTGGGTTAGCTCGAAGAATTGTGCAGGATCCAAAGAAAGGGCTGGACGAACCGCGGATGACGAATCGTCTCCTTGTTGGATGATGGCCGTTACGACGCGATGGTTTTTATCGGGGTGTTCTACGATTTGCTGGGCTTGGAGCTCTTGATTGTAGAGGTGGGAAACTTCATTTTTGAGAAGGGCTCTTTCTTGAATTTCATGCTCTTGATAGGCGAGGTATTCTTGAATTAGTTGGGCTTTGTGCTGTTTCTCAATGCAATATCGGTAACCAATTCTTTCACAGAGAGCTTTGATGTTTCTTTTTGAGCTATCAAAGATTAGTTGAGCTTTGGCGTGATTTTTGTTTTCGAAGGAGTTCACATGGATATTGCTGATGCTGACACCCAACTCTTCAAATAAATCTTTCAATGAGTCAAAGAATTGTACAAGGCTGTCAGTATGTCTTGGATTCTTATGGATTTCAAGGTTGGGAAGACGGATCTTGTAACTCTCATTTTCTCCGCTTCTTCGGTAAATCCACGGTGCTGTTCCGGCACCACCCATTATTCCGGCGAGAAATTCTCGTTTTACGGTTTTTGAGCAATTGTGTATCCACCAAGGAATATTGGGAAGAGTTTCGGCGCTCTTTCCTTGGGGAACACCTAAGGCCTTCAGTAATTGGCTAAATGGGCCATCAAGGGTTACTGTGAGTTTTCTATATTGGGTGTCTCCAATTCGAGTTAGGGTTTCTTGAGTGGCATTAGGTGTGAAACCAAGCTTAGTTAAATCACTCTGAATTGCTTCGATATCTTCTTGTGTCTCGGCGTAGAATTCAGTGGTGTTTTTCCCAACATATCCATCAGTGATAATAAACCCAATCAGTCTGGCGAGAATGGGAAGTTTGTCACTGTCGGATTCTAGTGGGAGTAATCCCAGTTCTCTTAGGATTGCTATATCTTGTTTTAGGGTTTCATTACTAAACTGATTTGTCTCACTCATGTGGAAGAGAGATTCTTCAGAGACAATCTCAAAGACTGCTGAATCTGTGTTTTCGTTCTCTACTTCAATGTTTGCAAGTACGGGGCGTACGAGAACTTTGTCATTGGGAGAGAGGTCTCCAGCTTCAACCCATCCTCTAGCTGTAAGGAATGGGTGGTCTTCTGTTGCAATGATTGATCGACCGGTAATGGTTCGTATTTCAAAGACCCTTTTTTGTAATTCGCGGGCAGAGATTACTTGGAATGCAGTAAGTTCGGAGGGAATCTCCTTCTTTGTCTCAGGGTCGACTGTAACGACACGAGTTTGTTTGTATTTTGGCTGAATTGCATACAAGGGAGTTGTTGTGATTCCATCGTCCATTAGCACTTGTGAGGTGGGTGCTAAGCAGATCTTGCCCCAGTGGGTAGGGTGTAGATCTCGCGCCTCGAAGTGTGGCTGGCTACGGCTTAGAGGACTCACTACCCTTCGCAAGTGGCTAAGGGCGGACATGTAGTTTGTTCGATCTAAGAGCTGACTGACGCCGGCTTTTCCGCCACTCCAGTTGCCTGTTGCGAGCGCATGTCGAAGTCTCTCAGTGATCACGTCTGCGCGTACTGCTGTTTTTAGACTGGGGGTTCTTCCTCTTCCCGAATTGCGTTCGAGTTGGTATTTGATGTCTCTGGTGAGGGCTCGGAACGCGTTTCGGAACAATTGCATGAGAAGATCTCCCGCGAGATTGAGTCTTTTGTTAGCGTAATGGTCTTTGTCATCTTCTTCTCTGCGTCCGAGATGTAGTTCTAAGACGCGGGTAGCCATTTGGCAGAGATAGCGGGCTTTTTCGATTCTTTCTTCTTCTTGGTCTCCGATATGAGGGAGGAGATATTTGTCAAGAACTTGCTTGGTTCTTTCGAGACGGTATTCTTTGGATTGGCCGACTGCTATTCGTTTTCCAATGTAATCTAGGGCGTCTTCGGTGCTTCTAACTTCTGGTTCGGCTTGCAAAGCTGGAAAGAGGGATTTTCTTAGCTCTGCGTCATTCCCGGCGATTTGAATAGTAATATCTCGATCTTTTTCCATTCCTAGTGCTTTGAGTAGGACAATGAGGGGTATTTTTCTCGAGACACTGGGAAAGCTGACTCTAAGCGTGCCATCTTTGTTTAGTTCTAAGGTGACTGGGGCCCGGAAGCCTTGTTTCGTGCTGAAGACTTTTGCTAAAGCCGTAACACTGCTTTTTCCGTCGAGTCTTTCCGTAAGAATCCGATTAGGGGCAAGGTCTTCCTGAGTGACTATTACTCGCTCGCTTCCGTTGATGATGAAGTATCCCCCGGGATCTCTTGGATCTTCTTGAAGTTCTTTAGAATCGCCTTTTGATCGTGAGAGGGGGCATTTCACGGATTTGAGCATTATTGGCAGATATCCAATTCTGACTTCTTCAGGTTCGCCCTCGCTTTCATTTCCATCTTCGTCAATGAATACGGGGGTCATTTTTAGGATGAGTTCTCCAGCGTAGGTGAGATTTCGTATTCTCGCTTCCATTGGCTTTACATTAGTAAATGACCCATCTGCCTCCCTAACCGTGGGTTCTTTTACCGTGATGTCGTCTAGGCGAACGTAGTATTGGGTTACTTCTGGTGGAAGCTCTAGTTCGATTTTTTCTTCTTCTTTTATGATTTGCAATAGCCCTTTTTGGATAAAGTCATTAAAACTGTCCAAATGCTGTCTAACCAACCCCATTTCTTCAAACATAGCGTTTGCTATTGCCCATTTTTCATCAATTGTTAACTTGCGAGTGATTGCTGCCATGGCCCGTACCCTCTAAAAATCACAGGAGGATTCTGGATAAGTTTTCCTCAACTATTGTTCACTCTTATATTGCATTAATATAAGTTTTGAAACAAACTCACTCCGTTTTATCTTCAAATTTTTGTTTTACGTGGGTCAGAGGCGAGAAGGATCTTTGGCATGCGGGAGATATAGGGTGTAAATCTGTTTGAGAGGTGGTTGCTAAGATTCGACTGTGGAGTGTGAGGGGAAAAAAGGGAGAGATTAAGAAATCCGTGTTTTGTGTATTAATTGGAGTATCTTTTATAAGAAGAGATAGATGTCTAAAATGTGAGTAGCAGAGGTCGATACTCCAAAAAGGCACCGCTTACCCGTAGGGGAACGTTACTGGCATTGTCAGTCTTTGTGTTATTCCTCACGTATTACATCATAGAACCAGTACTCACGGGAATGCTGGTTGGAGCAGGGCTTGCATATGTTTCGTTTCCGATTTACGATAGGCTTGAGAAGCGAATAAAGGGTAAGAATAGTCGCGCAGTAATTGTAATGGGAATTGTCTTTGTCCCCATCTTGATTATTATTGGTATTAGTGCCAAAGCCATTCTAGACATTGCTCAAGGCAATGTTAGCCAGAACGACTTGGTGCTTGCGGTTAATGAAGTAATTAACTTCTTTACACGACCTTTTGGATATGAAAGTGATGTAGGAACTCAGTTTGTTGAGCAAACACTTGGTTTCTTTCAAAACTACGCGGTTCGCGCCGTCAATCAGTCATTTCGAATTCTAGCGGAATTGACTGTTTTCTTTGCGACTTACATTTACACGCTTACTCAAGCCAGAGAAGATTTACACGATATTTTAGAGAATATCCCGGAAGACACAAAAGCGTTTTTCGCAGAGTATCATAGTCATGTCGCCCAGTTGCTTGATGCGATGATTTTCAGTACGATATTGACCTCGGCAATTGCAGGGTTTATTTCTTTCTTCATTTATTGGTTTGCAGGGTTTAACTTTACCCTTTCGTTCATACTGGCAATCCTAACTTTTTTGGTAGCTCTTCTGCCGGTACTTGGCTCTCCAATGATTTACTTGCCTGCAGCGGCGTTGGCGTATACAATTGAGGGGTTATTCAGTGCGATTCTGATTCTTGTTGCGGGGACGATTTTCTTGTTGTTGATTCCTACTTTTGTGCTTACGCCTTATTTTGCGGCTAAGTATGGTGAAGTCCATTTTATTCTCCCACTCATCGCGTTCGTTGCAGCACCAATTGCATTCGGCGGTGTTAGAGGATTTGTTGCGGGTCCACTTATTGTGAGCTTAGCGTTTGCAACGATTTCGTTTTTACGTGAGAATCCTCAATTAATTTGGGGAAAGATCGAAGACTGAGAATCGTATGGAGTAGTGGTACTCCCAATTGCTCTTCTCCTCCCTCCTTTTGATAATTCTTTTTCTAGAGGGTGAAAAACCAAGAAAGAACAATTCATAAACCCGAAAGAAAAATACTCCTTGATAGTATTAGAGTAAAGGAGATTTGATTATGTCGGCAACAATACAGCGTCTCTTTAATCAAGAGCTGAATATCTTTATCGGGAAGAGAGTAAAAGTGGATATGGATACTGGGAAGCAGTATATGGGAACGTTACGCGGGATTGGTAGTGATTTCACAATCATTTTAGGAGATGCTTCTAATGGTAACGAGAAACTGCATCGAGTGTTTATTTCTGGTCGACACATTGTGGAAATGACGCTTGCGGAGGAGCCATTTGATATCCAGGGTCTTGCCCAAGAGCTTGCGCAGATCTTCAAACCAGAGAATCTGAAGGTTTACGAGGATACGGGTGTGATTAAAGTATTAGACCGGTTTCGAGTATCAGAAGAAGGAGTGGAGGGAGAGGGACCGGTTGCAGAACGCATTAGAAGAGTTTGGGAAAAATATGCCAAACATTGATGGTCTTCCTTTATTCTCTTCCTATTATTGATCGATTATTCGCGTGGCTCGTGGATATTTGCAGGACCGTGGGCTTAGGATTTTACGAGAAGAATTGGGATGTTGCGAATTGGTCTTTTTGTTGTCTTCTCTTTACTTTCTTTACGGCTTCAACGAAGTGTTTGTGTTTTACCGAGGTTAGTCGTTCTCTCACAGCTAGGATTCCAGCTTCCATGCACACATTCTTGATCTCTGCACCGCTGAAGTTTTCTGTCATGTCTGCTAAAGCGGCTAGGTCCACGTCGTTAGCCAGAGATATTCGTCTCGTGTGAACTTTGAAGATTTCTAGCCTTCCTTCAGAGCCGGGTAGGGGAACTTCAATTATTCGATCGAAACGACCGGGTCGAACGAGTGCGCTGTCCAGAATGTCAGGTCGGTTTGTTGCTGCGATTACCTTTACGTCTCCGCGTGGTTCAAAGCCATCGAGGCAACTTAGTAGTTGCATGAGGGTTCGCTGTACCTCTCGATCACCACTTGTTCCCATATCAAGCCGTTTGCTTCCGATTGCGTCTAATTCGTCAATAAAGAGAATTGTTGGGGTGTGTTCTTCAGCGAATCTGAAAATTTCCCTAACTAGTCGGGCCCCTTCTCCGATGAATTTTTGGACTAATTCGCTTCCAATGACTCGAATGAATCGAGCTTCTGTTTCATGAGCAACAGCTCGAGCGAGAAGGGTTTTTCCGGTTCCGGGCGGACCGTGAAGGAGAACACCTTTAGGAGGCTCGATACCAATTTGTTCAAAGAGCTCGGGAGATTTTAGGGGAAGTTCTACTATTTCTCTTAGTTCTTCTATCTGGTCTTTTAGACCGCCAATGTCTTCGTAGCTGACTTGGGGGCGTTCTTCAATTTCCATGGCTCGAACCATCGGATCATGACTTTCTGGTAAGACATCTACAATTGCAAATGATCTTTGGTTTAGCGCAACTCTGACATTTGGCTGTAAGAGTTTTCTGTCGATTCTGCTACTGATGCTGACAACCATAGTTGGTCCTGTGGTGGATCGAATAACGGCAGTTTGTTTATCAAGGACTTCAACCAGCTGACCGGTGAATAATGGTGGTGCTCGAAGACGTTCTAGTTCGGTTCGTAGGTTGTTTAGCTCTCTTTGTAGTCTGAGTCGCTCACCTTCAACCACTTGCTTTTCGGTCTCTAAGCGCTTTTTCTGTCGCTCAAGGTGCCGGGTATACGAAAGCAAGTAGCTGGTATCTGCTTCGTTTAGGTCCTGCTCCGTGTTTTTGTCTTTGATTCGTGAAGGCATTTCGCATACCCCTCTTCTTTATATTAGGTTTATTGATTTACATTTAAAACTATTCTCTAACCTCTATCCTTCTTTTATTTTCGTAGCGAAAATATTTCATTGTTGAAGAAGTGGGGATGCGGAATTTTCCAGAAATTATTCAGGAGGGGTTCCTAGTTTTGAGAGGGTTTTTTCGACTTCTTCTTTGGGGTTTAAAAAAACGAATCGACTTACGTTGATTTCTAATCGTTTCATTTCTTCTCTTAGTCTTACTTTTCCCGTAATTCGAATCTCGGTCAGAAGAAGTTTTTCATCGAGAAACGCTTGGACTGATTCGGGGCTGTGTTCTTCTTTGAGAGCTTCAAGGTCTTCAATGCTGAGGCCGAGAACTCGTTCTACTTGATCTCCAAAGAATGTACAGTGCATGGTTTCAGTTGAGTCGTCTATGACTAGTGAGAGTATTCCTCGTTTTGATGCTTCTTGAATTAATCCATGAGCTTCGCACATGTTGTCAGCTGTGATTTTTTTGTTGCATTCAGGGCATGCAGAATAAATCACGGGCTCGAATATTTTTACGATTGTTCCTTCAATGGTTACGAACTCTCCATCTTGAACGGTTGCGATTTCTCTTGGTTCCTCGGTCCCCATGTTGTATGGGCGATTGATGAGTGTGTCGGCAGTCATAAGGATATCGTCAATGTTTTCTAGCTCGATGGGTTTGACGTAGCTTCCCCGTCCAAATAGTAGCTCAATGCCTTGTTCTGTTGTTTTCGGGGTGAGATTCCCGAATTCATAACCTAGTCCTTCTTGTATCTCGGATAGCGTTTGTGCGTTATCATCCCATGCGATGATTCTTACCTGTCCGGTATTGTCTGAGACGATAAGTGCTTGAAGTTTTCCTTGAGAACCGTCTTTTCGGGTGAATTCTTTCAACGGGTCTTTTCTCAACACTTTTCCTTGGATTATCACAGATGAGGAGCTTTCGGAAAGCGAATCGATGGGGGTGGAAAGCTCCATATTGGGAGACATTTCAGAATTGATTGTTTCTATTGTCCCGTACCTTCCAAGAGAAAGTTCGGGTTGATCCGTTCCATACCCTTCTCTTGCCATTGCGTTTGAGATCTTAATGGTGGAGCCGGGTTCTATGCTGTTACTTTCTTCTGCTTTTTCATCCCATAGAGTCAGCCGGGTGGAGCCGGAGTCATCTTTAATGTATAGTGTTGCGACTTTACCTTCAGAACCATCTTTTCGCTGGATTGTTCGTGGAGATTCTTTTCCAACAACAACTGCAATCAAGGATATGTTTTTCATTCCAGGTTGGAGGTCTTTAATTCTCACTTCTTGTGTCTCGTACTGCTTTTCGGGAAGTTCAATGTTCTGGCATTCTTCGTTGGGGAGTTTGCGAATGACGGTGTATTGCCCATTGTGGAGTTCTAAATCTCGCCCTTCTTGTTGTCTTGGTCGAAGATTAAGTATTTCCACACATGCACCAGAAGAAAGAGCTTGGATGGTTTCAGCCTCCTCTCCCCAAAAAACAACTCGGATAGTGTTTTCTTCGTCTTTGAGGATTAGTGAAGCGACCTTGCCTTCAGAGCCATCAGATCTAGTAAATGTTGAAACAGAGTAGACAGTTACGATTTTTCCTTTGATGGAAACTTCGTTAGAATCACTAGTGATGCTCTTAATTGGGGTGAATTTTTTTGAAACTTTTGGGATTTTTTCATCTTCTTCCATTTTTTCGATTTTTCCCCGATTACCGATATGAAGTTCGACGGGGGCGTTTCTCCCCGGTTTCGTATATGCGCCCACTACTTTGACTATGTCGCCTACTTGGAGGTTTTGCTCTTCCACGTAAGCAGTGGCATGGTCCCACAATACTAGTGTGATCGATCCAGTTTCATCAACAAGCTCGATTCTTCGCAAAGCCCCAATACCGCCATCTTTTCGTTGAAATTCTCGAACAGAGGATATTCGAGTGATTCTTCCTTTGATGGAAACGTTGTTCATCATGGGATTCAAGTCTGTGATCTGCACGGGTTCAAAATGAGTGCTACCTGAGAGGTCAACTCCGAGTTCGCGAGCAACAATATGTGCTGCTCCTTGTTCCGTGAGGAATCCGCCCAAGTTCTGTATTTTTTGCTGCACTAGGCGATGTATTTCTTCTCGCGATAGATTCTTTTGCTCTTCTATTAATCTGATAATTTCTTCTAAAGGGAGATTATGACTCATATCTTACCACTACTTACAATTACTTATTTATCTACAATATGTAAAACTCTTCTTGCTTTATCACTCTTAAGGAGGGGGCGTCAAAACTGAACTGTTGCGTTAGAGGGCTTGAAAGGGCGATGTTCTAGAAGTCCGTGCATAGACACGGTAGTTTTCCGCACTTTAAACAACCTTCCCGAGGATATTTTGAATAAAAGGCACTTTCTACGTTTATGTTGTAGAGGTTGGCCAGACTTAAGAGCCAAGCGAGAACGTCGGCGAATTCTTCTTCGAGCTTTGCTCTTTCATTAGCGAGTAGTGCTTCGGCGAGTTCCCCGATCTCTTCTACGAATTTTAGAACATTTTGAACAAGGGGGCGATCCTGGTCTCTTTTGAGATATAGTTGTCTTATGTGCTCTTGCATTTCTTGCACGAGTGTTCATTGCCTAAAGCCTTCTTATTATTTAGGATCATTGGCACTAGAATGACTTGTTTTGAAAAGACCGTTGATGAATACTTCAGCAGCCCGATATGAGCTCCGAACTAAGGGACCAGCAAAAACTTTTTTGAAGCCCATTTTTTCACCAATTTGTTGTAGTTCTTTGAATTCAGAAGGAGGATAGTATTTTTGGAGGGGGAAGTGTTGACGCGAGGGTTGCAAATATTGGCCGATAGTAAGTATGTCTACCTTGACTGTCCTTAGATCTTGCATGGTCTTAACTAACTCTTCTTTTGTCTCCCCTAACCCTACCATCAAGCCTGATTTCGTTATCATGTTTGGATGGGTTTTCTTCACGATATGAAGTACTCTTAGAGATTGTTCATAATTGGCACGCCGGTCTCGAACCATTGGGGTCAAGCGCCGAACCGTTTCGACATTATGACCAAAAACATCAGGCCTTTTATTTGCAACCTTGAGAATCAAGTCTTTTTCTCCCCTAAAATCAGGTGTTAGGACTTCGATTCTAATTTTTGGATTGAATTGTCGAATCAGCTGGATGCTTCTTGCAAAGTGGCTGGCTCCTTGATCTTCCAAGTCATCGCGATCTACAGATGTAATGACCACATAGGAGAGTCCTAGTTTTTGAATAGCTTGTGCTAAGCGTTCTGGTTCTTTGGGATCAGGAGGAGGGGGGGTTTTTGAAGTTTTAACCGCACAGAATTTACATCCTCTTGTACATATCTCACCCAATATCATAAAAGTCGCTGTTCCTGCGGACCAGCACTCTCCAATATTCGGGCAGTGAGCTTCTTCACAGACTGTGGCAACTCCACTTGTATTGACTACTCGGCTTGTGGAGCGGAATTGGGTTGAGAATGGTTTAAGTTTGGCACGAATCCATTCGGGTTTGGGTGAAGACGAAGACATAGCGTATTCAAGCGTCTTTTGGAAAAACAGTGTAAAAAGATTTCAGAAAAAACAAGTTGGGAAAGCAGAATAGAATTTTCTTCAAGCATTTCCTTGCTTGACATCTAACATTCTTTGCAAGGTTAGAAATGCGAGAATTACGATTACTGTTGCGACAGTCATGAGTTTCCAAGCTCGTTGGGTATCATGAGGATCTTTTGCGGCATTGTCCAGAAGGAATAAACCACCAAAACCAACGAACATGAGGAGTCCCGCTACAATTCCTTCTAACAGAAATTGGCGGTCAGTTCCTCCTGGAAATATGAGGAGTGGGTTGTTGTTTTGGTCGGATCCTATGGTTAAGGGTTTCTCGACAAGATCGTACATTCCACCGATGTAGATGTAAAATATTGCGAGAAATATTAGCACATATAGTATTTTTCCGGGTACTTCTCTTCTCATAGAGAAGGTTAATTTGTAAAATCTAAAGTTAGGACGGCGTAGTCCTGGAAAAACCCATGGAAGTTTTGCCATTCATTGAGCACCTCTGTCTTTAGGTGAGGCATGGGTCTTTTTAAGGATTAGTTCTTGCTAGCAGTCGGCTTGATTCGATCCAAGGATGTGAAGGTGCTCGCACATTTTTTGAAGTGAAAACTTAGTCTCGGCATAGGGATTGCATGAGAGGAATATTTTGAATGTTGACCGGGGAGTTTTCAATAAGTGTGGTTTATAACCGAAAACTCAATAGTTTTTATTGCGAAAGAAAAAAGAAACGGGTCAAAAGAATGATCAAAGGTTATGGGGATATCCGGATGGCATATTTTGTGAGAATGAACTCATTGCGCCGGTACAGCGCGTTTTTGAATTGTCAAGAAAACGTATTTCTTGGCGGGGATTTCAAACACATAGCAAACATTCTTGAAACCACTAATTTTGACGTATGGAAGATTGAAAGGAATAATAAGGGGAGACGCGATCAGACTTTTGTGGCCCTTCTTAGTAACAGAGAGGGAGAGATTTAATGATTGCTGAAACCAAAACTGTTCCTGAAGCCACAATCAAATTTCGCCTAAGATGGTTGAGGAAGCAGATTCGTTTGATTTTTCTAATGACATGGAGAAACTTGCAGGTTGATTTCGCTTATAAATTTCAACTTTTGGTTGACCTTTCCTGGATTGCAATAGACATTGCGATTTTTACGATTTGGGGAGGACTAATCGGAGAAGCAGGAGGAGACACGGGACTAGACGCAACCACGTACTTACTCGTAACCGTAACGTTTTGGGTTTGGTTAGGGAAGGCGTATGATGACACAATTCTGGCCCTTCAAGATGAGGCATCTCGGGGGACAATTGGGTACTTGGTAACCAACAACATTTCTGTGAATACGATTCTTATTGCTCGATTTGTTGCAAGTACGGTTAAGACAACAATTGTGACCTTTTTCATTTTGATTCCTGCGCTGGCGTTGTTTGGTGTTGTTGATTTAGGCTCGATTTCTTTGCAAGCAGGAATTATTGTTCTCTTGTCGTTCTTCATTTCCTGGCTATTCATGCTAGCATTTTCGACTCTTGTTGCGAGTTTAACGATTGTTTTTAAGAGAATTGGCGCACTAGCAGGAATGTTACATGCTGGGCTGAAAATTGCATCGGGGTATTATTTTCCACTTTCAAGATTCTTAGGAGATGATGTTCATCCTGTGGTTAGGTGGCTAATTAGGGCGAGCTTTCTCCTTCCGACAACTCAAGGGGCAGAGATTACTCGACGAGTTCTTGGAGGGGGTAATTATAGTGTTGCAACACTATTGACTAGACTCACGGGGCTGCTCATTGGCACTGTTTTTATGATTGCTCTGGCTTCTCTGGTTGTCTATCGTCTTACCAATCTTTCTCGGTATTGGGGG
>JALTMP010000217.1 GCA_027001645.1 Candidatus Heimdallarchaeota archaeon
ATCGATTTCTTGTTTGAGCTAATTCACCAAGAAGGGGCAGAGCAAGTCTTGGAATTACTCGCTCCAGACAGTTTTTCAAATCTAGTTGTACACGGCAAAGATGTTTCCTCAATAAGTGAGGCGGATGTCCGAATATAGGGGACTGCTTTCAAGCATGACGAGGATCGAATAGGTGAAGAATATGGTTCTGAAAAGCATTGCCCGTCAGATAATCAATACCAGCTTAGGAATAAGAAAGGGAGAGATGGTCAGGATTAACACATGGGCGCATTCACTGGAATTAGCGAGCGAACTGGCAATCGAATGCTATAGAAAGGGAGCAGTACCGTTGGTAACGCTTACTAGCGATGAAATGTTCAAAGAAGGACTTTCATTAGCCTCTATGGAAACGCTAGCTTCAGAACCAAGGCATGAAGTTGCCATGTTGCATGAGGTTGATGCGCAGATCATGATTTCAGGACCAGCCAATCCGGATATTCTCAGAGAGGTTCCTGCAGAGAAAATCCAAGCATACCGCTCAGGAGGAGTGGAAATTAGCAGAATCCAGCAAGAAAGAGGGATAAGAACGGTACAGGTCCACCTCGGAAAGGTCACTAAAGAACGAGCGGAAAAGTATGGGTTTGATTTTGAAGCATGGAGGAGGGCAATGTTAGACGCGTTTAACATTGACTATGCTCAACTTTACAATTTCGCGAAGGAGCTCGAAGAAAAAGTCCTCAGGGGAAAGACGTTACGAATCGTTTCAAAAACGGGAACAGACCTGCAGTTTGAGATCAACCATGAATCGATTATTCTTGATGACGGTATCATTGACGAAGATGACATCAAGAAAAACCACTATATTACAAACTTACCGGCCGGAATACTTGACCTCATGCCCTTAGAAAACACGGGCTCTGGTAGAATAATCGTTGATTCCCCCCAATACCGTTTGGGGGAGAGAATTAGTAATACTGTAATGGAATTCAAGGAAGGCAAGTTGATCTCTCTCAACGCAAAGAATAACAAAGACACCCTTGAGGAAACCTTTCAGCGCATATGTTCTCATCAACCGAGACTAACCAGAATCGGGATTGGACTTAATCCAAGAATGCAAGAGGGCTATCTCTTTGATGAAGTCATCTTAGGAAAGGTCAGCGTTGCTGTGGGGGGAGAATGTTCGTCATGTTTTGTTTCGGGGGCGCTAAAGGAAGCGACAGTGTATGTTGATGACAGTCTCTTATTTTCTCAGCATGTTCAAAATTAAAGCGTTTCATGCCAGTCCGCTAATAACAACGTATTCGTATAGGGTTGCATTTTATAGAGAGAATAGGGTGAAATAACATGGGATTCTGTACCATTTTTAACCACTCATGACAGGTAATCTCTCAGTTCCAAGCGTTTTCACTATCCTTAGACGACCTCGGAATATTTGGGGGAGAGTACGCAAAAAACTCCGATTTTTGTTAATCATAATTATTCCGAAGCTGATCTTAGGAATGTTATTGGATTGAGGGCATATTCATGAAATCAAGGTACTTGAAAAGGTGGAGATGATTCTTTCTTCGCTTGTTCCGTAGAAAAGAGTCTTTCGACAAAACTCAAAAGTAGCGTTAGATGTGGTCCTAAGTTTATAAAGAAAGAAATTATGATTGTTATTCCTTCATGCCTAGAAGGAACGTGTAATGTCAAACTCTCTAAGAATCCTCCTAAAAAGGAGTCATAGATTTACTTGCAAGAATATTACCCACACTTAGTTGATAAAACACTTGAGAACAAAATTGATTGATCGCAACTCTCTATTCAAAAGCATGTTTTGGGGATTTAATCCGTGAAGAATAAACTTAATGAGCATGTTGAGCATTGGTACGTGTGGAATTTATTAAGGAGATAAAAATAAAGAATTTCAAATCCCTAAAAAATATCCGCTTACGTCTAAGAAGAGTAAATGTAATCATTGGAGAACCTAATACGGGGAAAACAAATCTTGTAGAGTTTTTTCGACTAGTTTTTTACCTTGGGAAAAACGAAATCGGCAGATTTCAAGATCTTTTGCGGTTCGAAGAACCTGCGGAATTGTTTTACCTATTTGACATGGAAACCCCAATCGAATCGTCTATTATTTCCACGGCTGGTTCAAGATTAGGGTTCGAATTCTCATGTGATTTGTCAAGAGAACGTCTCCAATGGCAGGGTTTTGAAATCTTAGAGGATCAAGAACAATTGGCAGGCTTTGAAATCTTTGGGGATGAGGAGATACCCCTATTCTCAGGGGAAGCGAGGTTTGATTTTTCAGGCACCAGCAGTCATGGTGATAAATTCGAGAAATCGTTGTTTAATAGAATTCATCCCTATGAGTTCAAAGGTCTCAAAGATGTCTCCTTTAGCTCAAAATACGTTTACTTAGCTCCTCCAACCGGTAGAAACATGTTCCGCGTACTCTTAAACAATAAGAAGCTGAAAAATTACATTGATAACTTACTTAATGAGTTCAGCTTTGAGTTGGTCTTTAGAATGCAGAACCGTGAGCTGGAGTTTCAACAAAAGTTTGAGGATTTGAAGCTCTCCTTTCCATTGAATAGTCTCCCTGATACCCTCCAAGCAATGATCTTCTATTCTGCTATCATCAAATCAAACGAGGGCAGTGTAATCATTCTTGACGAGCCTGAAAGAACCATGTTTCCTGTTTTTTCAAAACGGCTGAGCGAAATGTTCGCCAGAGACACAAGAAATCAGTACATTATTGTTACTCATAATCCGTATTTCTTACAAACTCTTATTGAGAAGACCCCAAGAAGAGAGATCGCTTTGTTTGTAGCAAAGAGAATTGAGAATTCTTTTGAAACCACATTTTCATCTGTGGATGTTCAAAAGATCATGAATGAACTGGATACGGATCCCTTCTTCAACTTGAACAAATACCTTTGACTTCTCAATGATTAGAAAGCTACTTTTGGTGATAGCATGAATTCGCATAAATTTCGGATCTACGTAGAATGTCATAATGACGAGCTTTTTGCCAGAAAAATTGGTTTTGGAAGAAAAAAAATCCGTCATGCAAAAGGGAAGATGAATATTTTCAAGGTTTTTTCTCGACCAATAAGTCAGGGTATAGTTCATATTGGTCTTATTGATGCGGACCCTCATGCACCTAGAGTTTCAGAATTAGACGAGAAATACGAGAGAATTGATAACTTGGAAAACGGGGACCTAGTGCTGTACAAGCAAAGGGATAATAATTATTTTTACTTAATTGAGATCAGCCCTCGTTTGGAACAATGGTTAGTCAAGTGTTTTCGGGAATCAGGCATTCAAAATAGATTAGATGCAACCAATCCAGATGATTTAGCAACAATGCTTCACGAAATAAGAATGGAAAAAAATGCGAAAGCAAATAAAATGATTGATGAATTAATGAGTTCTGGAAATCGGGAAATTGAAAAGATTAAGGAATGGATTCGTAATATTTTGGGCGATGTTGTTTAATTGTTGTTTGCTACTTCTGAGCTTGCAAGCGAGCCTCTATTATTTCTTCGTCTTGGTGGGTTTTCTTTGATTATACCGCCTCCTATTGCATTGATGAATTTCTTAAAAATGTTTGACAACGTTATTCTCTTTCATGGATGTTGATTTGAGATGCCGATTGTCAAAAATTTGAGAGATCAGCTTGCAACTGTCAACATTGGAATCGTGAAATTTTTCTCAAGCACTGGGAAGTTATTCATCTTGGATCATGGGATTCACTATTGATGTGTATCTCTTCCATTACTTCTCCAAGCTCCGTTACGAATGTTTCCTTTGTCTTAAGCATCTCAATAATTGATTTTTCAAATAATTTTGCACCGATATCAAGGAAACTAGTCCATTGTTCTCCTGTTCCAGCGGCGGTTACTAGATGAATGCTTCCGGACATAATTTGTATCATTGGCTCTATCTTATTTGTTCTCGCTACTAGCTTTTCAAGACCCGTGCTTCCATCGAATCTCGTTCTTAGAAACTCTCCTATAACTAATTCTAGATTTACATGCCTTAGCAATTCTCTAGTGCTCTTTTTCAATAGTTGCACAATTGCTTTGGCAAATGCTATCGAAAAAACATCTAAATCATTAATGATTACATCAAGCACTCCGTAAGCTAATTCGATTGCTCCATAATGCTCTCCCAAAACCATGTAATTCGGAGTTGGGTTAAGGAGTAAATTGATTCTCTTTAGAAGGTCTGCGAAGAAAGGATCTTCGCAGATTAGATGATTCATTGACGTCCATTTGCCATGGTTTACTTGCCACGCAAACTCTGGAATTTGAGGTACCCAGTTATGCGGGTCATAATATAGGAT
>JALTMP010000218.1 GCA_027001645.1 Candidatus Heimdallarchaeota archaeon
TATCTTGGTTACTCTCTTATCGGTTTGAATGCTTGCGTCAGAGATATCTAACTTGTTAAGAGCCAAAATCTTGAATAACGTTGCAGATCCCGATCCTTTCTCTACTGCGTCATAGTATGCAGTTGCAGCATCCTTTCGGAAATAGAAATAGCATAGCAACACTGCCAGTATACCGTATAGGGTTATGAAATAACCTCCCCACGCAGTGGGTGATCCGAATTGGGGCTGGATCAGAATCTCTACAAATCGACTAGGCTGCGATAGATCTGCGATGAGGAATAGGGGAAATAAAAATGAGCTTCCAAGCACGGTCCATAAGCCGAGTGGAGTGAATTCTCTCAATTTTTCATTTTCTGTTAGTTCTGACAAGGCAATTATTAGGAAGATCCCTGCAGAAATGCCCTTTAGTAGAAAATAATGAATGATGAAAACGCTCCAATAAATTTCATGGGAAATGTTTAAGTTTACCATTTTTTTCACCTCTTATTCAGCCTCTGGTTCGAGGGGTTCCTCGTCCAGATCAATGTAGAAAACATTTGGTTCAGTACCGTACTCAGGGTATAATGGTTTAACGGGCTCGCTGTTGACGAGTTTCGAAACCTCAGAATCTGGGTCGTCTAGGTCTCCAAAGACCCTTGCACCACCGACACAGCTTGTCACACACGCGGGTAACAAGCCATCTTCCAATCGGTGAACACAAAATGTGCATTTGTCAGCTGTTTGTGTTTGGGGATTAATGAATCGCATGTCATAGGGGCATGCTTGGATGCAGTACTTGCAACCAATGCATTCCTCGTCGTCAATTAGAACCAGACCGTCTTCACGTTTGAAAGTTGCTTCAACGGGGCATACTTCGACACAGGGAGGATCGTCACAATGGTTGCAGAGGCGTGGCAAGTAAGACAGGGCGACTTGAGGAATGTACTGTTCTTTTCCATTCGTGTCAACAAGCTTGTTCCACCGTCCTTTTTCCCAGACACGTACCCAGGTTTTGAATACGCCGAAGGGAACGTTGTTTTCAAACTTGCATGACACCGTACATGAATGGCACCCTATGCATTTCCTTAAATCGATGACCATTCCATATTTTGTCATGTTCTCACCGTTATTTTTGCAGTTTCTTAGGTGCCCATTGGCACTCATAAGCGAGTAGTAACTCGCCTTTAAAGACTTATTACTCGTTTAGGAGAAATCTGTTAAAAAAAACGCATTATCATGAAAAAATATACGACAATGCCCTAAGCCGAAAGGCATAGGAGTCATTAAACTAATTTGGAAAACTGAAAGTTGATGTTTTGATTTTATCCGAGATATATCACAAAATGTAAGAAAGTAGTCTTAAAGAGTGAATTTAGAATGCGTAGAGCAGACAGGAAGGATTGAAGGAAGTGAAAAAAGGCTTGAGTCAATTTCAGAAAATTAAGAACAATAACTTTCTTTCATTAGCTTTAGACGTTAATGACTTCAAGAATTTAGGCAAACCAAGAGGACAAGCAGAAGTTTTTCTCCTTCGCAATATTTAACAAGACTTGAAGAAAGTTGCATTAACAAGACTTGTTGCTTCACAAATGACATTTGAGAGCTCTTTAAAAGGAACATTCTTGTCTCTGAATCTTACTATTAGCCATAATACTGAATGAGTTGGAAATATTGCAAATTACGAGAATAGATTTGCTTGTAATTGTAGGAATGATCAAGTTTTTTGGGAATAGCGCGTGGCTAGAAATTGGCAATATTATACGGTTGGTCTGCTAGATGATAACAACATGGCTCTGGATCTTGTTAGGAGTGATTCAAGGAATCTTAGAATGGCTTCCAGTTTCTAGTGAGGGGCAGATTTTCGCTATTTTGGTTTTTCTTGGCAACACAAATCCTGCTGAAAATATAAAATATGCATTTTGGCTTCATTTGGGCACCGCGGGCGCAGTGCTAGTTTACTATCGGAAGGAATTCTCAACGCTTTTGAGATTGCAGACTGAGGAAGCAGTGTGGCTATGGAAATTCTTAATTTTAACAGTGTTAGGTACAGTCGTAGCAGCAGTACCAATTCGCTTGCTCTTGATAAATTTCATTCCAACTAGCTTAGGAGTGCTTATCAACTTGGGAGTCGCATTATTACTGGTAATAACAGGGTATCTCATTGGGAAGTGGGAAGCAAAGGGAATGGAATCATTCCGAGATCTTTCTGGAATTTCTTCTAGAGAAATGATTCTAGCAGGAGTAATTCAAGGATTTGCAGCTTTGCCTGGAGTTTCAAGATCAGGCTTTACAATTACGTATTTCTTGGAGAAAAGATTCACGTCAGATGAAGCTTTTCGAGGGTCTTTCTGGATGAGTGTTCCCGCAAGTTTAGGGGCTGTTACACTTGAAATTATTTTGGCGATGGTTGATGGAGAGCCCATTCTTCCAGAAGAATATCGATTGGGAATATTCCTAGGAGTCATTACCGCGTTCATTGTTGGCTTTGCTAGCTTGTCCTTTTTTATTCGGCTAGCCCAGAAATATTCATTCAGCCGAATTTGCTATCTGCTTGCTACACTGATCATTCTTGGAGTAGTAATAGAGAACGTCCTAACAGCTCCATAGCTGTTCTAAAATGCTTGGTAAAATTTATTGAAGACAAATTCATAATTGCTACTTACATTATTATGCCCATTCTTAGATAAGGACAATACAGCCCGTATTTTGTCTTTTACTCTTCAGTCAGTTCGACATACGATTTGTGTTTTGATTTCATAGGATGTGTGCTTGTACGAAAGAATATTATAACAAGTCTAGTGAGTTCTTCAAGGAAGCGTTAGAGAGGGATAATAAGGCATGAAATCTGAAACTGCAGTTCAAAAACCGCTCTCGGATCATTTTAAGGCTTATTTCCACTTAATCAGAATACCAAATGATATTGCGATAGCTTTATCCCTAATGGTGGCTCTTGTAGTTGGTGGAGCCTTGGAACAAAACATTCCTTGGAGAGCCTATGTGCTAGTTGCCCTAGCTGGATTCTTAATTTCGGCTCACGGGATGGTTGTGAACGACATTATAGATTATGAGATTGACAAGATTAATGAGCCAAGCAGAGTTCTTCCCTCGGGAATGATTTCAAGAAGAGAGGCGCTAATTTATTCAGTTGTTTTGGGGATTCTAGGCATTGGAATTGCTGTTTTAATCGACTATTATGGGTATTTTGCATTTAGGTTTAGTTGGTTATACGCTATATTTCATGCTGTATTAATAGACTTGTACAATTGGAAACTAAAGAAATCTGGATTCATAGGTAACCTTGTTGTCTCTTATGCCGTTTTTGCTCTCTTCTTTTATTCTGACTTCTTCATGGATAAGGATCTTGACATGTTGGCAACTGGGTTTGGAGTTGTAGGGTTTCTAGCGAATACCGCTCGCGAGGTTACTAAAGGGATTATTGATGTGGAAGGAGATCGTGCGCATGGTGTGAAGACAATTGCGGTTTTGCTAGGAACTCGGGCCGCTGGAATCATTTCTGCAATTTTATTGTTCGTATCAGTTAGTCTCATTCCGTTCTTTTTCTTGAAACTCGGAATAATTGGCAAAATAGGGATTTCCATTTTTGGTTTGGGGTTGCTAATAGCAGGATTAATCGATTTGACCTCCCCTACAAGGAAGAAGGCCCGGATAGTGAAGTATATCATTCTTTACGGCTTTCTTGAGGTCCTAATTCTCCTTCTAGCCGACTCAATCATTAGAGACTTGAACCTTTTCTAAAACTGCAATGAATGAATCTTGAAAAAAGATGGAAAAAATGGGAGAAAAAACCCAAGAGGGAGATTCTTAATGGGACTATTTCTTCAATTTCTCAGGGATTTCCGAGATCGTTTTTGTAACTGGTACTCCAGCTGCACTCAAAGCTTCTATCTTTGATTGAGCTGTACCTTTGGATCCCATGATGATTGCTCCGGCATGCCCCATCTGTTTTCCAGGTGGAGCAGTCTGCCCAGCAATGAAGGCAACTACTGGCTTTGTAACATGCTCTTTGATATATTCAGCAGCTTCTTCTTCAGCAGTTCCTCCGATTTCTCCAATGAGAACGATTCGATCAGTGTCAGGATCATTTTCGAATAGCTCTAGAGCTTCAATAAAGCCTATTCCGTGCACGGGATCTCCGCCGATACCGATACAAGTTGATTGACCAAGTCCTGCATCAGTAAGTTGTTGAATTACCTCGTAAGTTAGAGTGCCACTCCTTGAGACAACCCCTACTGATCCGGGGGTAACAATGTTTCCAGGAATGATGCCCATTTTTGCTTGTCCCGGAGTGATTAGGCCAGGACAGTTAGGCCCTACAAGAACAACGCCTTTTTCTTTTGCCTTGATAGCAATTTGTGCTGTGTCCCAGACGGGAACGTGTTCTGTAATAATTACCAAGAGCTTGACTCCGGCTTCAATAGCTTCAATTGCCGCAGGTAAGACCCCGGCTGCGGGGACGAAAATAATGCTGGCGTCAATGTCTGTGTGTTTCTTGGCTTCTTCAAAGGAATCGTAAACGGGAACACCTTCTACGACTTGTCCTTGTTTGCCAGGAACAATTCCTGCGACAACATTGGTGCCGTATTCTAACATCTTCTTTGTGTGGAAAGATCCTTGATAACCGGTGATACCTTGAACCGCTACTTTTGTGTTTTTGTCTAATAATACTGCCATTTTTTCACCTCAGTTTGTCCTCTCTTTTACAAGCTCAACAGCTTTTTTGATTGCTGGCTCCATTTCGGTATAGGCAGGGATACCTTTTTCGTCTAGAATTTTGACGCCTTCTTCTTGATTGGTTCCGATTAGTCTGACAACGAGAGGAATGTCGATGTTGAACTTGTTGATAGCATCAATGATTCCCCTGGCCACTTGATCTCCCCTTGTAATTCCTCCGAAGACATTTACCAGAATGACCTTGACTTCCTTGTCCCTAGTTAAAATTTCTAATGCCTTGGAGACTTTTTCAGGGGATGCTCCTCCTCCAACATCAAGGAAGTTCTTGGGGGATGCTCCAAAGTATTTGATGAGATCCATTGTTGCCATTCCTAAACCTGCGCCACAAGCAATCATACCAATGTCGCCATGCAATTCTACGAAGGAAATGCCTGCGTTAATGGCTTCGATTTCTTCTTCAGTGTATCGCTCAACGAGGGAAGTGAATTCTTTCCATTCAGGGTGTCTGTGTGTGGCGTTGTCGTCAACCACTACCTTTGCATCTAGTACAAGGTATTGCCCATCTTCAGTAAGAACTAATGGATTGATTTCCGCAAGGGTAAGATCCTCTTCTTGTACGATCTTGAAAAGACGTGAGAGAATAGTAGCGAGTTTAGCCATGGGTTTTCCAGTGAAGCCTTGTGATTTTAGTGCTTCGAAAAATCGGAAGGGAAAGCCATGATCATTCATTGGCAGTGAGATTTTGGCGAGACGATCTGGTTTTGTGGCTGCGATTTCCTCGATGTCCATTCCGCCTTCTGGGCTGAACATTGTCAAGAGTGAGAGGTGGCTCCCATCCACGAGAACGCTCGCATAGAATTCTTGCTTGATGGGAACTACTTTTTCAACCAGTAGTTTTCTGATTGGTCTCCCGTCACTTTCTTTTGAGAGGATTTCAGCGGCTTTTTCTCTTACTTCCTCTTCGCTATCCACTTTTTTGATGAGCCCTCTCTTTCCTCTTTTGCCAGATAGGGTTTGCGCCTTGATAACCACGGGGAGTCCCATTTCTTTCGCAGCTTCAACTGCTTCGTCCGCGCTCATGACCACTTTGGACGGTGGGAGCGGGAGATTGTGTTTTTTGAATATTTGTTTGCCTTCGAATTCGTACAGCATACCCATATGCATCACCTATGCATGAATGAGCATGAGAGACGAAGCAAGAAAAACTATTCGCTTTTACCCCAAAAAAATGAATGCCAGTAATATTGAGTTTCTCACCCTTTTGGCGGATTTCTATGGAAAAAGATAATTTATGTCCTTTGCTAGAATAGCTAATTAGTTCAATGGTTGCAAACGAAAAGAATTCCTAACTGGTTGGAGCAATGGGAAAAAATGAAGAATAGGGGTTTAGGATTGAAAGGCTTAGAGGATTTTCACAAATTCGACTCTCTTTGCTCGAGGTCGATTCATGACCCACTTCTTCTTGCACTCAGGACATTCGAGGCGCAGATCAATTTTTCTAGAAGTTTTGCTTGCCATTTTTGTTTGAGTTACTGGCTTCTTTGAGTATCTTCCTTGGTTTCCGTAGCCCCTTCGTCGGCGCTTTTCCTGCCTTGCGGAACGACCTAGACCTCCGCCTCGGCGACTGGTTTTTTCTTGCCGAACACGCATTTCTCGGTGGGTTTTGCATTTGGGGCAATAAGCTTTCATTTTATCGGGTATCTTAACCATACGACAACTCTCCTTTTTTATGAGCGGTAGTTTACCCTCATTTCATCACGGAGTTACTGATTGTAACTTTTCGGTTCTCTTTTTAATGTCAGCGGTTAGTACGATACTCTTGTTGAATTACGAGTAACAAACTAGTTTGTAGTAACGCCTTGATTTGAATAAATGTTTAGGAATTCTTCATAGTCACGCTTTAAGCGGGGAATACTAGGTCTCCAGTTTCTCCAGCCATCGACAGTTCCTAGCACGAAAACTCCTCCTTGTACCTGATTCTTTTTCAAAGCTTCTACGGGTCGATATTTTTCATCTGATAGATCAAATCTCGTCATACCAATGTGAATGCCGTTAGTTGTTTTGAGAGTAATTTCAAGAGCGTTTAAGACCTGCAGAATAGCGGGTCTTCCATCAAAACTCCATGAAACCAACCGGATTTCGACGACCAGTGATGTGTTTGGAATTCGTCGAAGTAGTCTGTCGCCTAAGTGCTTCAACCGAGGATCTATAAGCCGGATATGATCATAGGCATCTTTTAGTTGTTTCCCGGCTTTGGGTTCAATTGACATAGCGCTCACAATCAGGATTATTATCATAAACTGTTGTTTCGCATGACTAAAAAAAGGAATCTTAGAAGAAATAACAATGGTTGACCTTGATTCTAAGCACGGCAATTTTGCAGATAAGTTGTTCAATGCAGTGATTAGGAAGAAAAGCCCCGTCATAGCGGGGATTGATCCCCGGCTGGACTTGTTCCCACAATCTCTTTTAAAGAATGAGGAAGAATTAGAACCGATCGAATATCGAAAGAGCATATCAGAAACAGTTCTTGAATACACAATGAATGTGATTGCTGCGGTAAATGATTTTGTAGCTGGTGTGAAGTTCCAAATGGCCTATTTTGAGCTTCTAGGGTGGCATGGCATTGAGGTGTTGGAAAGAGTTACTCACTTTGCGAAAACAAAAAATCTAGTCGTAATTCTAGATGGAAAGAGAAACGATATTGGGACCACTTCTGAAGCTTATGCACGCAGCTACTTGGGAGGAGGAAAATTTTCTAGAAATCGCTGGGAAAATGACTACGCTGATTCTTTAACAGTGAATCCCTATTTGGGAAGCGACGGAATCTCACCTTTCATAATTCAAGCCAAAAAATATGGCAAGGGGATTTTTGTGTTAGTTAAAACCAGCAACCCTTCAAGTAATGAGTTGCAGGATTTAGCAGTATTAGAAAACAAGGATTCTTATCCTCTACACGAAGCTGTTGCTTTGTTAGTAAAAAACTGGGGAAAAGACTTGACCGGAAAGCATGGTTATAGTAGCGTCGGTGCAGTGGTTGGTGCGACATATCCCTCAATTGGCAGGAGGTTAAGGAAATTGATGCCATTTACTCCTTTTTTGGTTCCGGGGTTTGGTGCACAGGGAGCATCTGCAAATGACGTGGTTGTTAATTTTGATAGTAAAGGGCTTGGAGCGGTTGTGAATTCATCTAGAAAAATCTATTTTGCGTTTCGATATTTCGAGGATTTTTCAGAAGAGAACTATGCAGAGGCAAGCCGCTATTCTGCCAAGAAAACGAGGGAAGAAATCAGATCGGTATTAGAATCGCAATGTGTGGATCTAGAGTATTGAGAACTTATTCTTTTTAGACTAGGACTCTTTCACTAACAAAAGGATCGATGCGAGTCTTTGTACTGGTGAAAAGCTTCAGCGATTCAATTGCGCCAATGCGATCTAGCGGCTGATTATTATTTCCACATTGGTAGGAATGAGTACATTTCGGGCATCCGTGTCTGCTGTTGCAGGAGCATTCTTTCAAGATTTTTTCGACTCGAGCAATTGCTTGATTGAACCGATCGAAGAGCAGTTTGGTTAGACCGGAACCTCCTGGAGCGCCATCATAGATTACAATGAGTCCTGTTGTGCCAAGAGAAACCCCTCCAATCTCGTGAGCGCCTCCTCCAGATAAACTATTGCCTCCTTCAATGAGGACATGTTCGATAGCGTGATAGGTGCCACCTAATAGTTCAACCATGTCAAGTTCCTGGCTTTGTTCCTTGGCCCATTGAGTTGGCTCCGGAGCACGAAATACAAAGCCCTTCGTAGTGAAAGAATAGGTTAGACTTTCGTTCAAAAAATGAGATGCAATAGTTGCGCCAGAAAACACGTCTTTTTCAACAAACCCATACACTGTTTCTGTCATCTTGAGATCGCAATAGGCGAGTTGGATTCCAGCATGATTTTTTGTCTCTAGTACTTTCAAAACTTCGGGATACATTTCTCTCAAAGCTTCCGTTTTTTTTCCATCAAATCTTCTCGGTTGCACCTCGGTTCTCTTAACCGGATCGTCCAAATTGAGCGATATGACCGAATAACATCTTCCACCATGCAAATATATTGCTCCAGGATGTAGCTCACGCAAAGCCATGGGAAGACTTCTAAATCCAATGGTTTTGTTTCCAACAACGATTTTTACTTGCTCGCCAATTCCTCGAAGGTTATAATTCTTCAGCTCCCTTTTTCCTCTGAGGGTAGGGAGAAGAGGACCAGGATATTTTCCGTTAAGAAGCCTATCACTAATCATCGATCTAATTACTTCGTCATAATCCGGAAATTCATCGGCAAATAACGGGGCTTCTTCTGCCGCAGCCAAAAGATGTTTCTTGGCGATCAACTCGTTGTTGGGATCTACATATGCACTTGCGACATCTTCAAAGTATTGTCGAGGATAATGAGAGTAAAAGGCACTGATCGGATCATCATTGCGCAAGACTAGCAACCCGAAAGCGTCTTGACCTTTTCTTCCTCCCCTACCTATTCTCTGCGTAAAGCGAGTAATATCGATTAGCTCACTAATAACGGTATCAACTTCTCCAATATCAATACCTAATTCGAGTGTGGGTGTAGAGATAAGTATTTTCAAATTGCCTTCTCGAAAGCGCTTTTCCGCAGTTTCTCTGTGGGAAGAGGACAAACCTCCCCTATGAATCTCAGCCCTAATATTGAATTGCTTGAATATCTGAAAGAGAGTTTCTGACCCAGAGTGAGAATTTGAAAATACTAGTGTCTTTCGTGTTTCTCGAACAGCTGTTCGCGCTAAGTTTGTAATAAGGGTGTAATGTGAAACTCCCTTCGGATACAGTAACATAATGTGAGTCGGAGCCATTCTGGCATCGCTAACATCAATGTGTTCCAATGGAGTCCCGAAGAGTGTCTTGCAGAATTCCTGGGGATTGCTGATGGTTGCTGATGCGGCAATAAAACGAAGGTTTGGATTGTAGCGCATCATTCTCTTGATGAGGAAAAAGACGGCAGTTCCATAGCTTCCTATCATCTGATGAACTTCATCAATCACCAAGAACTGCAATTTGGGAATAAGAGTTCTGAATGCTTCATTATATATCAAATGGTAATGAATCATATCAGGATTTGTAATAATAATTGATGGGGGAGTAGAAAGGATTTTGATTCTCTCATGTTGAGGGGTGTCCCCGTCATATACTGCAACGGACAGGCCGATTTTTTTGCATAAGGGTAATAGTTTCTTGTACTGATCTTTTGCGAGGGCTTTCGTTGGGTAGATTAGAAAAGCAACAGGTTGCTTTTTAGTTTTTAGTGCTTGTTCCAAAACAGGAAGAACGAAACCTTCTGTTTTTCCGGATCCAGTTGGTGCCGTGATAACAACGTTCTTTCCCTCCTGAATATATTGCAGACTTCTTTCTTGAAACTCATACAACGACTTGTACTGTAAATCTAGTAAAGCTTGTTTGATCTTGTCGCTGAGGTATTCACACGCCTCGATTTGGGAACCTTGCTTTGGTTTTCTTGGAGGGATGAATTCGTAATAGACGCATGCGCCATAAATGTTTTTAGAGAAACGCTGAACCACCCGGGGAGGATCGGCTTTTTCAATCATTGCCTTAGTGATGTTCCAGTTCTTAATAAGAAGCTTATCTGCTGAAAAAGCATAATCCGGTTTCTTTTTCTTCTTGCGATTTTGCTCATCGTTGCTTCTTGAGAGAAAGTCAGTAGATAGTTCATGATATCCACATTCGGAGCAAGCAATTCCTCGAGAAGTTTTTCTTAATGATTCATTCCCGCAGTCGGGGCACGTTCTCTTTTCATTCATCGCATTATCTCCTCAACGTGTAGGAACTTAAGAATAGATCAGTTGTTCTATTGTTCCCACCAATCGGAGAAGAAAGGGCTTCAATTGCTGATAATAACTATCAACCTTGACCACGATCAAAACAAATCCCCCGACAGAGGAAAGCAAAGCATATTTGAAGCAGTAGTAATTGGAAAAAGTAAATTCTTGATCAGCGGCTAGGGCATCATCGTCTTGTGTAGTTACTAATTCAAGAATATGAGACAGCAGTTCATTTCGAGAATCTTCATTGAGTCGGTCAGCAAGGATTAATTGCATATCTCCTTCCCAAGGTGCGGCTAGCAATATGGCAGAAACTCGTTTCTGGATTCTTAGAGTGCGTTCCAACAATCTTCTAATTGCGAAATACTTTCCGGGAGGGAGTATCTGAGGAGATAGATCATTTAGAGAGAGTTCTTCTTCAATTTTCTCAGCCTTTTTTGATCCTGCGATATGCTTCTTAATTTCAGCCATTATGCTGAAATTGGTGATTCTACCTTTTTCTGTCACGAGTGTTAGCTTTTCTCCCTCAATACCTAGAGTTTCAACAAGATCCAACCTCTTCACAAGCTGACTCAGCAGATCTTTTGCAATGTCGTCCGAAAGACTTGCATCTACTTGCAGAGCAATGATGTAGTTCCGAATTTTTTCAAAGGCAAATTTCTGTTGCTCTAGTTCTATTGATTCAAGTTCTCCTTGTCCTAATTGTTCCGCAAAAATATTCAGAGCGGATAACAATCCACTTACTAGATCGGGGTTAATATTTTGTTCTTGGAAGAATTCGGAGTGTTTGAGTATGCCTCCTTGTTCAATGACGTAAATCGCTTGCAGCTTATCTAAGTACTCTTCGAGTGTTGCGTTAGTTTTCATGGTTTACACTCCAGATCCTGAGTACGATTTGGGCTCTGTTTCTATTGTAAGTTTTGGTGAAACATACGTTCCCACTTTCTTCTCTGGCAATTCGGGGTAAATTCCTAATACTCTTCTTGATCCAGAAGTGACATTGATCTCCGTAGCGACGATACCTCCGTTTTCGAGAAAATCAATAAGATTGAAAGAGTTTGTAATCTGGGAACGAACAATGGTACTGGACAATGAATTCGCGTTTATGAAAATCGTTCCGTTTAAGCGAGTCATGAACCCGATATGTTTGAAACCCGTCAAAACCAGTTTGACGGGGGAGTCAACAAGAGCTCTTAGCACATCGCCCGCATCTTCTACGATATAATTTTCCTTAACTTTCGGGATTGGAATCAAGTGATGATGTAGTAAGGCGATTTGTGTGTTTTCAGGGGCTGTTCGAAATGCCTTTCTTGATAATTCTTCAAACCGTCTCAAGGGACGTCTTCCAACATGTCCATCCCATTCTTCTGGTTGTGAACTCTCTATTCGATGGATTATAATGTTCTTCTTACTAACAACTGGCTCTCTATCGAATAAATCCCAGTAATATTGTTCTCCTAGCGACTTCAGGTCCCGCGGGCCAGCGACCACAACCATGCGCTCAAGATATGGTTCCAGATAGTCTCTAGCTAATCCAAATTCCTCCATGCCACCGTTGGCGGTAATATTGCCACAGTGAAGGATTAGATCTGGGTTCAAGCGCGCTAGTAACTTGAATGCTGTCTTCGCTGCTATTTCATTAAAGGGTTTTCCTAAGGAAAAATGTGTGTTTGAGATTTGAGCAATTCTTAACCTTACTTTACTTGCTGGAAGTAGTCTGGTTTTCCTAGCAATTGAATATGTTTCATGAGACAAGGCTGGTTTCTTGGGTTCCCCATCGAGAGAGATTGTTTTTACTTCTACTTGTTTCCTTGGCCAAATTCTGATGAGATTGAATGTCCTGGGTCCTCCTGCCCGAGTTTTGTAAGAAGAAGAGGTCCCAGCATTAACAATTATTGAGTCTTCGAGCTTATAGTTATTTGGATAGTGTCTATGGCCTGTGAGAACAAGATCCACTCCAAAGTCCAGGATGGTTTCAATCATTGCTCCGGCGTCGGTTGTTATATGGCGTTCTCTGCCAGTTTTTGGAACGGGAAGGATATGATGATGAAACATGAGGATTTTTACTTTATCTTCCCCAAAATCTGAAAGGATTTCACGTGTTTTTTTGATTGTGTCTCTTCCAAATCTTCCTTCATTTTTATCTGGAACACTAGAGTCCAGCCAGAGCAACAAATACTGATCAGAAGAGATAAAGCCTTCACGTTGCCCTATGTAGTGCTCAAAAAGCTCATACCCCACATTTCTTGAGTCATGATTCCCAGGGACGACTACAATCGGTTTGTTGAATCTCGACATTAGTTGTCTCGCTAGCTTGTATTCGTCGCGAAGACCTTCTTCGGTTACGTCGCCTGAATGGAGAATCATGCTGATATCGAGCGCATTTACTCTCTGGATCAAGCGTTCGAATGCGTCAGCTCTGAATTTTTTTCCTGTGCTGATGTGGGTATCACTAATATGGGCAAAAGCTATCGGAGATTCCACTTTTCTCAAAGGATAATAATAGGTCTAAAAGAAAGAACTTTCGGTTATGTTTGAATTAAGCTCAGTAATTGAAATCTAAATTCAAACAAATGTATGATCGTTTTCTGTGAATCAGAGAGTGCCTTCAGTCGTAAAGCCTATGCCCTTAAGTTTTTCTTCGATTTCGCTAACCGTTATTTTGGCTTCCTCGTATTTTACAAAGACAGTGTCGTTTTCCCAGCTAGCCTTTACTTCATGGATGCCATCCATTTTGGAGAGGACTCTTTCAATTCTTGAAGAGCAGCCATCGCATGTCATACCCAATACTTTTAGAGTGTTTTCAGCAACCATAAAATCACCTTTCGCTATTTTTTCGTCCTTTCAATTTGATTTAAATATTACCATTGAGGACATATCTTAGTATATAATATTTGCTCGGGAAGAGAAGATGTTTATAATATAATCGCAAGGAATGAATAGATATAGCTAGAAAGCGGTGAAATGCATAATGGCTGAGCAAGAAGCATCATTTATTGATTTGACAAGGCTACAAATACTGTTAATACTTTATGAGAACCCAACACACGGCTATGGGATTATGAGTAAATTCAAGGAAAGAATGGGGAAAGATCTAAGTCCCGGACTTGTGTATCCATTCTTGAGAAAACTAGAAGAAAGAGGATTTGTGAAGCAAGAATTAGTTCCAATTGGCCAAAAACAAAAGAAAGTGTTCTCCTTAACAGAAGAGGGTCGGAAGTTTAGTGAGCACTTATTTCAAAGAGTATCATCGATAGTGAGTGCTGCTATTGATCCTACTGTTGAACAATGTACATCCTGTGGGATTCAGATTTTTGGAGAAGGGCACGTAGAAGAGATTGATGGGGAACTTCGCCATTTTTGTTGTCCACATTGCGCTGCAGCGTACAAAAAGGGATTAAAGGATTCAAAGCACAAGCATTAGTCGCAAAATGAAAAGTTAAGGCAGTCGGTTCGTGACGTCTTGGACAACGTCTCTTTCCCACTTATTTAGCACAGATTTTGCTTTTGTCATGGCTGACTTCCACATGTTGGTAAAATCTTGAATAAAGGTTTCTGTTTTCCGTTTCTTCTCGGGTGATGCAATAGCATTTTGGTCAATGAAGAAACTGACTTGATATCCTTCCATGGGCTTTTTCATCACTAGGCTCGTTTTGCTACCTAATGACTGGAGAAAACGACCCAAAAGGACTTCTTCAAATTCATCCTCAAGTTTTAGCAACATGGAAATGATAGCTGAGTTCACTGTTTTTTCAATTAGGAAATCTTCTTCCAAGATTACTTCGACTTCTCCTATTTCACACTGCTGACAGATCACACATGGAAAGTCTATTCCCCCGCGCTTGGGGCATTCAATCGGTTTAAATTCTAAGTCTTTGAAGAACTCCACTGGGGTTCACTCTCCGAAACTGATTCCAAATTATGAGCATTAGATAAAAAGAATTTCTCGAGGAAGATTGTCTGAGAAGTCTTTAAGGAATAAAGCGTTTCATGAGAGCGGAGATGTCAATGTTCTCGATATCCTTCTTAACTAAAGGAGAACCCTGCAACGCAGGAGTAGATTCTGCAAAGGTGGGTGCTTCGACTTGATAGAGTATTCCCATGGGGATTTCATCACCGAATTGTAGGGCAAGCTTGAGAGCAGCTTCTTTGTCGGTTGGGTCGTGTTCAATGTCCTTGCCGATGTACACAGCTCGTTCTTTGACCCATTTGGCCGTATTGACCTTGTTGAAGGTAACGCAGTGTTGAAGAATATCAATATACGCAAAACCTTTGTGGGTGATCGCCTTCTTGATCATCTCTTTCAGATGTTTTGGATTTGCGGCAGTTGCTCTGGCTACAAAAGTAGCGCCATTAAGCAAAGCGATTGGCAATCCATTAACCGGTTCTTCAATAACTCCAAAAGGATGAGATTTAGTTTTGAATCCTTTCATTGAAGTAGGTGAAGCCTGTCCTTTTGTCAATCCGTAAACTTGATTGTTGTGGACGAGAAGGGTAAGATTCATGTTTCTTCTCGGTGCATGGAAGAAGTGGCCAGCACCAATACCATACATGTCTCCGTCTCCGCCAGCCACGATTAAAGGTAATTCGTGATTTGCAATATGTGCCCCTTGACCTACAGGAAGAGCCCGTCCATGGAT
The DNA here is from genome assembly GCA_027001645.1 of Candidatus Heimdallarchaeota archaeon. Taxonomy (GTDB): domain Archaea; phylum Asgardarchaeota; class Heimdallarchaeia; order Heimdallarchaeales; family JAJRWK01; genus JAJRWK01. The sequence continues at coordinate 15,163 of JALTMP010000218.1, forward strand.
TGTATGGGCCCCGTATACCTCGACCCAGTGCACCATTTTTGATGAGCACCCAATTCCTGTAACCAGCATGGTTTCGTAGTTCGGAATGTTTAATTCTGCAAGTGCTTCTCTTAAGGCCTTCAAGATTGCAAAATCCCCACATCCAGGACACCATGTTGGCTTATCATCTGTGCGAAAATCTTCCGCTTTGACAAGCTGTACGC
>JALTMP010000219.1 GCA_027001645.1 Candidatus Heimdallarchaeota archaeon
GTTATTTGTTCTGTGTTTTGGCTTTTATTTTAGTTTGAAATTTTTCATTATCCCATTTGTTTCCTTAAATTCCTGTTTGATCTTCAAATTCGTTAGCGAGGGGGTTTGTAGCAATGGTTTTGATTTACGAGTCGATATTTAATCGATTTTGGACATTGTCCACTTCAGTATTACGCGTATCACGCAATTCGCGATTCTTGGTGTTCCCAGGTTCTAGCGGGTGATTCAAGCTAGGCCGACGTCACTTGGGCTGTGTGGGTGGTTTGCTGGTCTTAATCGGGTAATTCGGTATTTCCCTTAAATGGTCTTGAAATTTTATGGTTTTGATTGTTAATGTCTAAAAATTGTGTTATAGGGGTCCAAACTATTGAAATTCGGTGTGATAACCGCTCATTTGCTTTGGGGTGTATTGTTCCATTCTGGTTCTTTTAAACCGTAATCGTTGAGGGTCTTGGGGTCTGTTGCTGTTCTTATGTCCTTATTCTCGATTGTATTAAACTTCTGGATGCTAATTTCGCATTGTTCTTTGCATTTCTACTTGTCACCCTGTATATTGTTGGGCCATGTGATACGCTGATTATAATGTTGTGCTACATAAAACAATTGATTCAAGAATCAATTTCTTCAACTGTCTGCTTTTTTTAAAATGTATGTGTTTTAAACTCTTTCTTTCTCTCTATATGTCTTGTTTTTCCGTTTCTTAAAATATTACTATAATGTATCATTGTTCTTCTTATTGGTTTGTTTTTTATATTTTTTCATCTTTATCTCGAATTATTTAATCTAATTGTTGTTTTTTCCGCAATTTGTCTGGGATAATCTCATCGAAATTAATTTCCGACAAGTTGTGTACTACCATATCTGCTTCATGCAAATCATGCGCGTCGAGAGTTCCCACAAGCGCGATCACAAACATTTTCGCTCTTTTCGCTGCTGAAATCCCTGACGGTGTGTCCTCAATAACGACACATCTGCTAGGCTCTACTCGGAGTTTATTGGCTGCTTCCAGAAACACATCGGGGAACGGTTTTCCTCTAACACTGCCTTCTGCACCAACAATGATATCTACAAGATCATAGAGACCTGCTTCCCTCAAGTTAAACTCGATCTTCTTCCTTGTTCCTGAGGACGCAACACCGACAACCCATTTTCTTGTTCTTGCTTGCTGAATGACATGCCGAATTCCCGGCATTGGCTTGAGTCTTTCCTTTGCTATCCTAAAATATGTCTCTTCTTTTCGCTGAACAAGTCTTTTCACTAACTCTTGAGAGACGGGGAGGCCATGTTTTTCCAAATAATACGTTGCTGCATCTGGTCCATTTTTTCCCAGGATTTGAGAATAATCTGTTCCAACATCGATATTAAACTCGTTGTAAAAAACCACGTTCCATGCGCCGCAACTGAGAGGTTCTGAATCAACCATCACGCCGTCACAATCAAGGATGAGTGCTTGGAAATCATTGCTGCTCGTGCTCTTGTCTTTGACCTGGTTTCGGCTATCATCCGATCTGGAAAGAGAGGACGTCATTTAATCATGTGGGGATCGGTTCGAATTGTTTTTTGTTTTCCGCCCCCGTCATCGCAGATCAAAGCGTTATTAATCACTCAAACTGTTGTCCGTATTTGTCTTTGTGAATAATTTGGTGTAGTGGCCGTTTTTCCGGTGGGCGCGGACTTTCATCGGGTAGCCCGATTGGAACTATTGCAAAAGGCCTTACGAGTGGAGGGAGGTCAAGGATCTCGCGGACACGTTGTTCACTGAATGCTCCGACCCAGACTGAGCCGAGTCCGAGGGCTGTTGCTTGCAGGAGGAGATTCTGCGTGGCTACTGCGACATCTTGGATGACGTAGAGGTTTTGCCCTCTTTCGCCGTATCTGCTCTTGGTTCGAGAGATATCACCGCACATGACGAACACTGCTGGAGCGTTTCTTATGTGCTCTTGACCGAGGGCTGCTTTGCTTAGTTTTTCTTTCACTTTTTCATTTGTTACGATAACGATTTCTAAAGGTTGGCGGTGGCCGGCTGAAGGTCCCCATCTTGCGGCATCTGCGAGTTTTTTGAGGGTTTCGTGGTCTATTTTTTCTGGTTTGAATCGTCGCACGGATCTGCGCCTTTTGATAATGTTTAGCAAGATCTCTGCTTGATCTTGGTCCATAGGAAAATACTTTTTTTAGTAGGTATTAAATGATGTTGCAGTCCAAAAATTAGTGTAGTTTTTCCTGGTCGTCGGGTCTATTGGTATAGAGCATTATATGGGGTATTTTGTTTTCGTTAGTTGTTCTGAGACCTCCCATAATCTCCTTGCGGTTTCTGTGTCGAGTGCTTTTTTCGGGGGCTTGATTTTCTTAGGGTGGCCCCAGACTTGGAAAAGTCCTCGGGGGCCAAAGTATTCTCCTCCCTTGACATCGGGTGCGGTTGCAGCGTAGAGCATGGGCAAGGCACCTTTTGCCGCGCTTTGAGCGAAGAGTGTGTTTGCTATTTTCATGATTGTTTTTCGGGTTTTGCTCTTCTCCATTTCTGGGCCAGCGAATTGGAGATTTGTGTTGGAGTATCCTGGGTGTGAGGCAACGCTGATGGTTGAGACATTTGCTTGTTCGAGTCTTCTTTGCAGTTCGAAGGCAAAGAGTAGGTTTGCAAGCTTGCTTTGAGCGTAGGCCTTTGACTTGTTGTATTTTTTCTCCGCGTTAAGGTTGTCAAACTCGATTTTTCCCCTTTTGGCGTAGAGGCTGCTTTGAGTGATTATTCTGGAGTTTGGCGTTTGGAGGAGGACGGGTAAAAGGTGTGCTGTGAGAGCGAAGTGGCCAAGGTGGTTGACACCAAAAGTGAGTTCGAATCCATCTTTTGTTTTTGTGAAGGGGAGAAACATGACGCCTGCATTGTTGAATAAGTAATCGAGGTGGTCATACTTTGCTTTGAAAGTATCTGCGAACTGCTTAATGGATTCCAGGTCTGCCAGGTCAAGTTGTATGATTTCCAGGTTTGCATTGGGGTGGTGTTCAAGGATGCGCTGTTTGGCATGTCTCGCTTTCTCCATGTTTCTACACGCCATTATGACGAGAGCGTTTTTTCCCGCAAGGGCTTTTGTCGCTTCAAATCCTAGCCCGCTGTTTGCCCCCGTAATGATTGCGGTTTTTCCAGTTTGTTCTGTGATGTCTTTTATTGTCCATTTCGTCATACGTGTTCTCCTTTAGTGTCTTTGCAACGCTATTTACTGTTTGTGCTATCAGTAATCTTGCTGGTTGCTTCTCTTGTTTCTGCTTACGACCCCCACATTCACTGCGTAATCCATCTTTACTTCGATATTGCTGCCCAAAATAACTTAAAGGTAATACCGGTAAACGCGTTGTGCAACGTTTCACGTCTTTGTAATGTGTACAAACCGAGTAATTGCTTGTAAACTCTCAGACATCATTTGAAGGTTTAGTCAAATCATGGGAGAAAAGAAATGGATCTTACTAGGAATCAACCGAGTGGTCAAGAAATGTTGTCTTCTAATGAACTCTTGGATCTATTCAGAAACAAGAAAATAGACACCGAGTGGTCATTTGAAAATTACAAACCATCAGAAACGGGGAAATGGACGCATAATTATCATCGTTATCCCGCGAAATTCATTCCCCAGTTGGTCGAGAAACTTTTGGATGAATATATTTCAATCTCCGATGCTCACATCAATGATCCTTTTTATGGATGTGGAACTACTGTGGTTACCGCAATCTCAAGAGGATTTAAGACCAGTGGGACGGACATAAACAAGATCGCGTATTTGATAACAAAGGTGAAAGCAACCCCAATTGAACCAACCTACCTTGAAAGAAAGATCAAGATGTTCCTTGAGCGATTGGAAATTGCAAGGGACGAGAAACAAGCAAGGCTATTTCCTTCTGACAAAATCGAACCACTAATCCCTGAAAGACACATTGACCGAATTAACTACTGGTTCACTGAGGAAAACAAGATAAAACTTGGCAAGATCTTGAGAATTATCCAAGAAGAACAAGACCGAGCAATAAGAGATTTCTTACTGGTCGCTTTTAGCCACATCTTGAAAAACACTTCCCTGTGGTTGCAGAAGAGCACAAAACCGACCAGAGACTTGAACAAGAGACTCGCTGATCCCTACAAAGCAATTAGTAGTCATTTGAAGAAAATGCGTAAAGGAAACGATGAATTCTACAAAGTGGTTCCCCCCGGAGTCAGAAAAAACCCAAGCGACTATCTTAATATTGAGATCGGCGATGCTAGGTCTCAACCCGTAGAAGACGAAAGTGTAGATCTGATCATCACTTCAAGTCCTTATGTTACGAGTTATGAATACGCTGACCTGCACCAATTATCTTTCATCTGGCTCGATTTAATAGACAGCCTCTCTAAGTATAAAGCAGAATTCATTGGCACGGCTCACAAACGATATGAGAAGAAAACGCCACGTAGTGGCATCGCTCAACAAATTGTATCCAAAATGTCCAAGAAAAGCCCTAAGAAAGCAAAAGAAGTTGAAGCTTTTTTCGTTGACATGGATGAAGTCTTTGACGAGAGTTTCAGAATCTTGAAGAACGGGGGAAAAGCTTGTTTCGTTATTGGAAACACTCGATTAAAAGGGGTAGATATCCTGAATGCAGAAGTTTTCGCCGAAAGTATGCAATATTCTGGTTTTTCAATAGAGAATATCATTAAAAGAAGGATTCCTTCAAAAATTCTTCCTCAAACACGTGACGAGAAAACAGGGAGGTTCGCCAGCTTTGACAAGGCAAATTCTGAAGCCTACCCTGTGGAATATATCGTCATTGGATTAAAAAGGTGAATAAGAGTGAGGTTTGAAGACTTAAGAGAACTGAACTGTATCAGAAAATGAAAAATCAATATGGCAATAACGCATATATGGTTCTCAGACAAGCAAAGTCTTAGGAGAGATTTCTTGTAAGATTACCTTAAGAGAAAGAATCGCTCAAGTAGGATATTGGAAACTCAAGCTAATGGGAGACGGAACAACCAAGCACATAAGAGTCTACTTCGTTACGCCAGACAAAGACGGAATTCTTACACATCAAGACTCTGCCAGAAAAGGCCGCGCCATCGCAGAACTTAACTTGGATGGAAGTTACATCTTCACTAACAACAAAATTGATGAAAGTGATAAAGTAAAATTGTTTGAACACTTCATAGATGACATAAAGAATTCCTTTTTTTCTAATAATACGTAATAAGGTTGGTCTTTTGGATTCTAGATCTAAAATTAGGGCCCTTGATAAACTGGGGGCTTGAAGAACTCTAAGTAGGGGGTCTGTCTTTCGAATCAAAAACCATCATTGTCCTGTCGGGCGCGCAAACATCAGAACTGTCTGTTTTGACAAAGGTCCTTGCTCTGCGTCAAGACACACCACAAACCAACGTACGAAAATTGAGTTACCCCCCTCCTGGAGCACATCAAAGAAACTGAACCCTAATGAATTGATTATCGTTCTCCAGCTTATTTTATTTGGAGGTACGTCTTGGCGTTTTTGTAGAGCTGATCGGCTATCTCTTGGGATTCTTTTTGGAGCATATTTGCGATTTCCAGCACGACTTTAGGAATGATTGCTGGTTCTCCGACCAGATTGATGGCTTTGTATTTGACATCCCCGTCGCTTTCTGTAAGTAGTTGGTCAAGGTCTACTTTTCTTACTACTTCTCGGTGTTTGCTGTAGTGGATTGCTGGACCGACAGAGAAGTATGTGCCTTTATTGGCGAGTTTTTCAAGGATGTCTTCTGGCCCGCTGTACCAGTGAATGTTAACCTTGCCCCAGTCAATTCCGTATTCTTTGAGGGTTTTGTAGACTTGTTCTTCTGCTCCTTTTGAGTGGATGTTTAGTGGTTTGTTCGTTTCGAGGCTTAGTTGGACGAAGAATTCGAAGGTTTCTTGTTGGTGGGGGTATCGCTCTGTTTGTTCTACCCAGTGGTGGTCAAGGCCGACTTCTCCGATGACTGCGCATCTTGAGTCTTTTGCGAGTTGCGTGAATGCATCGGTTTCTTCCGGGGTGAGTGGTTTTTTTGCCTTCCATGGGTGTTTGCCGATGCCTGGGTAGATCTCTTGATGGCTTGTTGGTTGGTTTTGTGCGAGGGTGAGGCTTCGTTTTGATTCGTGGAGGGTCATGCTCATTGCTTGGAGGGTTTTGACGTTGTTTTGTTGCCACGTTTGCCTTAGCTCGTCTATTTTTCGGTACATGGTTGATTTGCTTAGGTGAACGTGTGCGTCGTGATATTGCACGTTTTCTTGTTGTTTTTTGGCCTTATTTGTCTTGGGTGCGGGTGGGAACCATTGTTTTTGCATGGTTTGTTTTATTTCACTGGGGTGTTGTAGTTGTGTTGTTGTTTGTTACTACATCTGTGGTTCTACTTTTGTAGCTAGTTGTAGTATAGTCCTACAATGACATGAAGGCTTTTGTAGTGTTCTACTACATCTTTTTCGTAAACCGTTGTTTTGTCGGCTCTTACGGAAAAAATTAAGTAGAAGGATGGCGTATGTTTGGATTAGTAAGTAGATTTCGGGCTGGTTCTGAAAAAGACGTCCCCGACACTGAGACCTTGGATCATCAAGTGATCTTGGTTGGCGTGCCTGGTGGGAAAATTCGTATGAAAACCTTGAACATGAAATTATCTGATGAACTGTATGATGCGTTGAAGATTGCTGCTCGTGAGCACGGGCTTTCCATGGCAGAGGTAGTGCGTATTGCGCTTCGAAAATACGTGTTATCGGGTGATTCTGAAGGCGGAGATGTTTTGACGTTGAAAGATCTTAGTAGGGCTGTTTCTGACTTGCGTGCTCATCTGAGTCGATTGGAGGAGGAAAATGCCGAGCTTCGCAGGTTGCTTAGCCGAGGTTCTTCGCGTTCTTCTCGGGTGAAATCTGAGCGCGGGGGGTTGAGTTCTAGTGGCGGGATCATAGATTCTTCGCGAAGTGTTGCCGGTTCCGCGCCACCACCTCCCTCGGGGTTTTCTTCTCAAGGTGTTTCTAGCATTATTCGTGATCATGGTGAAACGGGAGGGGGGATAAGTAGTGTTGCTGGTTCGTATGGGCCTCGTTCAATGGGTGTGAAGGAAAGTAACAATTCTTTCTCGCGACGCCAGTCAAAAGGGGGCAGTGGGATCTATGAAGAATTAGCTTTGGAGGTGATGGGAAAGGATCCCTCTCGTGAATGGGGAATCAAGGAGCTCTTTGAGGAAGTAATGCGTGGACGGGGAAGACTGCTCGAGGAGCAAGGGGTTGTTTTGAATCCTGATAGCTTCAAGGATCGTGTTATTCGAATGGCGAAAAAAGGAGTGATTCGAAAAGTAAGCCGTGGGAAGTACTCTCTTGCGTAAAGTCATTTGTCTTGTTGGTATTCTTCTCAGTGTTCATGACTTGAGCACTTCCTCATGTTTCGTTTCTGTTGGGTGGGTTCGCTACGTTTTTTCCCTTTTACTTGAAGGGGAGTATTTTGTCTCACGCTATTTGAGAACGTTTATAATGGCTTTTTGGAACTTTCTTACTAGTTATGCAAGGTAATGACTGTCATTAAGGGAGCATGAGGTTGCGGAACAACCGGGGAGCCGTCACGAAGAGGGATGGGAGTCACCAAGATCTCGGAAAGTCGCATTAATTATTTCGCTTTTTGCTTATTCGGGGGTCTTTATTTTTGGAGTTCAAGGGATCTCTTCATGGTTTGTCGTTTTCCTAGTTGTTGGGTTGGCTTCGACGGTTATTCTTCTGTTTTCACAGGGTTCTTCTCATTCATCGGCTGAGGGGAAAAAACAAGCTTCGCTGAAGGATTCGCTGGGTGATCCCAGCGTTTCAGTGGCTAGCATGCTTATTGCGGGGTTCAGTTATCTTGCTAGCATGGTCTTCGGGATTCTTGGGCGGTATGGATTCTTTGCGGCCTTTTTCGCAATCGCTTTACTCGCTACTGGGGTTGCGGCGTACTCACGTCGTTTGGTCGAGGAGAAACGCCGGCTAGGCCTTCTTCCAAGAAAACCTTCTGCTCCTTTTGGGGAGCAAATGCCGCCCCGTGGACCCCAAGAGTCTCTTGCTCCTTCTCAGGTGATCTACGTGAAAAAACTCGGGAGAACTGTTCGTCTTTGTTGTTACCAAACAGCGCGGCTGGGTGATCAGTATTGTGTTTGCGGAAGGGCTATTGAACCCGATCTCCTGGCTTTATTCCGAGATGGATGAGAAAACGGCCAGTGCCTTGCTGATTGTCTCCTTGAGAGCATATGGTTTTCTATTAACGGGGGGCCAGTAACAGAGCATCTCTCGTCTCCCATCAGTCTTACTACGTGTGCTGATTCTTTCTTATTCGTTTTTCACGTGAATGTTGATCGTGGCTTCACCGATATCTGCGATATAGCTGGTGATTCTCTCCAGGACACGGAGCATGTGGAAATGAAGAACATGTAGGGTCTTGTCCGGATTCTCTACAAGTGTTTCTCTTAGCTGTTTTCGTAAGGCATGAGTTTGGTGGATTAACTTGCTTGCTGATACTGTGTCTCCGGTGTAGAATGTTCGCATAACGTTTTTCAATAACTCTCTAACTGTTTCTGCTTTGGTGAAAAAGACTTCGCTTGGGTTTTGCATCGAGGTTTTGTCTTCTTTTAAGATCCGAATGGCGGTGTTTGCTAGGTTATTACAATGGTCTGCGATTCCTTCGAGACGTTTGATGATGCGTTCGTAATCAATTACTGAGTGTAACTCGATTTTCAAGGGGTTCTCGATAGATAAGTCATAAAGGATGGATCGGAACTGGCGGGAGAGCATATAGTATATTTTGTCAACGTTCGGCTCTTGAAATATTACTGCTTCCAGTTTTTGGAAGTTTTTGAGTTTGATGCCCTTGAAGGTGTTTTCCATCATTTCTTGGATGACCTTATTCATTCGCTTAATGAATCGAAGCACGTCTATGCTTTGAGGGGAGGATAGATCCTGGAGAAGGATGGAGTATGTGCTGTGCTCGATGACTTCTAATCCGATGAATGACGTGGTGAGTTTATCAATGACTTGCATGTATTCTTGTGTGATGGGTTTTTTGCTAACAAGTTTCATGACCCTATAGCCCGCCAAATAGCTAGCTATGATTTTTTGTTTTACTAGTTCCATGTTGGCGCGGGTTATGTCGAGTTCTATTTCTCTTTGGGGGATTTCTTTTTCTGTTTCCGTGCTTTTAGGGGCTTGGATTATGAGATCTCCTTTTTCGTCCATGAAGACAAGAACTTCATCCCCTGACTGAACATGGGTTTTTTCGGTCCATTGCTTGGGAAGCGTTATTGCAAGTGAGACTCCGCCTGTTCTGAGAACTTTCCGCCTAACTGGGGTTTGCATGTTTCTTCTGATTTCTCCAGAGAATTGTTGGGCTATTAAGTTGTTTGGGTTGGCGATAAAGCTTGTTTTTCCGTGTTTTTTCCCGTTTTTCTCCTCTGAACTGAATACTTACTTGCCTTTCTTTCTACTGACAAGATGTTTTCCTCACCATTTGTCTTGAAAGTTTTGAAAAGAGGATTTTCTTTCCCTCCCTAATGCTTCAACAAATATTGACTTATGCCTGCGTGGCGAATGATCTGAGAGACAAGTTTCCGTATTCTATCGATTCGTGAATTGTCGCGATTCCTTCCTTCTCGCTTGTAGCTCCTATGACTATTGCAACGGGATCAAAATGTTCGGTAGTAGGTGCTGCTTTCCTGAATAGCGGCATTTTGTCTGCGACTTCTAACAAGTCCATGAAAGAGCGGTTAGCAAGCCTTTCGTTGACCCATTGGTCGAAATCCACGGCCCAAGAATCTGGAGTAATATGCTTTTTTCCACGGCTAAAGTTACTCATGGCCAGCCGAAGGTTGTGGACAATCCCTCCTGATCCAAAAAGCATGATGTTCTCAGCTCGAAATTCTAACAATATTTGCCCAAGTTTGAAAAGCTCTTTGGAGGTTCGAGGAATTGGAATGGATAATTGAAGAACGGGAATCGATCTTTCTGGATACATTATTGACAATGGTACCCACGTCCCGTGGTCAAGTCCTCGCTTCGGGTTTGTTTCTGTTGGAAACCCTGAAGAAGTTAGTTTTTCCGCGATTCTTTGCGCTAATTTAGGGTTTCCCGGCGCGTTGTACTGGATCTCATATAGCTCCTCTGGGAAGCCCCAGAAGTCATGAATTGTTTCTGGTTGAGCGCTGGAGGTAATCTGTAGGGGTGTGTGCTGTTCCCAATGTGCGCTCACTGATACGATTGCTGAGGGGCGATCGATGTTTTCTGCAAACCTTTGCAAATCTTTCTGGTATTTGCCGGTTTCAATTGCCAGGGTTGGGGCTCCATGGCTAATGAAAACAGCCGGAATGTTAAACTGCACTGGTTGTTTTTCTTGTTATGCACTTATAATTAATGGGTTTTTCCCAAGAGTTCTTTCCGTAGTAGCACCATACTGGTCCTTGGTGGGTGTTGGAGATTTCTCCTTGGTGTTCTCCTTTCTTCTCCGTATTTCTACTGATTCACTAGACTGAACTGATTTTATTCCGTAGTTAAAACGTTGCTCAGAAGCCAATGAGAGAATAACCCATTTATTTGGTGTAGTTGGTGAAATATTAATGGTCAAATTAAGAGAGGTCGATTTGAGAAAACTTGCTGGTAGTCTTCTCATTCTTCTTACGATTCTTTTTGCAACTTTTTACTTAGTGTCTAATCCTTCTCCACGAATCACCTTGAACGGTGCTGGTTCGTCTTTCGTTAATCCCCTGATGAGTTCGTGGGCTGATGACTACCATCTTTTGCACCCTGACATTCGAATTAATTACGCGTCAATTGGGAGCGGTGGTGGTATTCAGCAACTTATTTCCAAGACGGTAGATTTTGGTGCTTCTGACGCGCCACTGAACCGCGAAGAGTTCGAGGCAATCGGAAACCCTCTTCATCTACCAGTTACTGTGGGGGGCGTAGTTGTCGCTTACAATCTGCCCGGAGTTGGGGATGGGTTGCGGCTTAACGGTTCTGTCCTTGCTGACATTTTCTTGGGAAAAATTACTACTTGGGATGATCCTCAAATCCAGACACTAAATCCCGGTGTTTCGCTTCCTTCAAAGAACATTCTTGTGGTTCATCGCTCAGATGGAAGCGGAACGACCTTCGTTTTTTCCGATTATTTGTCTCATGTAAGTAACGAGTGGAAGGAGAATGTTGGGACGGGGAAATCCCTTAGCTGGCCCACTGGAATTGGTGGGAAAGGAAATGAAGGCGTAACCGCCGCAATCTTGGGAAACGAGTACAGCATTGGTTACACTGAGCTCTCTTACGCCATTACCAATCAATTGAACACGGTTGCTCTGGAAAACCAAGTTGGTGAGTTTATTCAAGCTGATAATGCTTCTATCCAAGCCGCGGTAGACAATTCTGCCGCGAGCCTTCCACGCGGTCAGGACCCATGGGAAAACGTTACGCTTGTCAATGCTCCCGGGTCCGGGTCCTATCCCATCTCAAGTTTTGTCTATGTTCTCATCTATCAAGATCTGAATAATGTTGCATCGTATGAAACTGCCCAGACGCTAGTGGATTTCTTATGGTACATTATTCATGATGGTCAAGCTCTAGCAACTCCTCTTTACTACGTCCCGTTGGCAAGCTCTGTGGTCGCGATTAATGAGCAAACCTTAGGATTAGTAACCTACAAGGGCCAAACACTAGAACTTCCCTCTTCCGCCAAGAAATAAGAAATAGGAGAGTAATCAAATGCCTAATGAAAAAAATGCGACAAACAATCCTGTAAGCGCACTCGTGGTAACTGATCTCTCTGCAAAGAGTTTTGCAGATAGATGGTTCGCCCCTGCAATGTATTTGTTTGGGGCTGGTATTCCACTTTTGCTCTTGTTTCTTTACTTGTTCACGTTAATTAAGGAATCATGGCTTGCAATCACTACTTTTGGCCTTAGGCTTTTCACTCAGACGAGTTGGGATCCTGTTCAAGACCATTACGGGGCGTTTACGTTCGTCTATGGGACGTTAGTAACCTCATTCATTGCTATTCTTATCAGTCTCCCTTTAGGAATCATGGTTGCCGCGTTTGTCTACGAATATGTTCCCCGCAATCTGCGTGTAACCGTGCGCAACTCTTTGGATCTCTTAGCCGGAATCCCCTCCGTGATTTATGGGCTTTGGGGGATCTTTGTTCTCATCCCGTTTCTCCAGCAAAGAGTGTATCCTGCGCTTGGAATGGTTTTTCCCCCTGTTCGCTCAGCCATTGGTAATTCCATCTTTTCGGCTTCCATTGTTCTAAGTATCATGATCATGCCAATCTTGGTTAGCATAATTGTGGAAGGATTTGAAACGGTACCGCAATCGCTGAGAGAAGCAATGTATGGTCTGGGGGCGACTCGCTGGGAAGTAACCAAACATGTTGTTGTGGGGACTACCAAGCCTACAATTGCTGCCGCGACTCTTCTCGCCCTTGGCAGGGCTCTCGGGGAAACCATGGCCGTAACCATGGTCATCGGCAACAGCAATAATCCTCCCAGCTCATTTTTTGCGATTTTTGAACCCGGACAGACCATTAGCTCGTTGCTTGCTAATGAATTTAGCGAAGCTTCCGGGGCTCTTTACCTTTCCACTCTCTTTGAATTAGCTCTCGTGTTGCTTGTTTTGACCTCTATCGTAAATATCCTGGGAATTCTCATCGTAAAGCGTCTACAACGATCCTATGGAGGACAGTAAAATGATTGAAGAAAAAGACTCAAACCGCTTTGATCGGGGATCTTACACTTCCTCTCGTCACTGGAAAATGCGCATGAGTATTGATCGTGCGATGTTCTTTATCACCGCGGCGTGCTTCATTCTCGTGCTCATACCGCTGTTTAGCATCTTATTCCAAGTGTTCTACAACGGGCTTCGATCCTTCAAGCTCATTGTTCTACTAAACGAGGGCGGTTCTCCTGTCTCCACAATCTCTGGCATCCGGCACGCGATTACTGGCACCATTTATGCAACCCTCATTGGTAGTGCTATCGGCATTCCCTCCGGAATCATTGTTGGCACGTACTTGGCCGAATTTGGAACGAACACATTCGCAGACGTGCTTCGCGTTGTCATTAATACCATGGTTTCCATTCCTACCATTATCACCGGTGTTGTTGTGTGGGCATTCATTGTCATTCGAGTCGGGCACTTTTCCGTGCTTGCAGGAGGTATCGCACTTGGTTTCATCATGATACCGCTCGTTGCAAGAACCACGGAAGAGATGATCTTGCTCGTTTCTCCCATTTACATTGAAGCAGGGTACGCCCTCGGCCTAACCCGGATGAGAAACACCGTCTCTATCGTCCTCGCAAATGCTTCTAAGGGAATCGCATCTGGTGTCTTGCTTGCTGTGGCGAGAATCATGGGAGAAACCGCTCCCTTGCTTTTCACGGCGTTTTTCAGCCAAGCGAGTCCCTCCGACATTCTCGACCCGGCAGCAACACTCCCCGTGCTTATCTATAATTACGCCATTTCTCCTTTTGAATACTGGCAAGGGCTGGCATGGGTCGCCGCAATGGTGCTCATTCTGCTCAACCTAGATATTCTCCTCATCACGCGGCTTATGTTCCCCGAAACCCACCAGTCAGACTGACTAAAAAAATGAAAAATACTGAAAAAAGGAAAAAGTGAACATACATGTCTCAAGACACAACAACCACTTCAAAACCCCAAACACAAAAAACCAATAGTGTTTCTTCCCGTATCCTGGAAGATGGATCTGCAAAAGTTATCATAGATGGGCTAAGTGCCTTTTACGGAACAAAGCAAGTCTTGTTCAATATCAACATGGCAATTCGCGACAAGAATGTCACGGCGATTATTGGACCTTCTGGATGCGGAAAATCAACTCTTCTCCGGACGATTAATCGCTTACACGAGCTGAAAAGAAACGCGCGCGTGGAGGGAAGAGTTCTTTTAGACAATCAAGACATTTACGCTCCGGACGTGAACCCTGTCGTAGTCAGAAGGCGGATCGGGATGGTTTTCCAAAAACCAAACCCCTTTCCTAACATGTCCATTTATGATAACGTCATTGCAGGTCTCAAGCTCCAAGGGATCAAGGACAAAAGAATCCTAGATCCTATTGTGGAACGAACACTCAAGGTAGTTGGCTTGTGGAATGAGGTCAAGGACGATCTCAAACGAAGAGGCACAGAGCTTAGTGGAGGACAACAACAAAGGCTTTGCATCGCTCGTGCCATTGCTGTTGAACCCGAAGTAGTGCTCATGGATGAGCCAACCGCGTCTCTGGACCCTGCTGCTACCGCAGTTATTGAAGACTTGATCCGAGACTTGCGAAAACAATATGCATTAATTGTGGTGACCCATAATATGCAACAAGCTGCCCGAGTGTCGGATCACACAGCATTCCTCTTTAACGGCAAGCTCATCGAGTACGGTCCTACCCGGCGAGTATTCGAACGACCCGAACAATCCCTCACTGAACAATACATAACGGGGAGATTTGGATGACTGGAACAACAAGAAAAGAATACGTCCGAAAACTGGATACCATAAAAAGTGAATTGCTCAACCTTCTAGACGATGCGAAAACCATGCTAGAATACCTCTTCGAATCAATCCGCTCGCTCCACGTACCTCTGGAACAAGCAACTAAGCTCGACCGCGAGGTCAGAGCAAGAACCGCTCAACTCTTGGATCTCTGCACCGAGGTGCTAACCCTGCAACAACCCATGGCTTCAGACTTGCGCATGATCTTGAGCGCAATCCGCATCAAAACTGACGTGGAACGAGTAGTTAGGGACAGCCTCCACATAATCGAACTCCAACTTGCAGAACCCCTCAAAGAAGCTGACGACCTTCGTATTCCTCTGGAACAATTGGAAAGCACACTTTTCGAAATGATTGAGATCCTCAAACGAGGAATTAAGGAAAACAATGCTGAAATCTTGTTGCAGTTGAGCGAAAAAGATGAAATCGTGGACACGTACTACGCAGAAACCACCAAGAAGCTTCGAGAATATATAATAGAACACGCTGACCAGGCGAATGAATACTTGGATCTAATCCTTAGCTCCCGAATGGTCGAGCGCATCGCTGACCATCTCTGCAACATCGGGGAAAAGGCCTACTACATGATCACTGCCGAAAACATTCGTATCGCATAGAAACATACGTTTCTTCCCCTCCCAAATGAGTTCTCCAATTGACCTTTTTACGCGGATTTTCTACAAAACCCTCTCTTTCTTTTTCTCGTGTTCTCTTAGCGATGAATAATGGTTCTTGCACTAGCTGTCTTTCTAAACTCCACTCA
>JALTMP010000220.1 GCA_027001645.1 Candidatus Heimdallarchaeota archaeon
AACAAATCCACTTCAAGCTGACTACCGCGAACCATTAGTTGCTAATGTCCTTGTCGCTCTTGCCGTGTTTGCAACTCTTGAATTTGCAACCAGTGCAGTTTCATTGAAGAAGAGAAAAATAAGGCCGAGGAACATCAAATATGCAAGAAGCTACATTCTTGGCGTTGTGCTCGTTGTGCTTGGAGTGATTGCTGCAAGCCTCAGCAATCTAGGGGTTGTTCCTAAAGGAACTAGGTTTTTCTTTTTTGCTTCAGCCGGTCCCCTTATAATCGCTCTCATTATTCGCAGACCCCTCCTATTACTAGAGGGGGAGAAAACACCAGTACGTCTTATCATCCTGCACAATAACTCGCCATGCATTGACTTGGTTCACAAAGAAATGAAGCTATTTCCATCCCGTGAAATCATTTCTGGAGGAATAATGGGGGTTATCAACATACTACGTGGAATTATTCCCGACGACGCAGAAAAAGATGCAAACAATAGCGTTGTTACAACCCACGAAATCCATCCTTGGTACTTCATATATTCAAGCTACAGACTCTTACAAGCGATTCTAATAACACCCGCAATCTCTGAACCGTACATTCAGGCCACCCGATACTTGCCCGTAAGAGCCTACCAAAAGATAGGTCGTGCCCTTGACGATCTTGAATTATCCCCTAAGCTGCTTACAATCCTCCTAAAACCCATAATAGAAAGCGTCTTTGCCAACTTGGATATCGAAGACTTCGTAGAAGCCCCTCTGAGTGAAGCCTGAATCATGGGTCGCTCTTGAATCAGAAAGCATGTTAAAGGAGAACAATAAAATACTCTCATAACAATGAAGCAGAGAATATTCTTTGGCATTCTTGTTACCGTACTGGCAATAGGCATTAGTCGTCCGCTTGTTCTCTCCCAGAGCTCCTCCTCTGTCATAACATGGGAGAATGTGAACGCTTGGGTCTATCAATTGCAGAATTTTAATGTGAAAGAAATAAGCAATGCTAATTCCGAACTGGCTGTCATAGACTATTCATACGATGGCACGGAGGATAATGAACTACCGAGAAACGATGTTTTGGCAATGAAGTCTGGAAAACACCCAAAGAAACTTATTTCCTACATGAGTATTGGGGAAGCCGAAGATTATCGGTTTTACTGGAAAGACGAATGGAACACCAACCCTCCCAGTTGGCTTGGCCCGGAAAACCCTAACTGGCCTGGCAATTACAAAGTACGATACTGGGATCCGGAATGGCAAAGAATTATCTACGGCACCCCGGATAGCTATCTTGACCGAATTATTAGAGCGGGCTTTGACGGGGTCTACTTGGATATCATTGACGCGTACGACTTCTTCGAAGAAGAAAGACCATCCGCAAAAGAAGACATGATTCGTTTTGTGATTTCTATTGCCCAATACGCTAGGAATCTTACTGACGCATCGTTCGGAGTCTTTCCACAAAATGCTGAAGAGCTCTTAACGGATAGCCGTTACCTCTCCGTAATTACTGGCTTGGGGAGAGAAGAGGTCTACTACATTGCAACCAATGAACCTCGTTCTGCTGAAGAAGTAGCTAGGATTGAAGAAAAATTGGACATACTTGTAAGAAACAATAAACTCGCCCTCATAGTCGATTATGCAACAAAATCGAATCTCGTCGTGGATGCATACGAACATGCACAGGAGAAAGGATACATTCCTTATGTAACTGAAGTAGAACTGAATAAACTCACTCCCACTTATAACGATTTTTTAGAAGGAAATATTCAAACAAGCAATGCCGGGTCAGATTTCTTTCTGGGTACGACAGCTGTTGAGACGTGGTTAGTAACCGGCATCGTTGTAAGTAGCATTTGTTCTTTGAGACTTGTAACTCTGAGACGGAAAAAATAAGAAAACCCGCTATTTGTTTAAATCCATATTTGTTTTTATCATCACTTTAAAACAAAACATCCAAAAGACACCGAGTACCTATCCTTTTTGATGCCAGACATAATTGAATGGATGGATGAATCCGGATCCCAAATCTTGTGGCGACACCCTAAAGACAGAATGTCTTGGGGAGACTATTTGACTGTTAGACAAAACCAAGTAGCAGTTTTCATGAAAGACGGAAAGGCGTTCGACGTCTTTCAACCTGGAAGCTATGTCATTAAGACATCCAATATACCATTACTAACAACAGTACTCTCAAGAGTAGTCGGCTATGAAAAAGACCCCTTTCACGCCGAAGTCATTTTTGTTTCTACATCTGATTTCAAAGGGAAATTTGGAGGACGATCTCAAACTAAAGAATTGGCGCCTTTACAGTTCCATGGGGATTATATTTTTAACGTAGGGGATTATCAGAAATTCGTTTATGAGATTGCGGGAAATCGGGGGATTTTCACTCAAGAAGCCTTCGATGAATTCTTTAGGTCATTCTTTGTCCAGAAGATTAGCGCGGCTTTGTCTAACTTTTCCATCGTTGATGTTTTGCAGAATCAAGAAAAAACGTCTGAACTCGTAAAGGAAGAGGTAGGGAGGGAACTTGGAGATTTTGGAATAAATCTAAAGACAGTTAAATTCCTTGGAATTGACACTACCCCCGAATATCGAGATCGCTTGTTCTGGATGAGAGCAGGGGTAAGTGCTGACAAGCTAGCCACCTTTAGCGGGATGGAACAAGTCGCCGGAGCAATGCCTGAAGGTAGTGGTGCTGGCTTCGGATTTGCGGGTGCTGTCTTTCCTGACTTGTTAAAGAAAGCTGATGAGGCGAAGTCCCAAGGAGCTAAAGACGAGCAAGTCATGATTAAGTGTAATCAGTGCGGAGGCATGTTCTCACCTGCTGCCAAATTCTGTCCACACTGTGGTGATCCCACTGATGATGAACTCAGGGGCAAAAAGAAATTCTGTCCCAATTGTGGAGCTGAAGCTCCTATAGATGGAAAGTTTTGTCCAGCATGTGGCGAAAAGCTACCCTAGAATCAATTCAATGGTTGGATTGATTCTGAATTGTTTATATCTCCTCCCGTCCTTTTTTTCCTTAGAAACAACAGTACAAGGTGTTAAACATGTCGGGTGCTCAAGAATGTGCTATTATAAAGTGTACAAACCCAGTTACTGCAATTTGCCAAATGTGCAAAACGGGGTTCTGCGATGATCATATCGCCAGTGAATCCTATCAAACAGAGGATGGACGGCTTCAGTACGCAACATTGTGCAATGAGTGTTTGCTAAAAGCAAAGGAGGGGAGATATGGGACAAATGCGGATCAAAACCGTATTGTTGCTCAGTTTGCTATCTTTTTTGGGGTAATCGCTGTCTTGGGCTTCATAATCTGGAAGTTCTTCTTGTGATTTCCCCTCTTGGCTAAACGTTTGGCAAAGGTGGTTTATCCTCTTCTTTCTCTAAATTGGGTTTTCACCGTTTTTGCAATGGTTTGGGCTGCGTAAGCTCCTGCAACGACGATTGTCGCGACTGATGTAAACACCGATCTAAAAATGCCAGTTGTTGAAAAGATGAAGGGAACGATCCCTATTGCCGCAAAGCCCAACACTACTCCAAAAACTGCTACCCAATGGAGTACGCTTTTTGGTGTGTCTGTCCTCAACGTGACGCCTGATGCAGCATCGATTATTGCATGGTACTGCTTGTTCGATCCAGCTAGTTTCCAAGTGATAAACCAAAATGGGACATGAATAAGATCCAGCTGATGGATCTCATACTCCGATTTTGCATCTTCTACCTTTTCTAGCTCTTCTTCAAGGAGAAGGAGATGCTTTTGTTTTACTACATTGATTGCTCTTTTCCTCGCCTCTTCGAAATCGAATTGTTCCTCCTCCGCTTCTGCACCGATTTCCTTAATCTCACCTATCGAGTAGAACCGCTTTCCTTTGGTAGCAAACTCGTAGTTCTCCAGATCTGCATCTTTTCTAGGTCCCGCATAAAGAATAACAACAAGTCGGTCATCAAATTCTCCCGACTCCGGCTTCGTATGGAACGAAATATGTCGATACCCGTTTCGGTACCGTCCCCAATAATTTGCGTCACGACCAAGCCCCTTCCATTTCATATTGCCGTGTGCTTGAGCCACATAATAGGGAACATAAATGAGCTTTGCCTCTACGATTTGTAATCGTTCTCTAACAGAGTCAGGTACGCCTGGAACTTTAAGCAAGTCTCCTACTAATAAGGTTCTAAGATTTTCTCTTCCGACGCTAACTTCCAGCGTGTAATGTTCTTCGATTTTCTTTATTTCCCTCAACTTCGTGATGGTATTGCAGTATACGCAGAATGCTACAGCATCTCCCTCACGGTAATCTAAGGGAGCACCACAATTCGAACAATTTATTACTTGTTGAGACATTTCTCAGTTACCTCCACATTGCTATTTCTCCCGTATTCGCGATTCTGTGGACCAAGCCACGCTGTTTGTCTTGAAACCGATAAGGCCTAAGATTGCTGAAACGACGAAGAAGGATAACACTGAATTATTGAATGTGTTTGGTGCGTCCGGAATAATTAGCTGAGCTGCTCCCCAAATCGCGAAAAGGGTTATGAACGTAACTAATTCAGCCATGATTCGGAATCGAGTTGTTATTGGTAATTCTGCAAGTAGGATTTTGCCTGAATTTCCATCCATAACTACTCGATAGGTTTCTCTCCCGTATTGATATTCCGCATAGACTATTGGAAAGTGTAGAAAGAGCATTCCTTTGAGCTCGATCTTGGTCCTGCAATCGAACAATTCAGTTGTATCCGCACGAGCTCGATCTCGGTGCTCATCTTGAATGTAAGTCTCGATTAGCTCCTTAGCTTCACTTTGCTTGATTTCTCCATTCAGAAATCTAACCTTTTCAGGAGCATCCTTTAAGGCCTCTACGCTGAAGTCTTCAAAATCTTGATTCATGACTAGCTCTCGGACACGCTTATTGATTTCCTCGTGTCCAAACAGAACTGCGCCCATTCTACAAATTAATGGATCATGCCGTTCTTCATCAATTGTCTTATTAACAGGAACATAGTAGACTACTGTCTTAGAAACAGTTCGCTTATTTTTCCCTGTGCCAACTGTCTTAGATTCGGTGTGTGTTTCCCGCCGATAACCGCGATAATTTGTAATCGCTCTAGAATGCATCACCCAGTATGGAATGAGTAGTTTTTCCGATTTTATCAAAGTGACGCTCTTAACGCCTCGAAAACGCGTTTTCTCCCGAATCCAGTCGTGTATCTTTTTTTCGGCTTCTGCAAGGGAGTACTTTGGGACGATGAATTTGTGATCAGGGATCTCTTGCTGGCCTCTGGTAAAAGTGGTCCCGCAAAACTGACATGTTACAAGTACATCCTCAGGGTTGAAGTCTGTTGGGGCTCCGCAGCTGGGACAAGAGACGGTTTCTATACTGAGGGTCCTAGAACTCATCGAAAAAAATGTTCATTGGGAGGCTATTAAACCTATGGAATTTCTGGGATGCAATAGTGATCGCTTGTGACTGTGAATTTACTCTTTTTGTGAAGAAAACACCGTTGAGGCAAGCATTGCGTAGGGAATTGCTGCCGAAAAGAGAAACACTGCCTCTACAAAAAAGAGAATTTGAAAAGAGGAGAATGTCAAGACCAACGCGGCTAAGAAGGAAGCTACACTTCTGACTAGTGTCGTAATCACGCCAAATATTGCGATAAGTAATATTCCTTCGGAACTTAATCTACTGTAATACACCAATCTGGCAATTGAAGGTGTTGAAGCAGCTCCGCCACCATATCCTAAGACGAATATTCCCAAAGAAACGATTGCTAAGCTATCATCTGAGAAAAGAGGAGAAATGCCGATTATTGCGATTCCAAAACCCGCTATAATGGTATGACTTGTAACAATAAGGCGATCTGAGATTCTCGAAAGCAATGCTCCTCCCACTAATACGCCTATTAGGGTTGCAGTCCCCCATATCCCTGTAAGTCTTCCGATCTTGTCTCGATCGAAGTTTAGTGCTTCTCTTCCAAAGACTTCTAAGACACTGTCTTGAGCAAAGAAACCCAGACCAAATAGTACATAAAATAGCGTAAGATAGAGGAAATCTTTTGTATTCTCCCCTAAGGTTTGATAAAGCCACCTTAGGGGGCTTCTTACAGAAAAATTAGAGGGAATTGTGATTGCTTTGGAACTTTTGATTACTGTAGACATCGGTGAGTTTAGGTTATTCCTGATATGAATGATTGAAAGAATTGAGAGGAAGGATGAAACAAAAAACAGAAGACTCGCTATTGTGAAAACTGTTTTTGAACCATAACGACCATAGTATGCAGCCATCATAATGCCTCCGATGGCATAACCAAGGAGTCTGCCAGTCTGTAGCACCGTAGCAACTTTTCCTTCTTGTCTAGAGCTCGATTTGGCGAACATACCATCAAGGACGGTTGCAACAACTGCTGTTCCCAACGAAGTAGCAAATAAGGAGGCAATAACAATTGCCTGCCCTTGAATCTCAAAGGTTGAAAAAATACTTCCAGCCAAGATAACCAAGACAATACCAAAGAGATAAACTCGGAATGCTAAGTGGAAGCCCTTCTGGTCAATTAGCCTTGCAAAAACAACACGTCCTAGCTCCATAAGAGTCGTAAAACCAAATAATACCGCAATCAAGGATCGATTCCAGCCCGCTATGCTCAATTCATAGGGAATAACCGAACCCAGTGCGACTAGAAAAACAGAAATAGAGAGATGTACGAAGAATAAATTTACTAGATCGATTCTTTGTAGAGTCAACGAATCGGCCCGGTGCATTTGTGAGACGTTAGTTAGTGCGCTTTGATCAGTACTCAAGGGAACTCCATCACAAACTCATGATACGCAGTATTATGCTTTTGCTTCAAGTATAAATAATAATGAGCGATTAGCAATCCAATCTCATCTATGCTTGTGCCTTTTTTCTCCAAGAATTTTATCTCAATTCCTTGAGCACACATCTTACTCTTGAATCATGGCAGGTTGTTTTGTTTGTATCGATAGTATGATTAGGCAACAATCGGAGTCTGCATATTGATGTCAGAACCCTTTTATTTGAGAGCAAAGGGTCCGAGCGTCATCACTAAAGAAGATGTCGCGATTTTCTCTCAGAAAAATCCCGCACTTGCTGAATACCTTGAATCATACACGATCGAATTACGACTCCTTGATCTTTCCCCCTTTCAAAGTTTGGTATATTGGATTGTTTCTCAACAGCTGAGCGGAAAGGCCGCAGATGCTATCATCTCAAGGCTAGATTCAACCCTGCCAATGATCACTCCAACAACAGTTTACTCAACCTCTGAAAAGACTTTTAGAGACCTTGGCCTGTCTCGATCCAAGATAAAATACATCAAGGCCCTCTCTATGTTCTTCCAAGAACACCCTTCTCTCAATTTTTCGGAAATGACCGATTCTGAGATTAAGAATACTCTTACTCAAATTTATGGAATTGGGGAATGGACCGTCCACATGTTCTTGATATTTAATCTTGGGAGAAAAGACGTTCTTGCAGCAAGTGATCTCGCAGTCAGAAAAGGTATAAGGATGCTGTATGGACTTGAATCTCTTCCCAAGGTGAAGGAAATCTACCAGATCTGCAAAACTTGGCCGAATCTGAGTACTGTTGGTACTCTCCTTAGCTGGGCCGTTTTGGAGGGATGATGCAGGCTAATCACATTTTTTGTTTCTTCAGAAACGTTTCAATGGTTTCTCGTACAACTTCTCGGGGAAATTCTTGTGCATTTAGCTCCCCGGACCATCCTTCGCTGAACCTCGACCCCAGAGTGTCACTAACAAATAGCAATAACCGATTTGCCAGATCTTTAACACGTTCAATATCAAGCATTCCTTCGATCGCGATTACAAGCTCTCCTTGGGTTCCAATATAATACTGTGACTCACCAAGAGGAATTATAATCTCTTTCGGGGTAATCCCTTTGGTTTCTTCAAACACTGAAATAATCGCACTCAAAATGTTAGCTATAAGCACATCGTCAACGCTTGGGATTTCTTCTGACCCAAAAAACCACAATGGACGCCCATCCTTAAGGAAAAAAAGCACGTTTTGCAATCCGCTTTGGTATACCTTTGCAGTCAGTCTTTGTAAACATCTAACGGTTTCATTGGAAAATCCATGCTGGTTGATACAGCTTCTTATTTGATCAAAAATCTCCGTACTTATTCTGGCCTGTTGATATGAAGATGAAAATATTTCGAACTCTTTGAGAAATTGCTTTCGTATTATTCCTCGTTCTTCTGAGGGGAGAAGTTTTGAATATTCAACTACTGTTAGGGCTAGCTTCAAAAGGTATTGGTCTGCATTGAGAGAATCTGGTATCCCGTGCAGTGAACGATGAATTAAGAATGATAAGACCTCCGTTTGAACCTTGAGTATCTCGCGAAGAGTATCTAAGAACTGATCCTTTATACGTTGTGATTTCTTAGGCGTCAATTGGTTAAGCATGATGAGATAACGCAATGCTAAATCAAAGTTTTTCAAACGGTAATAAGATCGAACCAATCCATAGACTGCAAATATGAGACTTTGATGGCTCCTTTTTACAGAACTGCCGAGAAGTACTGATTTGAAGCATTCCACCGCTTCCACTGGTTTTAGTAGCGAATCAAGAATTAATCCTTTTATCACACACGCTTCTGGTTCTTCTGCCCTCCATTCTAGCCTAGAATTTATGTCTGCTAGTTGCTGTTCCGCTTCACCGAGAAAATAGTGCAAAAATGCCTGGAGTAGGAATATCTTGTCTTGGAACTCAGGAGACCTAATAGATTGCTCGAGCAGTGAAAGAGCCATTACTGCGTGTTCTACATTTCCTTTGTGGAACAATTCTTTTGCTACCATGTATATACGGGCCGTGACTTCTCCTGGAGTTTCCCAATCGTCTTCTATTATCTCTTCTAATATCTGGGGTAACTCTTCTGCTTTCTCCATGCGAAAGGGTTTTTCGTTGCTTAACGGGACCGCTGGAAATGCTAGGACGCCCTTCTTCTTAAGATGAAGATAAACCCGATTAGTAAGATAATAAATTATTATCGAATCTTTGCTTATTGCCTCTTCAACTCTGCAGAACTCTCTGATTTTTTCCAAGAAGGCTTTATTGCTTGAAAGTAGTAATCGAAATCTGCTCCTTGTCTTAGAAAGAGGAATGAGAAGTGCATGAGTTCCCTTTACTTCGAAACGAAGAGTCTTGTGAATTCTCTTGGCATCTAATACGCCCAATATGTTTTGGGTTTTCCGTACTAAGTGCCCAATGGTTTTACCATCCAAAGCTGGGCCAACGATATGTTCTATTTTTGGTTCGTCTTTTTCTATGAAGATTAAATTGTACTCCGATATTTCATTCGGATCAAAAGTGAGAAGCATTGTTGTTTCTAGTTAGCTCCTTGCTCAGAATAATATTTCGTTCTTGACTTGATATAAGAAAAAAGAGTGAAGAAAAAGAAGGGGGATAGTGTGCGTCCTAGAGCTTTAAGACCACTGGTGTGTCCTTGATTAATGCTACTGGCTGTTCACTGGGGGAATCGGTTATCTCATACTTTTCAATGCTATGCATGGGGATCAAGTCTTGAATTATGGGTTCCAGCGAACGGGGGATGGTAGCAAAAGCAATAGGATCTCGCAATGATTTTCCACTTTCTTTTTTCATTTTCCAAACAAGGCTATTGAATTCAATGAGGTATGTTGCAATTTCTGTGTGCTCTCCCGTTGGTTCTGGAACTTCTGGGAATAATTGGGTATGGATGCTCTTGCCCCAAAGTTCTCTATAAATATAGTCCGTAATGAAAGGCGCAATAGGAGCCAGTCCTCTCAGAATCAAGTCAAGCAAACCATAAAGTGTCTTTCGGGCACCGTTTGCCTGTGCCTCGGTAAATTTTCCATCCCGGTTGTAAGCCCGATTTTTCACTAATTCGACATAATGTGCTGCAAACAAGTCCCACGTGAAGGCTCGGAGCTCTCTTGCAGGGATATGAAAGTTGAGATCCTCATATCCCTTCATAGCTCTAACCCATGTTCTTTGAAACTCTTCCATTATCCAACGATCTGCTCCCAATAATTCGGCTTCGTCTTCTTCTTTGGGCTCAGGCAGCATTGAAATAAATCTCGCGAGATTGTAGAGTTTGTTGAGGAACTTCGCAGTACCTGCGAGTCTGCTTTCGCTGAAGCGAACATCACTTCCATGACTTGCTTCGAGGGCTCCGAAGAATCGAAGGGCATCACCTCCATATCTCTTGAGCATGGGTTCTGGTCTAACAACGTTCCCTTTTGACTTGGACATTTTTTCTCCTGTTTCAGCAACAACGTGTCCACTGATCCATGCATGATCAAAACACTGAATTCCGTAGAGCTGTTCAATGCGAAGCATGCTGTAGTGCAACCAAGTTCTCACAATATCCTTACCCTGAGGCCTGATATCAGCTATGTAGTCTGGTCGTTCCTTTCTCATTTTTTCGAAGAATTCATCGTCCCGTTCATTGTGAGGGTGCATCAACGTGTAGAGTGCACTAATACTGCTGTCCATCCATGTATCGAAAGTTCGCTCATCTCCTTTGAACTCAGAATGACCGCATTTCTGACATTTGTCAAAAGGAGCCTTTTCTTTCCAGGGCCGATAATACTTTCCTGGCTCTGGGACATGAGGTGCTCCACACTTGACACAGTACCAAACCGGGACCTCAGTGCCATAGTATCTTCGACGACTAATGGGCCAGTCAACTGTAATTCGATTAAGCCAGTCGATCCAGATCTGTCTTGAGTGATCGGGGTGGAACTTCATTGTGTTTGCGTATCCTCTTAGTTTGTCAAGGAAATCGACTTGTTTGAGATAATACTCTTTCATTCCTATGAACTCAATCGGTGCCTTTGATCTTTCACTTATGGGTTGTCGATAGGGAACCTGTTTCTTGTTCTTGATGAACCCTTGTTTTTCAAGCTCTTCAGCGATTGCTTTTCTCGCTTCTTCGACTTTCATCCCTTCATATGGCCCTGCATTTTTGTTCATGGTTCCATCAGGATTGATAACGTATCTTGGCGGAATCTCGAGTTCTCTGAAAATCCTGACATCTGTCATATCTCCAAAACTGCAGATCATGACTAGTCCAGACCCGAATTCCATGTCTGCTTGTGGGTGGGCCTTGATTGGGACCTCAATGTTGAACAATGGAATCTTGGCAGTTTTTCCTTCTAAGTGTTGATATCGATCGTCACTAGGATTGAAGATAACTAACCCTATTGCTGGGATAAGCTCTGGGCGGGTGGTCGAAATTATGATCTCTTCACCTGTTTCCTTGACTTGAAATGCTATGTCGTAAAGTGTATGCATAGATTCTTTATACTCAACTTCCGCATCCGCGATAGTGGTTTGAAGGACGGGATCCCAAATGTTTGGCCTATCATCCTCATAAATTAGGCCTTTTTTCCATAACTCAATGAACGTTGTTTGTGTCAATGCTCTGTACTTTTCTTCATCCGTTTTGTAAACCTCGTCCCACTCAAAAGAATCACATGAAAGCCCAAGGTCATAGCAGACATTTAGAATGCTACTACCGTGCTTGTCAAGCAAATCCTTGCACATTTGAAGAAACTTCTCTCGGGGGACTTCATGCATGCGTATCTTAAACTCTTTCTCGGCTTGGATTTCTATTGGCAACCCATTCCTATCGAGACCCATTGGAAATAAGACTTCGTACCCCTTCATTCGCATAGTTCTAGCAATCATGTCAATCTGGGAGTAGTGAATCGCACCAC
Organism: Candidatus Heimdallarchaeota archaeon; assembly: GCA_027001645.1. GTDB lineage: Archaea > Asgardarchaeota > Heimdallarchaeia > Heimdallarchaeales > JAJRWK01 > JAJRWK01. The sequence continues at coordinate 11,731 of JALTMP010000220.1, forward strand.
CCATGTGCCATGGCGCGTTTGTGTATGGTGGGGGGGTATCGATAGTAAAGATAGGTTTCTCGGTATCTTTGTGGAACCGATACAGTTGCTCTTCTTGCCATTTCTTGAAAATCTCTTTTTCTCTCTCGGTTGCGTTATACTTTTTTGCACTCAATCTCGGTTTAAATACACTCATAAAATCTCCTCCACGCAGAATCCTTGATCATATTGGCTGATCCTTCTGCGGATTATCAAACTCACAAAAAACGGTGAAATGGGGTTAATTAATAAGCATTCGATATGTCGTCCCGTGAGGTATTTAGTAGAAAACTCCTTTCTCCGCGAGCGGTACCTGGCACCGCCCCCTTATCACTGTATACCTCACGAGCTCTTCACCATTCCATCGTTATCTAAATTCAACATAAACTTTTCGGATTCTATCCTTCCTTTCTTTGTGAGAATGGTTTCATAACATCATGATTTTGTTATTCTTTATAATATGCCATCTTCATAAAGAATCGTGAAGAATGTTCATATTATTGAAAATCATCACTCCTCATCCATAGGCTTCAAAATTTTGCTGAAATTTAGGATCAACCGCTTCAATTTCTTTTTATTTCTCGGTAATTCGGGATTAAAATCCAATCTGTGCTTGAGTTGATTGTAATTCGTAGCAATCTCATTTAATAACTTATATTGATCTTTACTGATTAATCCTAAATTAAGCGCTTCTCGTCGGGGTGATCTATTTCTTGAATCTCTCTGCTCCCTTGGAAGTCTTTCTCTTACCCAAAGTTCTGCGATTCTTCCGATTCCTAAAAACCCCAAAATTGGATTCTTGTCAAATTCTTCTTTTGCAGATAGGAATTGATTATACAATTCTTGGGTGATGAACTCTTTTGTATTTGTTTTCTGTGGTTCTAATTCTTCACAAGTTTCTAAATCTAGTCTGATCGCATCCCATAAAAACTGAAACTGGCGAGAAATTTGTCTTCTGGCATCATCCATTAGCCATTCTTGTAATTCTTTAGTATCTCTTAATTTGACTCGAAATGTTCTTCTCCTTTCATTTCGTCTAAAATAACTAATAATAGTGTATTCTTCCTCATACTCTATTAGATAATCACCATATACTTCATCGGTGCACCAAACGTCTCTTTCTAATAAGAAAATAACTGATTTCTTAGAATCTCTACCTCGATCTGCCTTAAGGCTATCTTTAATGGTATTGTCATACCAATAATGCCTCTGGTCAAGGAACTTTCTAGCATCACGCAGATAAGAAACAAATCTCGAATATGTTTGTTGATCCCATTTAAAAACAGGAGGCTGAAACCTCGGTTTACCAATAATCTTTCCATCTTTTTCTATTAGCTGGCAAGTCATTTTCCTTTGAAAAGGGATATCTTTTAGATTTTCTTCCAAATATTTATGTTCTTTCAATAATTTTGACAAGATAACATCTGAATCCGTTTTTTTCTTACTGATCCTGCTCATAATACAATTGCGTCTCATGCGTGTATAAAATTCGTTTCTACAATGCTAAACATTAGTTTAGAAATCATTTACGGTGTAGTACTAGGTCGATTTTACCACCGTTGCTAGGCCTAATCTTGACTATATTCCTATCGGTGCCAAAACTATACATTATGGGCTCGCCATCTAAACTAGGAAGTTGCGACTTCAATAATTCAATGATTTTCGGATAGATCTCTTCTTTTGTTACCCTTCGGGTTGGGAAGTAAAATCTGATGTCAAGATCACTCTCTCTTCTATAATTCTCCCTCGCTCTTGAACCAGCTCTCTCAAACTGAATGTCCGAATAATTTCGCTTTAGAATATCTTTTATTTTACCTTCTAAGCGGTCATAGAATTGTTTTGATCGTGGCTTAGGCATGATTATTACTTGCCCTCATTACTTTTCAACTTTTCTGCAACTTTTTCTTCTTTTAGATCATTAATTGGTGAAAAATTATTCCTCAATTGGGCGGTCAATTAATTTAAAGACAAAACAAATGTGAAAAAAATTAAAATGACCCGCTCCGCAGTATGAAATCCTTGTTCTCAAAATGGTATGAAGAGCATCCTTCTTGTCTTTGTTCTCTTCCCTTCAAATTGTAATTATTTGTTGGGTAAGTATTCTTGAGATTATTATCACACGTTTTGTTTTTGCATTAATCACACGACTTTCATTCTTCTCCCAATATTTTTGGAAGGTTTTCGACATATTCTAAGGATTGGTGTCTAAAATACGTGTTGTACAATTCGGCGTAATGTCCTCCTTTCTTCATAAGCTCCTCATGCGTTCCTTCTTCTATGATCTGTCCTTCCTTGAAGACAAGAATTCTGTCTGCATGTTTGACGGTAGAAAGACGATGGGCTATAATCACGCTAGTTCTCCCAGCCAACAGCTTGTTAGTCGCATCCTGAACCATCGACTCTGTGAGGGGATCGATCGAACTGGTAGCTTCATCCATTAGTAGAATGCTTGGATTATCTAATAGTATTCGAGCAAAAGCAATGATCTGCCTCTGACCCATTGATAATTTTGCCCCACGTTCTCCGACGAAGGTCTGAAGACCGTCGGGAAGGTCATTTATCCAATCCAGCGCATGAACTTCTTTCAGTACCTCCTGGATTTTTTCATCAGGGATATCAGGATGACCGTAGCGTAGATTCTGTTCTATCGTCCCGCTCCAAAGAAATACTTCTTGGCTAATGTAACTTAATTGACGACGATACTCCCTTAAGTCGAGTGTTCTAATGTCATAATCATCTATCAGTATCTGGCCTTCCTGGAATTCATAGAATCGAGCAATTAGTTTTACAAAGGAAGACTTTCCTGCTCCCGTGTGGCCAACGATTGCCACGGTTTCCCCCGGATTTATTAGTAGATTCAAATTCTTAAACACCGTCGTTCCATCGTCATAGGAAAAGGTGACGTTGCGGAATTCAATTCTTCCTTTCAATTTTTCAGGAACGATCTTGTCGGTTTGGATGACTGTGTTTTCAGCATCGATGAGTGCAAATACCCTCTCACTCGCACTGAGACCTGCTTGGAACTGAGACCAAAAGGACGCTACTGACACTAATGGAAAAACGTAGAAATTCAACGCTTGAACGAACAAGTACCATTCTCCCGGTGATACTTGAGTACTTTTGATTCCAAACCAAGAAGCAAACGTTACGAAGATGGTTGGGATCTCGCCAATTGCATCGACTCCTCCCAAATAAATTATGAACGCTATCCCTATCGCACTAAATGTGCTCAGAACGGGAAAAATAATGTTCATGATTAATCCACGTCTTAAGTTGATTGAATAGGATGTTTGGTTTAGTTCTTCGAATTCTTCAAAGATCTTGTCTTCCCCGCGGAACGATTTTGCTGTGAAGATACCCGTAATGGTTTCTTGAATGAGCTTATTGATTTTCGCGATGACTCTGTTAGACTGAAGCGTTATTTTTCTAGCAAATTTTCGGAAGGCTAATGCAAACCAGATAACTAGGGGTGTGAAAAGCAAGGTGTAAAATGTGAGGAA
>JALTMP010000221.1 GCA_027001645.1 Candidatus Heimdallarchaeota archaeon
TTCTGGTCCACACCGTTCTGGTCTACGCCATTCTGGTCCACGCCATCAGAATCATTTGACCATCTGCCAGCAGATCTAAGCAATCCTGATAATCCAAAAGACCACAATGAGAACATTAAGGAGCATCTGAAAGACATGTTTGAGGACATGTTCAATGAAAAGGCCTATAAAAAAGCAATGAAAAAATGGGCTAACGCATTCGCAGATATTGACTTTGAGGTCCCCTGGGGCGTAAGTCGATTATACAATGGAAACTACTTTGGAGACGAATTTGAAGATTCTAAAGTCCAAGTCGCTATTCTAGACACAGGTGTCGATCTAACGCATCCGGATCTAGCAGATAATGTCAAATGGACGTATGACGCAACTGGCGGTGATGACCCTAGCGACGAAACAGGACATGGTACTCATGTTGCAGGCATTATTGGAGCAGTGAAAGATGATGCTGGAGTAGCGGGAATGTTTTCAAACGTTGAACTGTACAGCATTAAGGTCATTCGTGGAGAAGAAATGATGGGAGATGACCAATGGGTCGCTGATGGAATCATCGCTGCAGTAAAAGGTCCCGATGGAATCATCGGAACCGAAGATGACGCTGATGTTATCAACATGTCTTTCGACTCTGGAGGTGAAGAGCCACCTGAATTCGTCCATGACGCAATCAAACTTGCTTATGACAACGGAGTCGTCCTTGTTGCCGCAGCCGGTAATGATGGAGACAACGATCCTTCCACCTCGGAGATAACTTGGCCCGCCGCTTATCCCGAAGTTATCGCAGTCGGTGCCACTAGCTTCTATGATACACTCGCTTTCTTTTCAAATACTGGTGACTTCGTCGAAGTCGTTGCTCCGGGAGACTTTATCTACTCAACCTTCCTCGATGGCGGATATGCTGTCTGGAGTGGTACTTCCATGGCGGCACCACACGTTGCAGGCTTTGTTGCAGTGCTAATTGCAATGTACGGAAAACTTCCCGTTGGGAACTTTGGAGACATGGGAACCAACACAATTAGAGGTCTTCTTCACTCTCTAGCACTTGATCTCGGAACTGAAGGACTAGATCCAGCCTACGGATATGGCATTGTTCAGTTTCCTGTTGACGCATAAGATGTGAGACTATACCTATTCCCCGCCCTCCCTTTTTCCTTTTCTATAAGCCACTACTACTTGAGGGATTTCAAGAAACAAGATGAACTCCTTGTTTCAGCACTACAGATTGCCTCTCAAAATCATCTCTGTTTCAGTCTTAGGAATAATGTACGTTCAAGAATATTATGCTCAATTTCAATTATCATGTCACGATTTTCAACATGCGCGTGAATCGCGTCTAAGATGCCTTGGGCAATTCCTAAGAGAAATTGGGGTGAGATGACTTCCTGAACTGCAAGGGTTTGTTCTTTTTTCAAATATTTGGTTTTTCCAAGTTTATCAAAGATCGGTTTTAGTTCATTGCTAATAACTAGGTCCGGATCGAGTTTGAAGTGCGCTCCTAGTTTTAGTAATGCTTGTCTTTTCCTTACCCACAACTCATATCCTGTGTATCTCCCCGCTGCAAAAAGTTCATCGGATGTGCGAAAAATAGAAGCAACTTTTGAAAAGAACGCTATATGATTTTTCTCTGGGTCCACTTCTTTCATTAGCTGAATTGCTTTGTCTTTAATTGCTTGGGGGCTCATTCCCCCAGTGGACGCATGAACAGTCTCAGTTCTTCCCGTTGCGAGCAAGACTTTTTCCACACTTCGAACCGAGTAGTTTCGATCAACATAGAGCGTGATGAAGTGATCGCCGTGAGAAACAAGAATTGGAGCTATGCCACGCTCTCCTAACTCCGGTTCAATGTTGGTCGGATCAATTTCATAATTAAATTTCTCGCCACAAGTACACAATATCGCGAGCGTTTTCAAATGAAGCCACCAAACAACATGGGATAATCCCTAATTACATTAAAGCTTTATCCATTGCAAAGAACCCTCTTAAACTACTGGTGTTCATCTCCGTACTTCTCAAATGTGATGTACTCGGTAACCTTGTCCTTGGACAATAACTGCTTAAGTTCGTTGAATAGCTCATTAATATTCTGACCAGTAGCAGCTGACACAAAATACGTCTTCATGGAATACTTTTCCGCAAGCTCCCGGGTTTCCTCTGGATTAAAACTTGGGTGTAAATCGATTTTGTTGCCTACAAGAATAAGCGTACTCTTCCCAAGCAGATTTTGTTTTTCGAGCATAGGGATCCATTCTGTTTCGAGTTTCAAAAATGATGAATACCTAGAAACATCGAATACCAATAAGGCAACGTGGGCTTTGCCAATGAAGTCTTCCTGGAAAAATCGGAATTGCGGTTGCCCGCCCATGTCCCAAAACACAAATTTAGCTATCCCCCCATCTTCCAAGTTAAGTACTTTTGTTTCAACTGAAAGGCCTGGTGTAAGGCTAACATTGATTTGCTTTTCGACAATGGTGTTTACAAGTGAGGTTTTGCCAACACCACCATCTCCAAGCACAACTATTTTGCAGATCTTTGTCTTGGTCACCCTACGCTTATTTCTCATCTCCGCTTTTAGTATTTTGTGGGGGACAAGTATGTTTCTTACTCCTATTCAATCAAATAATACGGACAAGATTCTCAGCAAACCATATTAACTAAGTTCAAAAAAACTATTCAGATTGTTATGAGCACCGAAGAGAGCGCGCAACAATTGTCTATCTATATGATAATGGCAATAGGACTTTCAACGGTCATTGGTTCTGGAATTTGGAGAGATCCCGTCAAATGGGCGAACGCAGCAGGAGCCTATGCAGTGTTAGGCTTGTTGATTGCATGGTTACTTTTCTTTTCATCAGGCCTTGCATATGCTGAGTGTGTAGGCATGTTCCCCAATAGTGGAGGTCCATATTCCTTCGTTGGAGGTGCCTTTGGGAAGAGAACAGGAACTTCCGTGGGAATTCTTTACTTTTTGGGCTACGCTTTTGTTGGAGTTGTGCTCGGTTATTTGACCGCTGTGTTTACACTGGCTATATTTGACACGACCAATTTCGAGTACATTACTGATCAAAACGTTGCATTCTTCACACTTGCTTACATTTTGGTTTTCGGGCTTGTTGCTAGCTACTTAAAGCTAAGACAATCAGGAATAATCTTACTGGTCTGGGCTTTTGTCAAGGTTGCTATGTTACTGCTCATTGCATTGTTCGCCTTTGCAAACATGGACGCTGATTTGCTAAGCAGTGCTAAATTTGATTCTGCAGGCTTCCAAGACAGCATAGCTCTCGCAGTGTGGGCATTGCTTGGATTTGATGTCATGCTTATCTTCGCTGGAGAACTAGAAAAACATGAGGGGAAGAATTTCGAAGAAGAAAGAAGAACCCTACCTAAAGCAATCATCTACACGCTTATCATTATTCTTGTTGTTTACTTGGTAGTAGCATTTGCCGTGATTGGCATCGTTCCTCCACAATCCCTAGAAACATCAGGCACTCTCGGAATCATGCTTGTTTATGCTTCGGAAAGTGGTATAGGGCCTGAATTCCTATTCCTCCTTGCAGCCATTTCTGCTGCTGGCACTACCTATGCACTCATTTACATCTCGATTCACCAGATTCGCGTCCTTGCACAAGATGAAGCAATTTCCCTATTCCTAGGTGAAACCCCTGAGATTCAGAGAAAACGGGCAATTGTGGTTGTTTTCAGCTTATTCCTCTTTGCTGCTGGTATGCTTGCAGCAAACAAATGGGTTGATTCAAGATCCGTAGATCTAGTTGCTGGGGTTGGCGTCGGGCTTATTCTTATCTCTGCAATGCTACCCGCTGGAATTACCGCTCTATATCTGCGAATTAAACTACCCATTTTAGATCGGCCCTACAAAGCACCGCTCTACTTCGTTGTCTTTCCCGTATCAATTGCCTTGAGCCTATATCTTATGCATGCAAACTATTCAGACTTTGACGCACTCCCATGGATTTCAATTCCGATAACTCTAGGTCTGATAGTCCTAGTATTTCTTTACTCTTGGTCAAGGAAATAGCAATGCACTTGTGTTTTTTAGAATAGCGGGATCAACCGAACACTTGCTGATTCCCATCCATTTCTCAAAATCGCTGATCTCTGGTTTTACAAGTGCTGTAGACGCGTGTTTTGTTTGCTTTTTTAATTCATTAGCGCCTATCTGATTTCTTTGAAAACGTAGTGCTGAGAGAGTCATTATTGATTATGCAACCACGTACTCTCGTGCCCCAGAAAACCAAATAATTCAATTTC
>JALTMP010000222.1 GCA_027001645.1 Candidatus Heimdallarchaeota archaeon
AGGCAGTTTCAAGAACACTATGGCGATAATGCCCCTATTGGAAATCCTCGGAACAAATAAGGACCCTGCAGTAGTAGAAGCGACCACCGAGGCATTATATCAAATCGCAGATCTACGGGCCTTGGCAGAGTTGGCGAAATACCTAAAATCCAGTAACGAGATAGTAAGAAGTGCATGTGAATATGCACTTGAGTACATCGCAAAACAACATGGCTACACCAACATGAATGAGCTATTACAGAGACACAACACACCCACCTTCTAATGAGCGAGCGTTTCTGCCAGAAAAGTGTAATAATCAGTATTAACGCCTTCATACCCCAATTGCTTGATGGATCGCACTAACTGCCCCCGATGAAAAGTTAGGTGATCTGAATGAGCCAAAAAATAATCATCTCTAGCCAAAACAACGAGCTGATCCTCAGAAAAATGAATCTTGATGGTTTCACTCAATTTGGTCGCCACTCTTACGAATTGTTGGCGTGATTCTTCCCACGCATCTAAGAGTTCTTCAAGCGTCATGGCGCTAAGAGCTTTGATTCTTTCCTTAGATTGGTTCTTAGGAAACCAGAGATAATCATAGCTATTCACATAATGCTCTAGAAGCTTCCGAAAATCCCATTCCTTTCCTAAGTGAAAATATGATTTTTCTTGAGGAATGGCCTCAATGAGAGGACGGATTTTTTTGTCTGTCCAATCGAGATATTGACAGAGTAATTCGATATTCATTGGGCGCTATTAATGAAGTTAAAATAATAGCTTATCTCAAAGATTTCCTCGAGTCGCCTTTTCATATATTGTATTACTTGGTGCTATTCTTCGAATTCATAGTAATTTCGTGGCATCGTAACGGATAGTGTTCACCCTCATTGTCTAGGTCAAGGTGGGACTACAACCATGGCTAGCATGAACTCTATTCTTGGCAATATAGTAGTTTTGCTCAACAGGCGAAGTATGAAAATCGTTGCCAAAGTATGTTCCTCAGTCTTGAGAACGAAATCCAAGGGGAACTAAGAGGGATTCTAAATACATTTTTCCAAATCTCATAATTCAATCTCAAAAAGCGATTCATTTCATCCTTTCAGACCCAAGGCTTACAAAAGCATAACATGGCATTCATTTTTGATACGCTTTTCCGAAAAACAGTTGGTCTTCTAAGTGCTGACTCCATTAGAATTGTAGGAGATTCTTGAGAAAAAGTCAGAACGAGTGATGATTCGCTTTTCACCGGTTCCTTCAGACTACTTTTATTATTGATGTGTAGAAGGCACGTGGACACCGGAAGTGGTCACCCCGCACATTCTCTTAGGTATGATGGATTCTCGGCTATGTGGAAAACTCTGCTGATCACTCTATCCTAGAATATGCCTTGATGCTAGGAGAAATCACAGAAGAACGCTTAACACTGAAACAAGTACGAGGACTGTTGGAACGTTTTTCCCAAGAATAAAATCAAAACTAGCCCTCATCTCGAAAGAAGATGAACTAGCAGATTGAAACATAGGGTAGAAAGACAAGCCTAGTAAAGGTGGTCTATTGCCTTTTTGACTATAAGGCATCCAATTGCTAGAAAACATAAGGTCTATCATTGCCTAACGATAACAATCATTTTTGCGAGCTATATTTTTTAGCCAACTCAAAGGGCATCTTTGTCGAGTAGGTGTTGATCCGGAGATAAAGGGAAATGAATTCCGATCAAAATGAAGAACAGGCATTTGTCAGACACGTGTAAAATCATCCAGAACAAAGTTTGACTGTGTGTTATTCGACCTGCGTTTCACCTGTATTTTCTAGGGTTTTGAGTAAGTATTTGGTGAAGTTCAAGATATTCAAGATAATGAGCAGAGGAACGAGAACCGTGATTAATTGAGCAATTATTAGCAAGGCTGGGTCTAATTGAAATAAGTAATTATTAACTACCAAAATAGATGGGTACACGAGGCTCGCGACTAGAACTAACAGCCATGTGGTTCGTATAGAGAGGATGACAAAAATTGCTAGCAAATATGCATCCTCTTTTGAGGCAAACACACCGATAATTGGGTTATGGATCGGCTTTTTTCTGATTTCGACAGTTATGATGCTTGCAATGAATGCGCTAACGATGTAGATTTGACCAAGGAAAAGTCCGATGGGCATTAAGATAGGAATGAGAAACCCGTTGAAAATAAGGAGGATGGTAAATGGGATATAGATCGGAGCGGTGACGAAAAGATAAAAGATCAAGTAAAGAAGAAACCTTATTGAGTCTTTCCAAGCATTTTTCTCAATTACTCTAGTGTTGATGCTTTTGCGTAGGTTTTTCGCTATTTCAGGCAGATCATTCCCTAAGAAGCGGTCGATGGGTTTGAGCTGGTTATCCTTTTCGACAATTGTTTTTCCGGATAGGACAAGCCAAGTATCCATTGTCAGCCCTATTGAAGAGAAAAATATGTAGCATCATCACTCTTAATTTTGAAAAAAATGCATACAAGTAGGGCGAGATAAAGGCATATGAAAAGCATCCTAAGCCAATAAGGAATGTGGCGAAGTTGGGAGACATGCCGATTAAGTAGATTCCTATAGTTCAGATTAGGGCATTTAGTGATGACAGCAAGCCTGCCATTCTGAAGAGGCTGGTTCCTCTTTTTGACAGATACGCTCTTAACGTATAAGTTGCAGAAATGAAGAAAAAATATAGACCGGTAGCCACAAATGCACTAAGAACTGCTTTCTCGGCCCAGAATTTTTCTCGAAAAAATACTAACACGAAGAAAAAGAAGAAGATTGGAATAAACAATAGATATGGCGATAAGAAAAAAGGATATTTTCGATGGTGAAATGCTTTTGGAGATTTGTCCCCACCGGCCGACATGATGCTTGTATGCTTCATTGGTACACTCCACAATTAATGCTTTTGTTATGATAACATCGTTCTTTCTTCAATCTACACAAGTGTCAATCCTTTCTAATGTTTGTCGCTCTTTTCTTTTCCTAGTGGTTATCTTATCATTATCTTATTAGTGGTGTCCAACTGTTTGGCAACAGTGAAATTGCAGCATATAATCCTGCTGGCAAAACGATAGTAATATCTACGATAGGCCAAAAGTGTTGGCCGTCATTATTATTGTTATCATTCCCGTTATCTACCCAAACTTTGAATGCTGGAACTGGAAGAATTTGAGCACCGATTCCGAACATGAAATCACCTCTTATCCTCTGCCCCATATTATAATATAATGTCATGCCCATTGCAGCGACGGCAGCTAAAAGGATGAGTGTCAAAGCAGTAGCACTGATTCCCAGCATCTCTGCCAACGTTACTACCCACCCAAGTTCCTTTACAGCACTTACGCCGAATCCGACCGCAATGAGAAAGTATTTCGCTACCCATGGCAACCCGTTAAGCCACATAATATGTTCTCTATAGTATGGTATTCCCCATTTTGAGGCACTTGCGTATTGATCCTTTACTGCTAGCTGATAACCTGATTCGGTATATGCTAAGTTTAGCGGCAGAGCACCAGCCGTGAGCTGGTCAATTCGTTGGAACATTACTCTTAATGCTTTAGCGGAGGTATATGACCAGGACACGCATGAGAGACATTTGGAAGTATCCCCAAATACAAGACACTTTACTATCCTGAACTTGAGATTTCTTTTTTTCAGAAATGCTGTTTCACCAAGAATACGGATTTCTCAATTGAATCAACGATACTATCCTTTTGCAAAAGAGCTTTCCAAATCGGAAAATAGAAGGGAGGGGATATACGTAAGAGAAGCAAATCTATCTAACAAAACAGAAAGAAGATTTCTCTTTTCATAGTGGTCATACAATAAACACTAGAAAGAGCATGTAGAATTCTCCTGAGCCCCGGTAAGCGCGAGCCATGCCATAGAAGGTACCGCCAAGAGTACTATACCACGATGTATCTGCTGCTTCATCCGAGTACCCTGAGTATCCGACATCATCATAGCTACTTGTCGTTGGTTTTGCGTTCCATTTGATATACAAATCGAAGTCGGCGTTTCCTGGGCCTGACATGAATACCCACCCACGGAAGGATGTAAACCAGTTACCAACATTTATACTCTTAGTACTTGTTGCCCCTGTACTTGAAAGTGTCCCTGATTGTTTGCTTTCATGCGTTGCAGCACCATATAACACGTGAACTCGGAAATGCCCTGAACCACTGAACGAGCGTGCCATGATATATAATCGACCTTTACCGGTAACTTCTACCTTCTCTAACGAGGTAGAAGTATACCCCCTTC
>JALTMP010000223.1 GCA_027001645.1 Candidatus Heimdallarchaeota archaeon
GATGGGATGTTTGAGAATCGGCCCTTTTTCTGGAATAATGGTTAATCCACGCTTCATGGCATAAACTGGCGTGAGAATGTCTGCAAAAATAATGGCGGCATCAAGATCAAATCTCTTTAGGGGTTGAAGCGTGATTTCTGCAGCCAATTCCGGTGTTGTGAGTAAGTCTTCAAAGGAACGGCCTTTTCTCAGCTCTTGATACTCGGGCAAGTATCTGCCCGCTTGTCTCATAAACCAGAGGGGAGGGCGAGGGGTTCTTTTTCTCTGGCAAGCTCTCAAGAATAGCTCTCTTGACGTTAAGGTCATTATTCTTCCCTCACACTGTAGTTTTCGATCGCTCGTTCGAGTTTCCTGAGCGTCAGTTCCAGAATTTCGTCAGAATGTGCGATAGACAAAAACCAGACTTCATACGCACTAGGTGGTGCATAGATCCCCTCTTTCATCAGTTCAAAATGCAAATTGGCGTATCTCTTCACAGCGGATTTCCTAATCTCAGCTGGGTTCTTCGCTGAATTCGGTTGAAGCACTAACCAAAAGAGTGAAGCAATTGATTTTGTTTGAATAGGGAGGGAATACTTCTGAAACACTTCTTCAATTTGTCCAACAAATCTGCCGGTTCTTTTTTGTAACTTCGTGTAAAAATTAGGCTCCTCTTTGATTGTTTCAAGGGTGGCAATTCCCCCTATAATCGCGAGAGGATTCCCACTAAGTGTGCCGGCCTGATATACGCTCCCCAATGGTGCAACATGCTCCATATATTCCTTCTTTCCACCATACGCACCGATAGGGAGACCTCCTCCAATGACTTTTCCAAACGTTACAAGGTCTGGAGATAGCTCATAATATTGACTTGCTCCCCCCTCTCCTACTCTAAACCCCGTGATGACCTCATCCAAGATGAATAATGCTCCTACTTTGCGGGTAATTCGTTCCAGTTCTTTCATGAACTGCCTTTCTTGTGGGAACAACCCCATGTTTGCGGGAATACCTTCAATAATGACCGCAGCAATTTCTTCTCCCCTTTCATCCATTAATTGCTTGAACGCGTCAAGGTCACCCAGTGGGAGAACGCTTGTATCTCTTGCCACCCTCTCGGGAACACCCGCACTTGAAGCTATGCCGAATGTTGCTAATCCGCTCCCTGCTTTGACTAGCAAGGAATCAGCATGACCATGATAGCATCCATCAAACTTTACAATACGATCTCGCCCCGTTACTCCTCTCGCCAAGCGAATCGCAGACATGACTGCCTCCGTCCCACTATTCACGAACCGTATCCAGTCCGTTGCCGGATGGGCTTCTATTATGTGTTCAGCAAGTTCAATCTCATGAAGCGTTGGTGCACCGTATGACGTTCCCTTTAGAATCTGTTTAACTAACCGAAGCGTAACCGAAGGATGGGCGTGTCCTAGGATTAGCGGCCCAAAAGACATTACATAATCAATGTATGTTTTTCCTTCGATATCGTAGATGTGTGCCCCTTCGCCCTTTACAATAAACGCCGGATTACCTTTGACCCCTCGAAAGGCTCTTACGGGAGAACTTACTCCTCCCGGCATAATCTTCTCTGCTCTTCTTATCGCTGTGTCGTTTGCTTGAATTGCTTGGATTTCTCTCATTCTAACCAACCTTTTTTGAGGGCTTCTTTTGCATGATAAGTGATGATCCAGTCTGCTCCTGCTCTCTTTATCGCAGTAAGGTTCTCGAAGACTATTTTCCCCTCATCAAAGATACCGTGTTTTGCGCCGAGCTTTACCATTGAATATTCACCACTAACATTGTAAGCTGCTACCGGCAAGAGCGTTGCTTGACGCACTCGATGAATGATATCTAGATACGCAAGAGCTGGCTTCACCATTACCGCATCCGCTCCCTCTTGCTCATCAAGAATGATCTCCCGAACTGCTTGTCTTCCGTCCCGGTAATCCATTTGATAGGTACTCCTATCGCCAAAACGGGGACTACTGTCTACGGCTTCCCGAAATGGCCCGTAATATCCACTCATGAATTTTGCAGAATAACTAAGAATCGCAGTAGAAGACAATCCTTCCTTGTCCAGCGCTTCTCTAATCACTCTTACCCGATGATCCATCATATCGCTGGGAGCAATCCAGTCTGCCCCACTCAAAGCATAGGCGACTGCTGCTTTTGCTAGGTATTTGAGACTTTTATCATTAAGAATCTGCCCTGTTTGGATATCAGGAATGCCACAATGCCCATGATTCGTATAGGGACAAAGACAAACATCTGCAAAAATTGTGATTTTGTCTCCAAAAGAATCTTTTAGGGTTTCAATGGCTGTAGGGACAATTCCCCTTTTGTTGTACGCCTCTGTTCCTTGAGTGTCTTTTCTATCCTCGCTTACAGTCCCAAATAGGAGGAATTTATCAACTCCGAGTTCTAGGAGAGAATCGATCTCATTGATTGAATTGTCTACACTTAGGTGATAGATACCCGGCATTGACGTTATTGGTTCTTTCTTCTTTACCCCTTCGACGAGAAATATTGGAGAAATAAAATTCGATGGTTTCAAGGAAACCTCCGCTAGGGAATCGCGTATGCTTTTTGTGGATCTTAGGCGTCGCATTCTGACATTATGCTTCATACTAAATCGACCTCAAATAATGCCTCCGGAGTTCTCGATGATAGGTACTGAATTTTGGAGAACCCTTTCTCTGCTAGTGATTTGGCCGTTGAAGGGCCAATGGCGATCCATTTCTGATTGTCTGGGATCTCAAGACTTGAAAGAATTGCTTCAACTTGGGACGGACTAAACACTAGAATATAATCAAACTTAGAATCGGTGTTTGCTAAGGATCTTTTTTTGATCTCTCTGGAAACCCCCGTTTTTTCATAAACTGGAACATGGAAAACGGGAATATCTGCTTCTTTCAAGATTCTGTGAAATTCACCATGGACTCGTCTTGCACCAAGGTGTAAAATGCCTCTTGGCTTTGGAGTGTATCGGATTAGATCCTTTGCTAGGCTCTCCCCCGTGCCCCTCGACGCAATTAAATGAATTGGAATATCCTCTTGCCAAAGTTTTCTTGCTGTGGAGGGGCCGACACAAGCAATTTTCTTCGTATACTTGCTGAGATCAATGAGTTTTTTGGCTGCAAAGATCGCTCGGCTGGATGTAATGGCAATCCAATCAACCCTCTCTAATACTTTGAATGCGCTGGGGATGTATTCCTCCTCAGGATATGTTTCAAATTCTAAGGTGTCAATAAGAATCGGTTTTGCGCCCCTTTTCTCTAAGATCTGAGCATACGACAGTTTATCCCTGCTAGAAATCAGAATCGTCTTACCAATTGGCGTTTCTGGCTTACTTTGATTCTCTCCGGTGTGCCTTTGATATCCTCCCAACTCGATTTCACTGCTTAGAGTTATCAAATCTTCAAATTTCAAAGATGCAAAATAGAACCTCTCGATTGGGGGAACTGAATATTTTTTCCAATCCTTAGAAGCTCTTGACGCGTAAAGAAAAGACTGATTTTCTAAATGCTGAACTGTTATCCCTATTGGTTCAATACACCCTTCTCCCAGCCTGCTCATTACTTCCTTTTCGAGAACTGTTTCCTTCATCGTAGAGTCATCAATTAAGGACTGCAATCGTTTAATGACTATTGGATCATTACTTCTCATCTGAACGGCAATAGCTCCTTGTCCTGGAGCCGTAGGAAATAGCCGCAACGGAAGTTCGAGCAAAACAACATCATGGGGTAGCTTTAGTTGCATTCTGTTGAGTGCAGCCTTTGCTAGAACCAGACCATCAATAACATTTTCCTTAATCCTTTTGATTCTAGTTTCAATGTTGCCTCTAATATCTACTACGCTTATGCTTGGATATATTGAAAGAAGCTGAGACTGCCTTCTCAGGGAACTAGTACCAATCCTTGCTCCCGATTTTATTCTAAGACCCTCGTTCCAAACATTTATTGCGTTTTCTTCAAAGTGTTCTGCCTTTTCAATGGATTCTTGATGAATTATCAACAAGTCCTGGGGGTCTTCGCGTTTAAGCACTGGGAAACTTTCAGTATGGGGGGAGTGAATAACTGGCAAATCCTTGTAGCTATGGACTGCCACATCAATTTCTTCATTCAACAATTTCTGCTCGAGAGTATTAGTGAATATACCAATTTCACCAAACTTGTGCATCGGGGTTATTCTGTTTTTATCTCCCTTAGATGAAAAATACTGAATTTCAGTCTTGATCCCTAACTCTTCGATTGCTGAATTCACCGTTTCTGTCT
>JALTMP010000224.1 GCA_027001645.1 Candidatus Heimdallarchaeota archaeon
TGCGGGAAACTTATGAAGAACTTGGAATTTCTAGTAGTGAAGTAGATATTCTTGGTTCTTTAGGTCCTTTTGTTTTAGCCGGGGGGATGTTAAAAGCGATAGCAATAGTTGGCTGGCTTGATTCCAGGGCTAATCCGAAACCAATGACTTCGGAGACTGATTTCGTGGTAATGATTCCTCTTCATGCTTTTCTAAATCCAAGGAAATACTTTCACCTGTTCCTCTATTGGGACTCGAGAGCGGATTATGTGCGCTTTTTCGATACTCGTGAGTATGCTAATCACAATGTTGTTTGGGGGATGAGTGCGAGAGTAATAAGAAATTTTCTCGACTATATGGTTCCGGATCACGGATTGCCATTTGAGCCTATCACTCCCCTGTTGCCGACTGAGCTTCAACCGGTTGATAAGGAATGATTCTTGGGATACAGCTAATTGTGGCTGTTGATCCAGTCCTTGAGATCATTAAGTGCGATTTCTTTGTTCACTTCGTTGTATACTTCGTGCTTAAATCCATCGTATAGCTTGAATTCCTTGTCAGATGCGCCAATGGCGTTGAACAAAGGTTCCCATGTGCTTGGGTGGAACGCTCTGTCCTCAGAACCTATTTGCATTAGTGTTGGGATT
The DNA here is from genome assembly GCA_027001645.1 of Candidatus Heimdallarchaeota archaeon. Taxonomy (GTDB): domain Archaea; phylum Asgardarchaeota; class Heimdallarchaeia; order Heimdallarchaeales; family JAJRWK01; genus JAJRWK01. The sequence continues at coordinate 627 of JALTMP010000224.1, forward strand.
GTGATCCCAGGAGCAATTTCTATCATCTTAGTTGAAGCCTTCATTACTTCTGCAGCGATTCTCGGCGTTACTTTCATTTCAATCATGGGGTCTTCGATGTAGGCTCTTACGACTTCTGGGTCGTTGGAAATAAAGTTTGGATCTGTTCCCGCTGGAAGACGAATCTTTGGGAGGATCACAGAGAGTAGTTTTGAGACGTTCTTGATGAACCAAGTGATATCGGGCCCGGGAGCTGCTCCGGTCCCTGAAAGAATGAGGGATTTGAATTTCTCAGGAGTTTCGAGGCTTGCAACGTAATGGGCTACAATGAGACTCCCCATGCTGTGTCCGAGCAAGTGAATGCCTAGGTCGGGGTTTTCGGCTCTCACTTTGGCTTCAAATGCTTCTAGGTCCACTAGGAAATCTTCAAACCGATCAACATAGGCTCGTCTTCCTTCTGATCTCCCGTGCCCTCGATGATCAAAAGCCCAAACTGCGTAGCCTTCGGGTACTAGCGTGTTTACCACGTTTTGGTATCTGTCTGAGTGCTCCAGTATTCCGTGAACAATAATTACTACTCCCTTTGGACTTTCTGGCACCCACGCTTGGTAAAATATCTTCGTCCCATCTTTGCTTTGAAATGTTCCTGTCTGGTGTTTTGAATCCATATTGTACAGTTGAACCGAAGCGTAATTGAAAAATTTTCCCCACTCCAATTTCCTTCATTTTGTTTTTCACGTCAATATCTTGCTTGAACATCAAGCTTATGGCAATTCAAATACTGCATATACTGGTCGATGATCTGATCCTGTATACCCTTGAACGATTCCGCTCCCTTTTATTTGCAACCCTCGATAGAAAATGAAATCGATTGTAGAATTACCATCGACTGTTGTGGGTGCATGGGTCTGGTTGTGCGTCGTGGCGTAAGCGTCTATCACCCCTGCTTGAATGATTGTCTTAATTTGCACGGATTGAGGTTCTGAATTGAAGTCTCCAAGCAGGATTAATGGACCTGTTGTTTGCTTGATTATTTGAGCCGTTTTGGCTGCTTGCGACAGTCGATCCATTTCTGTTTCGCCAAAATGAGCAACGAAGATGTTCAAAATCCCTTCGTTAACACTGATTTTTGCCTTGATAAGTACTGCTAATTCTCCTTCTGAAGGCAGAATTATCGTTTCCGTAGCAACTATTGAAAATGCAGATAGCAAGCCATTGCCGAAAGTACTGTCTCTCGTCTTGGGCCCTTCATAATAATGCAAGCCTAGTCGCCAACCTAGCCATTCTACAACGTCTCTTCCGCTGGAAGTTGGTCTTAATGTGTCTGTTTCTTGTAGCCCAACAATGTTTGCTTTTGTCGCTTCAATGATTTCCGCCACTTTTTCAAAATTAACAATCCCCTGCCTATCAAACCCTTGTTGGATGTTGAATGTCATGGCAACTATCTCGTTCTGGGGTTGCAATGTCTTGTTGCTTAGATAAACTCGCGCTCCAAAACTAACGGGAAGTAGGACTGCTATCAAAATACCGGTAGCCACTAGCTGTTTGGAAGGCCTGTATTTCTTAAGATCTGAAAGCATTGACCGAGAGAATTGATTATGGGAATAATACGTGTATAAGAATGCTGTAGCCAGAATTAGGAAAAGTTCCTCTTGCTCTCTAAATAACTCTCCTAAGGGCACATAATCATAAACTGTTGCGAATATGACTGCCATAACCAGAAAAATGTATATTCCCGTGGCTATTGGAAATTCCTTTTTCAAGTTCATTTCGTGAAACGTTGAAATTACCGCTGCCCATAGAGCCGGAAGCAATATTCCGAGAAGCACACCCCCGATCATTCCTACCCACCCCTCCCCATAACTAATGAGTGTGACTCCAATTACTCCTAGGACACCACCTATTAGGGATCTCAAAATCCGAGCTTCTTGAAGCAACAGCCCAGCCGCAAGAGCAAGAATAACAATCATTCCAGATATTGGAGGATCTAAGCCAACCCAACGAGGTATGATGCTGTAATTAGAAAACAATAGGTGAGAGAAAAATAACGCTGCTGAAAAGCTAGAAATTCTAGCAATCGGGCGTGTCTGTTCATTCCTGTTCTGCTCTTTTTCTCCTCTTGATCCTTTAGGAAAGCTTATTCGTGCACTAAGCACTACAAGGGTTAGCACTATAGCAATCGTTACGGAGACATTTGATTTCCATAAAATATTTCGAGAAAACCACGCAAAACGACTTATGAGAAGAATCAACAACCCTGCTACAAAGCCGGCTGATAATTGACTGTGCTCTATCGTGGCGTGTTTCCATTCTAGTACTAAGAAAGAATAAAAGAAGAGAAATCCCAGCGAAATCATCATTACTCGTAAATGAAGATTTCTGGCGAAGAAATAGCCAAATCCAATTATCCCCAAAAACGGCAAATATTCAAAGAATTTTTGCGACCTGTCTTTTAGTTGATTTACTCCAAATATTGCTGGGGCAAAGAGAAAGAGCAAGTATAGGATACCAGCGTTAATGGACAAGGTCGCTAGATTGAGAAAATAAACCATGCTGAAAAACTCCAAGAGAAACGACCAAAAAATGAAGGATATCCACGCGAGGACAATAACTATGGCGTTTTCCTTCCAGATCGCCTCTGAAAACATATGTAAAACACTGAGTTAACTTACTTAACATTTGTTACTAGCCTTTGGGCTTGTTTTGTATTCTTTCTGTCTCTTGTTTTATGAGAGATCATGCTCTCAATTTTTGCCGAATGTCTTTTTATACTCCTCCGCCATTTTGGATTCGCCATGATTTGCTCTTTTTATTTGATTCTCTACTTGAGGTTATTCACTGCGTGTTTGGGAGCAACTTTTTTTGAGAAAATCTCTTAAGTGATAAAAGGCATGAGTAGTTGTAATGAGCAATGCGCCGAATTCTTCATCCACACAAGAATCAATTGAAACACAAGCAACTCCGAGTAACAGTGATCCAGAATCCCAAGTAGAAGTGGGTGCTCTGAGTCGTTTTAAGAACTATGTCGTGGAACTGTTTTCAAGTCCTCCCAGAGAAGGGATCAGTGATGACTTGGCCTTGATTCTGCTAGTCATGGCTGTCCAGTTGCCTATTTTCTTTCTGTATTCTTTAGTTTCTTTTTCAGGTGGTTTTTCCAACTGGCTCCGGGTGCTCACAGAATCTATTGGTTTTATGGTCGTGATCGATGCGGTTTTATTAATCATTTTTTGGGGTCTAAGAACAAGCATTAAGCTAATCGAGAAGCAATTTGGGGTGAAAATTTTCGCAGGGCCAAGTATTACTGTTTTACTTGGTGAACTCGCCCGATTCTTCTTATATCTCTCAAACAAACTTCGACGGTCTATCCAACCCGAGTACTTCTTTGTGCAAGAAAAACCAAAAGAAAGAAGAGTGATCGACATTTTTTCACGAGGACTCGTTTTAGCGTTTCTTGCTCTGATCATGCCTTTTCAAGTAAGAGTCGTAGTTAGCGCTGATCCTGTCAAGTTGAGCCTCAATTCGATGGATACTTGGCTCTTTGTCCTTTGGTCACTCATTACGATTTACTTTTTCATCGCTTGGGATCTCTTAGGGCGATCTGATCTTCGCTATCTTGACCCTGACGACGCCACAATGAAGAGGTTTAGTTCCTGGTGGACTCCGATCATTGCCTTTGGTATTGGTGTGTTGGCTTATTGGGTGCTTACCTCCAACCCTTCAGGAATTACACTAGAATATCTCGTTTTGGGCCTTGTCTTGCTGAGCGTGGAATTTTTCCTAATCGTACAGATCCTCCACAACCAAGAAACTGAATTAGACGAATTGTTGGCATGGATTCGTGAGGGGTATCAGAAAAAGGACATTCGGCTGAACTAAAGGCATTAACCACAAAAGTCTCTTCCCCTTTTTAGTTTTTGAAATGCCCGATGATGATGTAATGGAAGAAGATTTTCATTCTTCAGAAACATTCTGGTACATTGAAAGACCTGTTTTGGTTTTGTTTTTCATAGTGTTTCTGGTCAGCCTGGGTGAGCAACTATGGGCAGAATTTGTCTCAGCATATTTTGTTGCCTTGGGTGGATCTATTTTCTTTCTCGGGGTTTTCAAATCTCTTTCTGATGTTTTGGATGCGATTGCACAGTATCCGGGAGGGTTGATCTCTGATCGTTTCGGAAGATTTCAATCAGTAATGCTTTTCTTAGCATTTGGAATTTTTGGCTACACAACCTATCTCTTTGCCCCTTCTTGGAAGCTCTTGTTTGTAGGGCTAATATTTGTTCAAGGAACGTCGAGTCTGCTACAACCAACTATCTTTGCTATGATTGGGGATTTCATGCCTTCAAATAGGCGAACCAGTGCTTTTTCGGTTCAATCAATTCTGAAAAGAATCCCAATTATTGTTTCTCCCGCTGTTGGGGGGTATATCATTGCGTCTCAAGGGATTATTGAAGGGGTGAAGGTTGGACTTGGGATCACCGTCGTGCTCTCCATTCTTTCCCTTGTTTTTGCAAAGTTAATGCTTGGGCAATTCATGAAGTCGTCTTCATGGAAAGAAAAAATATCGAATCAAAATGGCCACAAAGATCTTGTTGTTCTTAACAGCATCATTCCCACTTCTCCTTTTTCTCGCTTCTGGATTGATAAAGACTTGTCTAAGTTGCTCATAGCAGATATTTTTGCTCGTTTTGGCCAGGCTGTCGTTAAAGCCTTTATTGTGTTGCATGTCATTGATGTTCTCGGCCCTCAAGAGTTTGGAATATTGATCTCAATACAAATGACCGTTAGTGTTCTCTCCTACATTCCTGCAGCAGGGATTGCGAATAGAATCGGTAAGAAGCCTGTAGCCATGGTGTCCTTTTTGTGTTTTAGTCTTTACCCCGCTTTGATTCTTTATTCTAATACGCTACCTTGGTTGATTTTTGCATTTGGTGTTGCTGGTTTCAGAGAATTTGGCGAACCCGCGAGGAAGGCAATTCTTGTTGATCTTGCTCCTGCAGAAAAAAGAGCTCAGAGTATCGGTCTCTACTATACATTTAGGTCTTTTAGCGTTGTTCCAGGAAGCATTATTGGTGCGCTATTGTGGACCACTTCTCATCAGCTAACAGGGTTGGTTGCCTCGTTCATTGCTTTCATGGGGCTATTGTTTTTCTCTTGTTGTGTTCACGAAAATGAGTAAGTTTGGAGTTTTACTAGTCTATTTTCGCATAGGGTTTTAATAGGGGCTTGTGAATGCATGCTAGATGAGTTCCGCTAAGATTTCCGCATCCTCTGTTGTAGAATACCGTGGGATCTCCATTTGGAAAGTCTTCATTATTGGACTTGGCTTTGGAACTACTGCTTTGGTCTGGACGCTGTTTAACATTGCAATTCCTGTCTTTTTGAAGGATAATTTCAGTGTTCGAGAAGGCTTGATTGGATTTGTCATGACGCTTGATAACATCATCGCTTTCTTTTTGCAGCCATACATCGGGACGAAAAGCGATAAAACTCGCACTCGAATAGGGAGGCGATTTCCGTATATTATTACGGGCACACTCCTAGGCGCGTTCTTTTTCTCGTTAGTTCCGATCGCGGCCAGCATGGCTTCTCTCGCACTGTTTCTAACAGTAATTATTCTGCTCAATCTGTCTATGGCGATCTACCGATCACCCGTTGTTAGCCTTATGCCGGACCTAGTTCCCAGTGAACGTCGAAGCCTGGCAAATGGAATAATTAATTTTATGGGTGGATTTTCGGCAGCGCTTAGTCTTTTTATCTCTGCTACCTTTTTTCAGAAAGGAAAGGTGTTTGAGGCGTTTTGGGTTAGTTCTGGCGTCATGATTGTCATGCTAATCTTATTATTAATCTCTATTAGAGAACCGCCGTTATCTGAGAACTCTGTCGTTCTCTCTGATGAAACAACCTTTGGACAGTTAACGTCAGAACTATCCCGATCCATCAAGGGTACTGATAAGTCTCTGATTTTCATGTTACTAGCTATTGGTTCTTGGTTTATTGCGTGGAACGCTATCGAGGCTTTCTTTAGCCTTTATGTGCGCTACATGATTCTTCCTGATGCGTCTGCCAATGAAGCCGTTGCTGCTGCTTCGCGATCGCTCTTCTTTTTCCCAATTGTTTTTGTATTCTTTACCTTGATCGGTGGTTTCTTGGGAACACAGCTTGGCAGATTGTTGACCATGCGAATTGGCTTAGTCATCTTTACCCTCTCCCTCGTTGGAATTTCACTTACCCGATCACTTACCGTGATTACTCTGTTATTGATGAGTGCAGCTGTTGGCTGGGGGCTCATAAATGTCAATTCAATCGTGGTTGTTTGGGAACACGCAAGTGACAATGGCTTGGGAACTGGGCTCTATTACGCTTTTGCAAGCATTGCAGCGATTAGTGGTCCCACAGTTTCAGGGATCTTCATCGACTTCATTGGCTACAAAAGTCTCTTTCCATTTTCTGTTAGCTTCTGTCTGCTCGCGTTCTTCTTCCTATTGAAAGTACGATCTGGAGAAGCGGGCGATAAAGCTTCCGGGGTGATCGCAACAAGTGCAGATTACGATTTATGAGACCACATCAGAATCATTGCTCGCGCTTTGAAGAGTAGAACTCACTTCCTCTCCTTCCATTTTTTGAACATATTCAAGGAATTCTTTGATTCTCGAGTAGTATTCCGGATGTCTTGCCATTCTAGAGTGGGGGCTGTTTGGAACGATCCATTTGAACACATGAGGCTTGTCCCTAATCGCTTCCCAAATCACTTCCGCGTGCTTTTCTGGACTGAATAATTCGTCTTTTTCACCGTGAATCAGAAAGATAGGGACGTCCCGTTTCTTTAAGGAATTTTTCGGGGCTAGTTCATCCCATGGCCAATCTATTTTCAATAATAACCAGGGTATCCATCCAAAGAAAATCTTAGGTATTCGCAGATAGTGATAAAAATCCCAGTAGATTGCCCGAATGGTCGCACTCGTGGCTTCAAGTATCAATGCTTTGACCGGGTACTCTCGGGCAATAATGGTTGCTGCAATTGCCCCGAAGGAAAGTCCGTGGAGAATTGGTCGTTCTATCCTTTCTTTTCTCATGATTTCGATTACATCCTTTGCGTAATGATACCCCGTAGTAATTCTGGTGTATTCACTCTCTCCATGACTCCTAGCATCGACAAATAGAAGAGAATAGCCCTTATCCCAATGGGGCTGTGCCCTTGTTACCATTCTTTCGCTTTTTCTTCCCCAGCTGTGGAGCATGACGGTCCAGCCCTTGTGATTAGGGTTGTGACAAACCCAATAAACCCTGCGTGGTTTTTCGAGATGTTTCTTTTCTTGTCTCCCCTTAGTGAGTCCAAACGGGATGTTAGAGCGTCGCTCTCTCCAAATCATTATGTTATTTGTAAGGAAGACGAAGAGGAATAAACTAATGGCTGCATAGCCGCCTAATCCCCATGCAATTATTGTCTCAACACTCGGCACGTTGCTTACATATTGCTTGGTCCTATATTAAATCTGGCTAACTGAAAAACAAATGCGACTTTTTTTCCTCAAAACGAGCTTTGCAATAATCGTTCGAGCGGAACTTCAAGCACTAAGCCACATTCCTGACAAATATATGCACTCTCCCTTTCGATGAAGAGGGCTTTCCCATGGCATTCGTCACATTGCATTTCAATCGCTTTTAATTTCTCCATGGCATCATCTTTTATTCCATCAATTGGTCCAACGTAATAATAATACGCACAGAATTCACATTGATGCAAGAATTCTTCGTGAAGAGTGGGTTTAATCATGTTTTTCTGGTTGCAGTAACGACAAACTCTTGTGCTCTGGTCATAAACGAAAATAATGGTACATCTTGAGCAAACATTGTTTTGAATCATGCCAGCGCAGTAGGGGCAATAGTCCATGTCCTTCCTCTCACTTGTTATCTTATTGTACCCTACGGACATATTTAAGCCCCTTTGGTTGCGTCCACCGTTGCTCTTTTTTGCAGATAAAGCGCATATTTTGGACGATAATTGATATCTGCTTTAACCAAGTTTTCTTCACGAAATTGGCCTAATTCAATTATTTCCTTCCTAATTTTCTTATTGGGAAGTGGGTAAGGTATCCAAGGGAAACTCTGCGAGGCTTCGTATTCTATTACTATGAATTTTCCTTTAGAATTGAGTATTCTGCTAATTCGCCAGATAATGTTTCGTCTGATTTTGGCGGGGAAATAGTGCAATACTTGAGAACACAAAACACCATCAAAAGTTGACGATCGAAACGGGAGCTTTGTAATATCTCCCTGAATGAATATCCCTCTCTCGCGCTTTTTGATTTTCTTGTCAAATTGGATTATTTCTGCATTTGGTAATTTGTCTTGTAGTAGTCTTGAGAAAAACCCACTTCCCGCTCCCAAGTCGCACCAGAGTTCTAATGCTTTCTTACGGGGTAAGAGAAACTTAAGCAAGGGTTTGAGTCTTTTCCTTCTGTCTCGATTCATTGGTTCGTTTTCCCCACAATGGCTTGTTGGTCTTTTAGGGGCCCAAACTAGTGCTTTCTACTAGTTGGTTAAGAGTGACCCTAAGGATCGTATAAAGCATTATTCTTATAGAGTTAGGGAAGTTTGAATTCAATAGGGGTAATTTCATGTTGGATCCAAAACTATTGAGGGAAAACCCTGAAATGGTGAAAGAAAATCTCCGCAAGCGACGCGATCCGGATGTCGTAAAGCTTGTTGATGATTTTCTAGAAGTTGATGCAGAGTGGAGAAAGACTAACACCAGGATTCAGGAGCTAAGACATAAGAGGAATCAAGCTGCGCAAGAGATTCCTAAGCTAAAAGGAGCAGAGAAGCAAGCGATTATTAAAGAAATGAAGAGTCTCGTAAAGGATTTAGAGGAATTGGAGGAAAAACTTGAAGTCCTTGCAGAGAAGAGACAATGGATTTTGGATCGGATTCCGAATCTGGTTCATGAAAGTGTTCCTTATGGGGAAAGCGATGAAGACAATGTTGAGATCCGTCGGTGGGGAGAGTTGCCCAACTTTGATTTCGAGCCTAAAGATCACATGACCCTGATGAAAATGCACGATCTTGTTGATCTGGAACGTGCTGCAAAAGCTTCTGGTTCCAGATTTTACTATTTGAAAAATGAAGCTGCTGTGTTAGATTTGGCTTTAGCTATGTATGCCCTTGACTTTTTGAGAAGGGAAGGCTTTACAACCTTCATAACCCCTTCCTTGGTCCGGAAACGAGTGCTTTATGGAACCGGCTTTTTGCCATTAGGAGAAGAGGACATTTACAAAATTGAAGGAGAAGACCTTGCTCTAATTGGAACCAGCGAAGTTGCCCTTGGCGGCTATCATATGGATGAGGTTCTTCTGGTGGATGATCTCCCAAAGTGGTACGCGGCATTCTCTCCGTGCTACCGAACTGAAGCCAGTGCAACGACCGGTGCCGACAAAGGCATTTTCCGAGTTCATGAGTTTCGAAAAATTGAGATGTTTAAGTATTGTCTCCCTGAAAAATCATGGGAAGAGCACGAACACCTTATACAAGTGGCTGAAAAAATAACCCAATCTCTGGGCATTCCTTATCGAGTAGTTAATGTTTGCACAGGAGATCTCGGCGGAGTGGCTGCTAAAAAATACGATATTGAAGCATGGATGCCTGGTCAGAACCGTTTTCGAGAAATCGTTTCATGCAGTAACGTTACTGACTACCAAGCTAGAAGATTAAAGGTCAGATATCGCCTTAAGGAAGGATCTCCTGTTGCCGGGCATGTTCACACTTTGAATAGCACGGCTCTCGCAGATGTAAGAATGCTTATCGCAATCATTGAGAACTACCAGCAAGCAGACGGCTCAATCATTATCCCTGAAGTTCTACGACCCTATACGGGGTTCAGTCAAATTCCTGCTAATCGATAGACTCCTTATCCTCAAGTTCTTCCGCCTTCTTCACTTCCATTCTTGCAGAGTTGGTGTTCTGTTTTTCGCAATTGTTTGAACCCCACTATTCTCCTTATTGTTTTAACTTTGGTAGTGCAAAGCGAATCCAAACATCCCGCTTACGAAAAATATTAGTAATCGACTATTGACTTTGACCAAGGAGGAAACAGAATGTCTGATATTGCAATTGGCCGCTTGAGTGATTTTCTGAATGGACGGATCAACTGGGCGCGCCGGAGTAGCTTATGGCCACTCACTTTCGGTATTATGTGTTGCGCAATCGAGTTTATGGCAGCAGGAGTTGGTCGCCCCGATATGGAACGGTATGGAATGATTCCCCGCCCTTCTCCTCGACAAGCTGATCTTATTGTTGTAAATGGACCTGTCAGTCATAAGATGGCTCCGAGATTGCGGCAATTGTATGATCAAATGCCAAATCCCAAGTGGGCAATTGCTATGGGTGAATGCGCTACGAGTGGAGGTCCGTATTGGGAAAGCTATGCAATCGTGGGTGGCAGTGATCAGATCATTCCCATTGATGTGTACATTCCAGGATGCCCCGTGAGGCCAGAGGCACTATTCTATGGGGTTTCCAAACTTCAAGAAAAAATCAAGCAAGGAAAGAAATGGAAGCAACCTGAGAAACCTGACTGGCTTAGTGAAGCTGCAGAAAAACTCGTTTGGGGTCAAGCGCCAAATGAATGGAAAAACATGAAGGTTGTACAACTCGACGAGGAGGGCAATCCATTAGAGGATGCACCCCGTGATCCGCAATAACGAATTCTCAGTTGTTTTCGTTCTAATCTTTTTCTACTCCATTTCTTTTGATCACATCATTGCACGCGTATCAAATAATTGGTAAAGGGTGTTTCTCTGAAACTTCATAATGGGATTCTTTGTTGACCTACTTTCTCGCTTGGCCTTCTTATATGCAGGAGTGCTTGCTGGTTATGTTGTTGCTCAAATCCCGTTTTTTGGAGCGAACATTAGGAGACATTTCTACGCGTTCGTAATCTGGGTCGTAGCTCCGGCCCTGATCATTGGATCATTGCTCACCATTAAAACAAATGCCTCTGTTTCAGACTATACCTTTCCCATATTAGCCTCTATTGCAACAACCATTAGTGGTTATGTGGCAATACGATTGCTTTGCTCAACTATGGAAACGCCACACGCCAGAAAATCCGCACTTGAATCACTTTCTGCTTTTCCAAACTCTCTTAACTTTCCTTTTCCTGTAATTCTGGCTTTTGCCGGAACTGACGGTCTCATTCCAGCGACGCTTTTTCTTCTGGGACAATTGATCCTTCGCAATACCCTCGGAGTTTGGACTAATGCTCCCCGGCAAAAAGAAGGCATTAATTCGAAGGAAATCGTGCGAAAAATTCTCTTGTTTCCTCCTGTTTTTTCCGTGGGGATTGGATTCATGCTTTGGCTTTTCCTTGGTCCTCAATCCTTGAATGAGAATCAGACTTATGTCCTTGTTCAGAAGGTTCTCATCTTTACAATGGTTATGACGATCGGATTTGATCTTGACTTAGGCTTACTACGACAAGTCACCTCTGGACCCATTCTCAAGGTAATTATTTCTCGATTTGGTGCCGGCTTTGTTGTAGGTCTTGGAATTCTCTTTCTTCCGCTTCCTAGTTACGTGCGTGTTGCGCTATTCATTCAGGCTGTAGCCCCTCCCGCAGTCGCAAATCAAGTCTACGCGGAATATTTCGATCTAGACACCAAAGTAACATCAACAGGAATTGTCGTGCTTACCTTTATCGCCTTGTTAATTCTTCCATTAGAGCTATTCGTCCTTCTCGAATTTGTTTGATCCTAGTGAACCCCTGCCATTTACAATAGCTTCTATTGTTTGCCCCAATATGGAAATATCGTTAATTTTGATCACTTGGGTATTCAAATGAATGTCTTTCAAATGTAGGGAAAAAATGTGGATCCTTTGAGGGTGATTGTAACCAATTTTTTTGACTACCTCTCCCACTATCCCCAACTTTCTATCTTATTATTCTAGAATGCTACAATTACTTTTTGTCATGGTAGCCTTGTTTATTGAAAGGAATAAGTCTGAGTCTCTTCTCCACAATTTCGTCTGACTGCTTATTTATTTGATGGATAACTACTAAACTTGTCGCCAATGTTGCTTTTATTCGAGATTATTGCAAAGTACTTATATTGTATTAGTCGTGTTATTTGTAGTAGCTACAAAAAAAATAAGACAAAGGTGTAGTTGAGTGGAGAAAAAGCTAACGTTCGTTCTTGTTTTTTTCATGGTTATCGCAATTTTTTCTCAATCTGCTAACACAGTGCCTCCTACGCTTAATGCTACTAGCCCTAGTCCTCAGGGTCTCAAGGTTAGCGGGGTTACGATTGACGGGATAATCAACTATGACGAATACAAATATCGAGTTGTTATAAGCCACCACTATCCATGGCTCGTTCTTTACTATACGATTGTGAGATCAACAATATATGTGGGTCTTGCCTCTCAAGGCATTGGATGGGTTTCAATGGGATACGGTGGTTATAACAAAATGCAAGATTACGACATCATTACAGGGGGATTCGACAGTAGTACCAACACTTCATACATCTATGATGCATATTCCGTTGGAGAGCTAGTGCCTCCCGTCGATGCAGTTCAAAACTACAATGAATTCGCCGTAACTGAAAGAACTGATATTAACTACACTTACTTCGAATTCTCACGAGAACTCAATACTGGAGACTCAACCCATGACAAAGTGCTCATTCCCGGGAAACCCATGTATGCCATTTTTGCTCTTCAGACGTCCTCTGATGATATTAGTGTGATACATGACATGGCAGAACGAGAATATTTGTTTGTATTCTATGGCCCTCCTGCTGCTCCTGAGAACTTGACTGCTGCAGCCACACGCACCCAAGTCATGCTCAACTGGAGTGCTCCCCTCGGGGACGGAGGATATCCGATCGCCAACTACACCGTTTATCGATCTGATGACAATGGTCAGACATTTACACCGATTGCTGTGACAAACGATACTTCGTTTATTGATACCACAGTAACAACGGGTGTTGTTTACCAGTACAAGGTAACAGCGACTAATTCTGAGGGTGAAAGCGGTGACTCTAATATTGCAACTGCTCTTCCCATCGGTGATATTACACCCCCACAATCGGTTACTGCAGCAAGCGGGTCGTTTGAAGTCAGTCTTTCTTGGAATTATCCACAAGATGATGGCGGTATTCCCGTTGTCCAGTACAACATTTATCGTTCTCAAACATCTGGAGGGCCATACACGCTGATTGGTTCCAACACATCTGCCCTAGGGTTTACAGATACTTCTGCAATTAACGGATTCACCTATTATTACGTTGTTACAGCTCTAAACAAATACAATGAGAGCGCTTACTCTTCCGAAGTTTTCGCTAATCCCATTGGAGAACCTACTCCTCCCTTCAACATTAATGCTGTTAACGGTGATAATACCGCAACGCTGAATTGGACCTTACCTATCTCTAATGGTGGCTTTCCGATAACTCATTATAATATCTACAGGAGTCAGACGCCTGGTGGCCCGTATGATTTCATTGGGACCAACACAAGTGAGACTGGGTATTTCGATACTGGTGTTATTAATGGAGAGACCTATTATTACGTTGTAACCGCTGTCAACACCTATGGTGAAAGTGCGTATTCTGACGAACAGCGTCTACTTATTGCTAATACTCCTTTGGCTCCAACTAACCTGAATGGTACATTCGGAGACCAGCACGTTTCTCTGACTTGGGATCCCGCCGATGGACGTGGGTTTGAAGTGACCAATTATACGATATATAGAAAAGACCCTGGTGCTTCTTCATACGTTGCTGTCGCGACTGTGAACACAACCTCATTCATTGATGTAGGGTTGGTGAATGGGCAAACTTATCGTTATGTGGTAACCGCTCATTCAATCGTTGGAGAGAGCCCATATTCCAACTTTTTTGAAATCACGCCCGCAACGGTACCTGATGCTCCTGAGAACCTAACTATTGCTTTGAGGAACTCTAAGATTCTGCTTTCATGGGCTAAGCCCGTTGATAATGGTGGTTTTCCTGTTTTCTATTATAATATTTACCGATCTGAAGGCTCTGTTGATAACTTTGTGTTGTATGATTTCACGTACGCCAAGACCTACTTGGACTCACAAGTCGAATTTGGAACTGTTTACTACTACCGCGTTACTGCCGTAAACGTCATCGGTGAAAGTACACCCTCTACTACAGCAAGTATTTCTCCGGCCACTACTCCTTCATCTCCCCAGAATCTGCGCGCAACTCTGTCAGAAGGGAGCATTGTTTTGGAATGGGATACTCCTAATGATGATGGTGGGTCTCCTATTCTTTATTACCGAATCTATCGATCAACTGTTGAAAATGGAATTTATGTAAATATCGGGGTTAGTGAAAACACGAGCTACGTGGACGAGTTCATTAGCCTTGGGGTGAACTACTACTATGTCATCACCGCGGTGAACATTGCTGGTGAAAGTTCCTACTCGTCTGAAGTTTCAATTCAGTATGTTACCCCGCCCGCCACTCCTAGCAACCTTGTTGCTCTTGCAACCGATGAGTTAGTAACC
>JALTMP010000225.1 GCA_027001645.1 Candidatus Heimdallarchaeota archaeon
AATGCGAAGAGTTGTGTTCGAACAAGGGTTATCTAGACTGGATGGGGCATTACTTACATCCTTAGGTTTGTATTATTTCTTCACAAACGTAAACAGAAAGAAGGGGAGAATATTCAAACCATTCACTCTAGCAATTGTTCCAATCACAAAAACACCAGAAGTCATAGATAACGAGAAGAGACTCGAACAATTCTTGCTAAAGGCAAAAGCAGAGGGAAAAACTCGTCTAGTTCACGCAGTAATGAAGGCAATCGAACATGCACGAAAACAAAAATTACTACCAATGCAAGCACAACAACATGCAACTCTAATCTGTATCACGGATGGAAGACCAAATGTTCCCTTTGATGGCGTAATTCCAGGAATCCCAAGTAATACTTTCATAGAATATATGAAAACGAGAACAATCTCAAATGACATGAAAACATGTATGATCCAGTTGAACCAAATATTCAACTACTTGCGAATGGACAAATCCATGTCTTGGACCATCCAATACTTCTTAATTGCACCAGAAAAAGCAACCAAGTCGCCAATCTACAGAGACACGGTCGAGATGTTAAGAGGCATCACAAAACCAATTCTAGTCGATCCTTCAAAACTAGAAACTTTGGCATCACAAATAGCGAGGGAGAGTCTTGCAAGCTACTAAGTCAAGAATACTAACAGCATATCAGGAAAGTCGCGAATTCTTAAAAACGACCTTAGGAGAGACACCAGAAGAGTATAGGATCTTGTTACTAAATGATTCCGATCTTCACACCGAGCTAGCACTTGTTTCTAGAAAAACTGCAACTCCCCATGGAATACCAACTTCCCAGTATGGAGAAAAAATCCGAGAAATCCGAAGAAAATATGGGCTCCCCGAGAACTTAGAGATCACTGTGAACTCTAAACCGACACTTGCCTTTATTTCGAAAGAATCGCTAGATAATTCGGATCACAACGTTTCGAAAGCCAGGCTAATTCATGTCCTTGCCCATGCGTACCTCAATGAGAGAACGATTTCCAGATATCCAGAGTTAATCTACAAGATATATCGCATGGACTATCTCCAAAAAGAGCTTTTCCTAAACAACGTTGTGGCTCTAGTCAAGGAGAGAAATGCAGCATGGGCTTGGCAATATTTTCAAGACTTTACAGCATTATTACGAATATACGCAGAATACAACCTGGCAGAATTCTACACGCCACCTCCAACCGTAAAAAGGAATTCAGTATTCTACAACTACCTCATTGAAGCATTAAAACTTGCAAAGGATAGAGGAAAGGTACTCAGATCGGTGCCGCTTCATGAATTGGTTGCCGAAGGATTTGCTCATTGGGCAACGACCGAATTTCTAAGTACTTTAGACGAAGAAACAGCAAATTCCGTGATTTTCCAAATAAAGGATATATTTCTCAATCCGTTTGGAGTAGTAGGAGAACATCTTTTGAGAAAAGCCGCTCAAGCAGAGGAAACAAGTGTTGAGGAACTAGCTCCAAAACTGTACTCCGACCAAGATCTTCTGAACTTCTTTGAGCCCAAGCAATTAAAAGAGGAAATGCAGGCAATCCGTGTAAAGACATCAGAAAAAGCAATACAATGGCATGGTTCCCCAGCTTCCTACTGGTCTGACCTTTGGCCACTACATGCCTTAGAGTTTGACAAAGTAGAGAATTACGCCCGACAAATTCAAAGATACAAATTCAAGAACTACAGGGATCTGATTGAGCGAAACCCCGTTGTCAAACACCACGGATACGTAAAAGTTAGTGACCGCAAGATACATGTGTTCACAATAAATAACGACGAAGTCGGTTTATCCCAGTTGTTAATTCTTCGGAACCACTTGCTGGAAACTCGACAAAATTTCATAACAACACTTCCCGGCCTTCCGGATATCATTGTGCTTAAATCATATAGCTCCATGAGCATGGCCAATTACTTGACGGTAGGATACGCTTCTCGTGAGCCAAAAACACCGTATGACCTCCCACGGGAAAATAGAGCTGTTATCGTTAGTAAAACTGCTTCCTACAAGTCAGAACTTGAACCAGAACCTCCAGAGCTTCCAGATGAAATAGATTATTCTGAACTAAAAGATATCACTTCACCCCAGCGCAACGCAATAAGATATCTCCTAAGATTCACAAAGAGATTCGAGAAAATGGAGGAAACAACATGACAAATCCATTCACTGCTTTTCTAGCCAAGAAAAGAACCAAATCCCTCGACCCAGAACTTGCAAGTTACGGATTTTATTTGCTGTCAAATAAAACCAACCTTGCAACGCTACACCACTGCTTCAAATTCTTTGCTGAAAAGGAGGCTACAATCAGAAACAGTGCCATTTATTGCGCAACCCGAATTTTTTCAAACCTTCCCGTAGAAAAGAAAAAAGAGATTCTTCGAGAAAAAATAGCACAATTTGATAACTTAACACTTCTCGAAAAACTCGGAGTTTTAGAACTGTTCAAAAAAGCAAATGATCTTGAAGAAGCAAGAGAATTTCTTGTAAAGATTCTGCCCACTGCAGAACACGATCTCGTATTTCAGGTCATTCAAGCCCTTCCCCTAGATTTACCAACTATTACTCTAGACACCCTACTGAAAATCTCAACAACGGCAAAGGATAGGATCATTGTATTAATAGCCCTAAGAAAGTGGGAACAAGCACTTGAACAAATGGAAGAGGACTCACTCCTCAACTATTGTACGCCGAGAATTCACTCACTAATAAAAGTGTTCGAGCTGTGGGGAGAAGGGCAAGACATCCTATTCAAGGTGCTGGATCGAGCAGATTCAGAACAGTTACCGGAAGGACAGCTATATCCGGATACAACGGTCCGCGCAATAATTGCCTTCCTAGAAAGGTACGAATATTCCCCCACCGCGTACAGAAACGCGTATCGAATAATTATTCCCCAGTACTTTGCCTTAGCTTGAAAAATGGGGAAAAGAAACGGGGCATTCCTCTCATTGAATATTTTACTAATCCCAAGATAGATAGGGTTATAGCACCGTTTTCAAAGATTTCAATGATGGCCACACTTCCTTCGTCTTTTGAGATAGTCATTGATCCTCCTCTAAAACATTCTGCAAATGTCACTGCCCTAGAATTCAAGGACAATCAATTGATTTCAGGAGGGGCGGATGGACTCATCTTAGTATGGGATCTATCCAAGTATTCCCCAAGACTCGGTTTCAATGCTCACGATGATCAAATAAGCAAGCTCATTGTTAGTAAGAATCAAATTATTGCCTCAAGCTGGGATAAAACAATTTCATTAATTGATTTAGAGAAATGCTTGATCAAAAAACTACCAACGATTTTCAAAGGAGCAGTCTATTCAGTTGAGCAGATCCCAGAAAAGAATGTCCTTGCAACAAGTAGTGAAGGGAGAGAAGTTAGATTAATAGACAAACAGACTGGCGATTCCATTAAGGTAATGAGGGGACATAGAGAGGAAGTAACAAGCCTCAGCGTGTCTCCGAGTGGAGAAATTCTCGCTACCGGAAGCTGGGACGGAACCATAAAACTTTGGAGCATCAAAGAACAAAAAATGTTTGAAACGCTGACAGGACACGAATCAGAAGTTTCTGTTGTCAAATTTCTAACAGATAGGTTATTGGTAAGCGGCTCATGGGATGGCAAGATCTTCTTATGGGATATTGGAGAAAAATCCATACGAAAAAGGCTAGAGGGCCATCACAATATGATCACAGCCATTGCAGTATCAAAAGACGGTAAGTTCTTGGTCTCTGCTTCATCAGATAAAACACTTAGAACATGGGATTTAGAAACGCTCAAACCAGTTGCACAATATAATGGTCATAAGGGAAGAATCTACGCAATCGCAATTTCTGATGAAAATATCGTTGCCAGTGGTGGAACCGACAAAGCGATACATCTATGGAATGCAAACTCGGGTGAAGTAATCGAGATCCTAGAAGGAGAAGAGAACCATGTTTTTCAAGTATTTCTAGCACCCACGGGAGAATTCGTGAGAATTGTCTATTCCGCAGGTAAAGAGCGTTATGTTGATATGAAAACCTTAACCCCGGTTGAAAAACCAAATGTACCCTTTCTACACCATCAAAAAGTAGAGGGCATCAAGCCCGTTTTCTTAGGAAGATCAGGAGTTGCCATTCGTTTTCTTGGAAAAGCAATGAATAATGAACAGACAAGCGTCGCTTATTTGGGGCTGAAGACAATCCTAGAAAAACAGAGCTGGCTGAAACTGAATCCTAGTGTTTACGCTGAAGCAGATTCGCTATATCCTCTAGTCAAGAACAAAGTCCTGCGAGAAATCAAGGAAATTGCCAATCAACTAGAGAAAGCAATGCAAGCAGTGAGCAAATAGCGGGAAAAGTTGAGAATAAATGGTTCAAACCCCTTAATTCACGCCAATTAATGTGTTCATAAATCTGTAAAATTCTTTCGCCCTAATTGGTCCAGTTAGGTTCTACGATTGCAATAATAATATAATATGAAACATGGTTATCACTGACGGGAATGCCTCATGACAAACGAAATGTTAGAAATTGACGGTTACAAGGTTGCAAAACACTGCAAGTATATGGAGACTCACGAATGGGTTCTTGATCAAGGAGACGGGACGTACAAAATCGGAATCTCTGATTACGCAGTCAAAATGCTAAAGGAACTCACCTACGTTGAATTCCCGGATGTAGGAGAAACATTTTCCAAGGGTGACGTAGTCATCGTCGTAGAATCACTTAAGGCTAGCGGAGATGTATACGCACCGTTCGATCTCGAGATAATTGAAGTAAATGATTCATTAGAAGATGAACCCCAAAAGATGAATGAAGATCCTTATGGGGAAGGATTTCTTGCGATCGTGAGGGCAACAGGACAAGTGGAAGGGTTGCTAACCGCTGAAGAATATGTTGAAAAGTTAAAGGAATACTTGGCTGAAGAATGAGGCGAGGTGCTTTGGAGAAACCATATAGTCCCTACTTGGGAGTTTCATCCGAAGAATTAGACCAGATGTTACAGGAGACCATCGGAGTTAACAACGCATTAGAACTATTCTCAGACATTCCAGACGACGTAATTCTCAAAGAAGCGCCGAAACTTCCGGTAGGTCCGATGACAGAAGCAGAAGTCGCAGAATTTTTTGAGGAGCTCGCAAGACTAAACAAGAGCCCTAGAAAACTAATCTCGTTTCTCGGAGGAGGAGTTCGGCAGATATACGTCCCAGCATTTTTGGACGAGGTTATACGGAGAGGAGAACTATACACAGCATACACTGCGTATCAACCCGAAGTTGCTCAAGGCATGCTACAGCTCCTATTCGAGTATCAGTCTTTAATGGCAGAACTGACAGGAATGAATGTTGTAAATGCCTCAATGTATGATTGGAGCACCGCAGCAGGCGAAGCTGCCCTTATGAGTGTCAGATTAACGAGGAGAAAAAAGATTGTAATTGCATCGCCAATTTCCCTTGCCAGAAGAGGCGTCCTTCAAAATTACTTAGAGCCACAAGGGATTAAGATTGTTGAACCAGCACTGGGAGAAAATTCTCCATTCGTTGATCAAGATGAGCTAGAAAAGGCGATTGATAACCAAACAGCTGCGGTATATTTGGAAATGCCGAATGCATTGGGGTATTTAGATCACCGAGCTCATGAAATCGGTGAAATCGCACATCAGGTAGACGCAAAGTTCATCGTTGGAGTAGACGCGCTTTCACTAGGGTTGCTCAAGCCACCTGCAAAATACGGTGCGGATATTGTTGTCGGAGAAGGACAATCCTTGGGCAATGCCCCCAACTATGGTGGCCCGTTGTTAGGAATATTTGCATTCAATTACGACAAAAAGGACATTCGTAGGGCTCCTGGCAAGCTGATTGGCATGACAAAGCAAGAAAAAACAGGGGAAAAGGGATTTACAATCACCCTGCAAGCCCGAGAACAGCATATTCGAAGAGCGAAAGCAACAAGCAATATCTGTACAAACGAGAGCTTAACAGCGGCAATATCTGCAATTTATCTCTCAGCACTTGGACCAAAAGGGTTCAAGGAACTTTCATTGGGGCTTCACAAAAGAGCTCAATACTTAAAGAAAAAACTTCAAGACCTTGAAATGGTACAAGTAATGTTCCCCCAGACTCCGTTCTTCGCAGACTTCACAGTGAGGTATGGAACGAATGATCAGAAAGAATTCATTCATGCAATGGTTGAGAAAGGATTTGTTCCGGGCCATCCATGGGATTTCGACCCGTCACTATTCATCCTTGGGGTTTCTGAGCTTCACACCAAACAACACCTAGATCATTTTGTTGCCACTCTGAAGGAGGTACTACAATGAATAGACCAGACCTAACACATCAAGCTCGCTGGAATGTTCCCTTAATCACAGAAATTAGAGAGACAGGAAAACGATGTTACATCCCTCGCCCATTTGAAGCTGAAGACGAGACAGAAGTAGCAATTCCCGAAAACCTTAGGCGCAAAGATGATCCAAGGTTACCAGAAGTCTCAGAACTCGAACTCGTTCGCCACGTAGTCAGGCTTTCACAAATGAATTATGGGGTTGATCTAGGTCCAATTCCTTTGGGTTCATGCACGATGAAATATAATCCCAAGATCAATGAAGCAATTGCCAGAATTCCCGAATTTGCTCTTGCTCACCCGCTACAACCCGAAGAAACCGTCCAAGGAACACTAAAAGCAATGTGGCTTTTAGAGGAGTCTCTTAAAGAATTGACGGGATTTTCGGGAATTTCTCTTCAACCGGCTGCTGGCGCACATGGGGAATTGACGGGTGTGTTGATGATCCGAGCGTATCATCGTTCCCGAGGTGCAGACGATAGAGACGAAATTCTAATCCCAGATTCAGCGCATGGGACGAATCCGGCATCGGCAGCAATGGCAGGATACAAGGTCGTAGAGATCCCGAGCAATGAGGAGGGCAGAATCGACCTTGAAGCATTGGAAGCGGCGCTTTCCGAGAAAACGGCAGGAATGATGATAACCAATCCAAACACCCTTGGAATTTTCGAGACCAATATTCTCAAGATAAATGAGATGATTCATGAAGCCGGAGGCCTTATCTACCTTGATGGTGCGAATTTCAATGGAATAATGGGAGTTGTCAAACCCGCGGACATGGGATTTGATGTCATGCACATTAACCTTCACAAAACATTTTCGACTCCTCATGGAGGTGGCGGTCCCGGGTCAGGTGTTGTTCTAGTAAACCAGAAACTGGAGCCATACCTACCAGTTCCACGAATCAAATATGACAAAAAGAGAGATTTCTATAACTTAAGCTATGATTACCCAGAGAGCATCGGAAAGATCCATGGATACTATGGCAATGTTGGCGTAATCATTAGAGCATTGGCATATATTGCTAGAATGGGCGGAACAGGACTGAGAGACGCGTGCATAACATCGGTTGTAAACGCAAATTACCTCATGAAAAAAGTTTCAGCAGTTGAAGGACTTGAACTTCCACAGGATCCGGCAATTCCCAGAAAACACGAATTTGTGGCAAGCTCGGTTCCGCTCGAGAAAAAAACGGGAGTTAATACTTTGAAGATAGCCAAAAGACTTCTTGATTACAAGATTCATGCTCCAACAATTTATTTCCCACTGATCGTTCATGAAGCTCTAATGGTTGAACCAACAGAATCAGAGTCCAAAAAAACGTTAGATGAGATTGCAGAAGCGTTTAAACAAATTATCAAAGAAGCAAAAGAGAATCCTGAAATCTTCGAAAGTGCCCCAACAACCACCGCATCGTACAAGCTAGACGAACTGAGCCTTGCTAAGAAGCCGATTCTTACTGCTAAAATGGCAGATGATCTTGAAAAAACGCACTAACGAAGCAAATATTTCTCCCCCTTTTTTCTGCTGACCCGTTAATAAGGGATAAAAAGACAACAGCTAACATAGCCATGAGAAGATATGGGTAGTTTTCTTGACATGTTGCTTGGCCGACTTCCAAAAAACCAGCCAACGAAAATAATGACACTTGCTATTGGAAAATTCGATTTTAAAGTTCAGAACGAGTTCGCAGAGATCAAGCATTATTCTTATGATGACTTGGTGAGAGAACGCCCAATCCCAGAAGCAGACGCAATTCTAGTAGGGATGGATTTTGGAAAAATAGAAGATTTAGGGAAAATGCGTTTTATTTTTTGGAGAAATCTTTTCTCTAAGATCCCAGAAGGGGTTCCTATTGCACTGGCGTATAGAGACGAACTATACACTCCTGCAGAAGTAATTGAAATAGTTGGACTACATAGACTTCCTACAAATCCTTGGAAAGTTGGAACGAATCATGAAGAAATACGTTCATGGGCACTCCATATGGGCACCATAAGAGCGAGACAAATCGGACGAAAAGAAGAAAAAAGAGAGAAAGAGGAAGTAGAACGGGAAGAAAAAGCCTAATAGAGCGGCTGGGAGGGATCAATCTCTCTGACCCATGCCGTGACCCCACCAACAAGGTTCTTCACGTTCTTAAATCCTAACTGCTTCAGGTGAACAAGTGCTTTCAAGGATCGAACACCAGTTTTGCAATAAAGAACGGTAAGTTGTTCTTTATCAAGGGCCACAGCCATTGATTCAAGATTATTCAAGGGCATTAGGATATGTTTCGGAATCTGATTAATTTCTGTTTCATCAGGATTTCTTACGTCAACAAGTTGTAGTGGGACACCAGAGTCTAGTAATTCTGCAAGTTCCTTCACTGTAATTTGTTCAGATGAGTCCAGATTAATTTCGTGCTCAGCCCCAACACCGCAGAACTCATCATAATCGATGAGTTCCGTAATACTTGGATTTTTCCCACAAACAACACAATCTGGATTCTTGCGAATCTTGAGCTCCCGAAATCTCATTTCTAGTGCATCCAGAAGCAGTAGGCGACCAATGAGGGCATCTCCTTTACCGATGATGAGCTTAATTGCCTCGTTCGCCTGAATTGTCCCTATCATTCCCGGTAACACTCCAAGCACACCTCCTTCAGCGCAAGAAGGAACAAGACCAGGAGGAGGAGGCTCTGGATACAGACAACGATAACAAGGCCCGTTCTTAGGGTCAAATACAGTGACTTGCCCTTCAAATCTGAAAATTGATCCATAGATATTCGGTTTACCTAGAAACACACAAGCATCATTGATTAGATATCGTGTGGGGAAATTATCTGTTCCATCAATGACCATGTCATACTGACTAATTATTTGGAGAGCATTATCGGACGAAAGTACAGTTTCATGTGTTTTAACGGAAATGTGAGGATTCAGCGCTAATAGCGTTTCCTTTGCAGATTCAAGCTTGTTTCGACCAATATCATTTGTCGTGTGGAGAAGCTGTCTTTGCAAATTAGTATAATCGACAACATCAAAATCAACTAGACCAATGGTGCCCACACCCGCGGCAGCAAGATACATGGATATCGGCGAACCAAGACCACCTGCACCTACAATGAGAACTTTCGCATTTTTCAAACGCTTTTGTCCTTCGATTCCTACTTCCGGAAGAATCAAGTGCCTACTGTATCGTTCAATCTCTTCCTTAGAAAGGGTTGTATGCTCGATTATCTGAGTGGCTGAGTTAGAATCCCCTGCGGCAAGTGCCTGACTAGTGGAATCATTGATATCAACGCCTCCAGCAATAGACGGGATAATCAACACGGTGTCGTTTGTTTTAAGCTCAGTTTCAAGACCGCCACTATAGCGAATGTCATTATCATTGACGTAGACATTCACAAAGTTTCTCAGATTTTCTTGATCATCGAATAGATGGGGCTTTAACCGAGGGAACATCTCGCAAAGTATGGATAATGCTTGACCAACGGTATTTGCTTTTAATTCGATAATTTTGTCTCCATCAGTATAAGGTCTCAGTGGAGTGGGTATTCTTATTTCAATTGTATTTCCTTCTGCTTCCATTAAACAACCTCCGTTGTTTTTTCAACAATAATCAGTTCTTCTTGCTCGAACTGCTTCTTCTCATTCAGCCGCCATGAAGTGATTTCCTTGGCCTTGCCATTCTCAATTGACATGACAATATACGAGAGGTATCGCCAAGCATGATTTAGGTCATATTTAGACGGACGAGCGGGATGGTCCGGATGCGAATGATATATCCCAATGATTTGTAGACCCTTCGCTTCTGCTTCAGAATCTGCTTTTGCCAATTCTAATGGATCAACATCGTAACGCCGGGTGGGCATTTCTTTGTTTACATTTGTTAGGCGCTGGACTTCGACAACAACAGCAGATTCACCTGGAGTCCCAATAAGAACCCCACAGCATTCATAGGGATAAGATTCCTCGCCATGTTCAAACATTTTCTGGATATCCGACTTTGATACCTTTAAAGCCACAAGAATCATCTCCAAAAATTATCTGTTAGATACCTTTCACCCCTATCAGGGAGAATCGTCACAATGCAACCCTCATCAATGCTTTCTGCAAGCTTAGCGGAAGCAGCAACTGCAGCCCCAGATGACACTCCGACTAATATTCCTTCTTCTCGGGCTAACCGAAGTGTCATTTCCTGAGCTTCATCTGTTGAAACAAAGATCGTGTCATCAGCGAGGTTTGGATCGAAAATTCCCGGAACAATAGCAGATTCCATATGTTTGACCCCTTCAATTCCATGGAAAGGACTATCTGGTTGAACAGCAATTGCCCGAATGAAAGGGAGTTCCTCTCGCAATCTCTTGGTAGTTCCAACAAAAGTTCCAGATGTTCCCAAGCAAGCAACAAAATGAGTTATCTGCCTCTGAGTGTCTCGAAGAATCTCAACTGCTGTTGTGAAATAGTGGGCTAAGGGATTTACGGGATTGTTATATTGATCCAAGTAATGATACTTCTCAGGATGGGTTTCTGCTAATGCCCTCGCACGCACGATAGCCCCATCAGTGCCTTCTAGAGGATCTGTAAGAATAAGCTCAACGCCAAATGCCTTCAGCATTTTGATTCTTTCCGGAGAAGCATTCTTCGGAATGCATAATGTTACTCCAATTCCCAACGAGGCACCGATCCACGCATATCCAATACCTGTATTGCCAGAGGTAGCGTCAAGAATTCTTTTTTCTCCATTGAGCTGTCCTGAATTGAGGGCATTCAGTATCATCGCGAGAGCTGCTCGGTCTTTAACAGACCCTCCAGGATTAAACCATTCAGCCTTTGCAAAAACCCGAATAGAATTAGGAGAAGATGAAAAAATCTTTCGTAATTCGATGAGGGGGGTGTTACCAACTTGCCGAAGAACATCAGGAGCATCCCGTGGAAGAGAAAATGCCCCCTCCATAGCGGATATTTTTTCGTCTGGACTAATGTTTAGTGAATCGCCAAGCCACTTGTGGATGAAAGAAGTATTATCTGCCCTCATAAAAGCATGTGAACATTTCTTAACAACCTATAAAATAAGTATGTTCAAGGTAAATTTTCTTTCCTAAAGTAGATTAGTGTTTCAAGCGACGGGTATTACAAATACATGCAACCAGTAATACGACCCTTAGGTTATGGAATAATTGACCAGAAACGCTAATTGATTGGAAAAAATCAAGAAAGAATTGATTTTTTCAAAAAAGAACAACACTTCCGGGAAACACAATAGGTAAAAATATTTACCTTTTATACTGACATCAGATTTAAGCAATGTCTGAGTGTTAGCGATGCAATATCTAGTCTATCTTCCGATTAGGGTTAAAGCCAAAATAGGCATCCGTGGAATAATACAAAATTGAGGAGTGTATCACGTAGTAATTCAGCCCCATCGAAATTCAAAATATTAATGCCCTTACGAAGGAATTGCCCGAGAGTAAATGTTGGTTCAATGAATCCCTTATCTCGGACTACACAGAAGTTCTGGAAAAATGTCAAGGAGTTTCATTCGAATCGATTGGAGAATTTAACCTCAAAAGTGGACATTTCCTCAACCCACCACTTTGAATAGGAAGAAGTGTCCCAATAATGCCCGAATGTGCTAAAGCATAAATATGTAAGAGTGATTTCAAAGGGCAATGTATTCGTTTCCTCGTATTGTACGAATAGATCTTTCATCCGAAAAAGTAACTCAAGAACAGGTTCCTCCAGGCTTGCTTCGAGACTATATTGGTGGGAGAGGACTGGGAACGTGGGCATACATTGACGAGGCAGGATATGGACAAGATCCATTTGCACCTACTAACCCAATGGTTTTTGCAACAGGGCCTTTAACAGGGACAACTTATCCAACAGCCGCTCGATCGGTCTTAGTCACACGATCTCCGTTAACAGGAACAATTTCTTCAAGTAATATTGGAGGGCGATTAGGCACGATCTTGAGGAAAGCAGGAGCAGACGTACTTATCGTTACAGGAAAGGCGAATAATCTTTCATTGTTGAAATTTGACGGAGAAAATATTGAGATTAGCTCGGCAAAGACGTTAGAGGGCTTAGATACTCATGAAGTGGATAACAAGCTTAAGCAGAACCACCCTAAAGCAGCGATTCTGTCAATCGGGCCAGCAGGTGAAAAGCTCATCCCCTACGCTTCGATCACTCATGATCTAGAACATGATTTTGGAAGAGGGGGATTAGGGGCTGTCATGGGTTCAAAGAATTTGAAGGCAATCATCATCGAAGGAAGTCTCAAGATTCCACTATTTGATGAAGAAGCTCAGCGAAAACACGTAAAGAAAATGGTTCAACAATTAAAAAAGAGTGAGCTTTACCGTCTTTACAACTCTTACGGAACCAAATTTTACACTTCAATTTACAATTCGCTAGGTGGGATGACGGTTAATCAGTACGAAAAAAACAAAGATGAACGTATTGAAAGACTTGCTGAGGTTGAAATCAAGAAATTTGAAACAGCGCATAAGAGTTGTTCAAAATGTCCTGTGGCGTGCAGACACACTTACGAAGTCAACGGGGAGAAAATTTATACACCCGAATTTGAAACCATCGGGTCGTTGGGACCGAATTTGGGACTTTTTGACCCAAGCATTGTTCTACCCCTTGGAGAAAAACTCACAAAAATGGGGGTAGATACTATCACAGCCGGACACACGGTAGCAACTTTCATCAAGCTTGTCAAGGCGGGCAAAATAAAAGAACCCGAAAACAGAAAATGGGATTTTGGATCGAAAGACATACTTGAATTATTTGATGCAATGATTGCAACCGATAGTGAAGTCGGGAGATTGCTTAGCAAAGGCAGTGCGAAGATGGCTCAAGAACTTGGAGCACCTGAACTCTCCCCGCAAGTTAAAGGAATGGAATTTGCTGTATACGAGCCAAGAAAATTCATGGGTCAGGCCTTAGGATACGGGATTTCTAACAGAGGAGCTTGTCACTTGCATGGAGGAGCAACAATAGCAGTGGAGGCTCTAGGAGCACCACTCAAAGTTGATAAATTAACGTGGCGCGGGAAGGGAAAACTTGTTGCGAATTCGCTAAAAATCGTCACTCTAATAGATTCTCTAGTTACTTGTGTCCACGCGTTCTATCTTTACGTGAATTTGAACGTAATGGCAAAAGCAACTCCAAGTGCTATTTCAAGCAGGTTTACTAGCTGGGTGCCGAGTATTGCACTAAAGTTTCTTAATTATTCGACAATGGCTGTTGCACTTGAAAATGTAACGGGCGAGAAGTTTTCGACTAAGACATTGGATCAAGCAGCACAACGAATAATCACTCTGGAACGATTATACAATGCCAAAGTAGGATTT
Organism: Candidatus Heimdallarchaeota archaeon; assembly: GCA_027001645.1. Lineage (GTDB taxonomy): Archaea > Asgardarchaeota > Heimdallarchaeia > Heimdallarchaeales > JAJRWK01 > JAJRWK01. Next base: position 13,689 of record JALTMP010000225.1, read on the forward strand.
TCCAAAGAAGACGATTATCTGCCCCGACCCTTTTACGAAAGAAAAACACCCGAGTCAGATCCCATTGATAGACACCAATACACAAGAGAATTGAAGAATTACTACAAAGCAATGGGGTGGGACGAGGATGGATTGCCTACAGCAAAAACTATCGAGAAACTAGGACTTGGAGAGGTAGCGTCAAAGCCAGTTCATTCACCATGAACGTGTATGCCCTAAGTCTTAGCCACCTCCCACAGGAGGATAAATTAAGAGAGTATCTTTGGGCCTAAGGAGGTATTTACCAAACCGTTTTTTTTCAACACGAGTATCATTGACAAATATCGAATAATCAGATTTTAAATTCCCGTTGTCATCAAAAAGAATGCTTTCTAGCTGTGGGAACTTAGATCTTAATACCTCGAGAGCGTCACTTATGGTAGAATGTTCATTCACCTCAATTTCAACGAGATTCTTTCCGACCGACTCACGGGCGAATGCAAAGAGCTTAACAGAAACGGTATTATTCATGTTTTCGATTCTAATAATGCTTCTAAGAATTCTTAAAAGCTCGGTCTTGCGAAAGAAACAATGCAAGAAAGATAGGAAAGATATCCAAGAAGACTAGAGGAGAATGCTATTAGTCAGTTAACGCTCTTAGCTTTTTAGAGATTTTAGATGTTCTTTAAGCTCTCCAAAGGGAGGATAATCACCGGCATTGTCCGTAACCCATTTGTACGAAATCTTGCCGTCCTTGATCGCAAAGAGAGATCTTTTCGCCACGAGATGTAGCCCCAGAAAATCATCATAAGCAACGTCAAAAGCCTGAATGGCCTCCTTATTAAAATCAGAAAGAAGATCATAAGTAAGATTGTGTTGTTCAGCAAAAGCCTTTAGTGTAAATGGACCATCAACGGATATTGCATATAAGTGCGCATCAAGACTACTGAAGTCAGCCAGATCATCTTGAAGTGCGCATGTAGACTTCGTGCATACTCCAGTAAAAGCAGCGGGGAAGAAATATAAGACAACAATCCCCTCCGAATAGGCATCTTTTAACTCAAAATCTTCATTCACAATATTTTCCGCAATATTTACTCGCTTTAAGTGGGCGTTAGGAGCAAGTTCGTTAATATCAACCATTAAGGTTAGTTTTAGCAATGATCATAAAATCTTTTGCTTGATTCCAGCTCTAGAATTAACTCTTGGCAGAGTGGGAGATACTATACTCTTTGATCTCGTAACTTAGAGATTCAAGGTCAAGAAGAATGATGCTCCCCCTCCCGTAGAGCCAGCCTCCTGCTTCACCGGGATTTAGATGAAGAGTCCCACTGATTTCCTCAGTCTTGATTCTATGCGTATGACCTGAAAGAACAACATCGTATTTCTTGCTCAGGATCAG
>JALTMP010000226.1 GCA_027001645.1 Candidatus Heimdallarchaeota archaeon
ATGTTAAGTAGACATGTTTCCAGACCTCTAGGGTTCTTCTAAGACCGTGCGAAATTTGCCCTTTCAAGAGCTGATTTCAGCGAATCCGACGGGCAACCCGATACAACCTCTGATTCGCAACTTGGTTTAAAAAGGTTTTAGGAGTTAGCAATGAAAAGGGGAAGAAAGACACATAGCGGGGATATTCTTAGCCTAGTTGAAACCTAAACAAGAAATGCAAACATAGTAAGACCTGGATTCATTGTTTTGCGAGGTGTTGGTTAGTTTTCGAACTGAGAAGAGATCCTTGACGCTTTTCTCTTCCTGACATATCTCACAAACAAGATGAAAATACCAACTCTCGAAGTCCTCTGCCGAGAAAACGCGAAGAGCAATATTTTGAGCGGGGAGGATTCCAACTTGTTCGTAGACAGATAGCCAAATGAGAAGTTCAAGAGTTCGTATCACATCCATTGAGTTGTGGTACATGATTTTTTCTAGAAGCCTTTGATCCTTTTTGCGAAGGAATTTTTTCCACAAGGACGCGATGCGATTACCAAGAATTTCTTCATCCCGAATGCCGAAGTATTCGTTGAGGCGGCTCCCTGTTACTTCACTTAAACGTGGCCATTTGATAGAGTGTCCTTGTCGTCTTGCCTCTTTGCATAAATCCCTTAGGGGTTCTTGGGCGTCAACGATTGCTAGGCTTAGGCCAATTTTTTTCTCAAGAAAAGCCTTCTCAAAGGAAGCGTTGTAGGCATATACCGGCTGGGGGGCAGAGGACAAAAGAGTTGCAATAGCATTGTGAAATTCCTGTAATGCCTGTGTACAATGATTGGTGATTGCTAGAATAGTCAACGTTTCACCAGTTAGAAGGCCAATGCTGATGATTTCTGCAGTTTCCGGGTTAAGTCCAGTAGTTTCCAAATCAATGATTGTTCCCTGAAATTGGATAGGGAGCTTAAGGATTCTCGTCAAAAAATAATGCGTTCGAGCCTTTTTTTGAGCGTTATTTTCATAGGTGGACATGACACTACTCCGTTGACTTTCATTCAGAGGACAAGGCTAGTGGGTTTTTTTTCGATGCCAATGATTTTTTTCTTGAGATTCTTTTTGGTGGCGAGGATATAGCAGAACACGGAGTCTTGTTCTTTGTCAATGATTTCCTCGATTTTTTCAAAAATTAGCACTTTGTCTGCTTCTGTTACGTCTCCTTCAAATAGTGAGTTTTGTTGCCAGTACAAGTAGCCTTTCAAGAAGTCGTGCAGTTTCTGCACTCTACAAGTCTTTACATCATATGCGATTATCAGGTACGGCACGAAACATCACTTTGCGTAGAAAAACTTTAGTTGCCGGCTACCCATTAGAAATTTTGCAAGCTTATGGGCGTCCATTTTTATGATGTTGCGATAGGATGATTTTCGTTTTAGACGTGGGACTTGGATTGTTGTGTCTAACTGCTTTTGATATTCTGTTAGAATAAGCTTTAGGGCGTTATCTTTTAGCCGGATCCCTTCTTCTCTTGTGAACGAGTCTTTCTTGATTTGCTTGCGATTAACGAGCCGAAAGATGATCCTATGAGCAATGACGGGTTTAAAATGCTCGGCAAGATCGAGTGCAAGAGAGTATCTCCGTTCGAGCGGTTCATGCAAATACGAGATTGAGGGATGAAGATAGGTTTGAAGGATCTGCGTAAGTGTTGTAGTGTAGCTCAACATGTTTAGAAAAGAGATCAATGCATTCATTTCATTGTGCGGAGGATGAAATGTTCGTTTTTCAAGAGGTAGATTGGGACAGATCAAGTCGAACCCGGTGTAGTATTGCTTCCAGATTTGTGCTTCCGCCGCCATAATTGCTTGTACTCTTGTCCGGGGTATCCTAGTATCCTCAATCGCTGCAATGATGTTTTCTAGATCATCAATTCCTCGATTGAGATACGTTTCTAGATTCACGAGAATGTTGTTTTTCGTAGCTAACACGATTTCTCGAGCGATTTTTGCCCGCGATTCAGGGTTTAAGTAAGCCTTGGTTTGAGCAACAATGATCGTCCCATTCGTGTTGCCGGAGCGCGGGAGTAGACTAGCTACGTGTACTAAGAATTTGTTATAGAAGTGTACAGGGATCTCTTTCTCCGCAAGCAAAGCGACAGCTCCAGACTTGACGGTGACTTTGCCGTAAGCATGAATGTCTTGAATTTGCGCAATAGGCAATCCTGATTTCAAGTCCTTGTTCACGTAGAGTAGTGTATTGTCTTCTCTTGACAAGATCCCGTGAGAGAACAAGTAAAGTGATTTTTTCATGGTTACGCCTCACAAAACTCCTTGTATGCACATTTGCGACAGTATGGTTTGGGAGAATATTCGGGAGGGGCGGTGAGGTCAATAATCCGAATAATGGACTCGATAGCTTGAATCAATTCATTCTCTATTTCATCGGAGTAAGAGACAGAGATTTTCTTGCGTTCCTTTGGCACCCTAATGACGCCTTTTGCGACTATGCCTTGTCTCTTTAGGAGCCACAAATAATATTGGAGTTGCTTAATCTTGGGTTTAAGGAGCTTACTACTCTTAACGATTTCAGAAATAATTAAGGAATCACCCTTTTGTACCAGATCAACAACAGAATCACCGATGGAGATCGCTCGCTTTCCCTTTCCTTGAAAGGATTTGTCATGAAGCAATCTACCAAGTTTCATATCATTGGTGTCTTGTTCTGGGTCAAAAAAATGGGTGTAGAACCATACTTCCCGATGGCAAGAATAATAATACTGAATGGTTACGCCGGTTATTCTTCTCTTCTTGTGGAAGAACAAGTTGTCTTCTAAAGCAGAACCACTGTTGGGTGTATTTTGTTCAGAATTCATAGAATCACCAAATCCTCTGGATCCATGGCTTCTGCTCCAACGAAGCCGATTTCTTCGACGTAATAGTTTTTTGCCTGGGAACGAGCGAGTCGGGGTAGCCATTTAACGCTGAAGTCAATGTCATCCGAAATGCACGCTAGGCTCTTCTTAGAAACGTTGATTACGTACTCATACAGTGAGTTCTTGATTGCCAAAAACCTATTTCGACGTTCCTCCCAATTCCTACAATTGCTGAGATCAACAAATTCTTCCCAGATTTCTTGGGCATGAGTATCAAGCTCGATGAATATGGGCATTCGGAAAGCTTCTTCCTCTATGAGCCGAAACGAGCTCATTGTCTTGTAATCTCCACGGCAAACGCTTACGATTAGCTCTCTCGCTAGTTCTTGACTCTTGCGTTTCTTGACGGATTGAAAATATTGCTTCATGAGAGCTTGATATTCTGATTCATGAGTTGAGGGATGGCTTGATAAGATCTCTTTTGTTGCATTGGTTAGAATCAAATCGTAGATGTATGAATGTAACTCTCTTCCTGTTTCGGGGTGTTTTAACGGCTGGACTAGCATTGTTGCGTGCCTTACTTTCTCGTTTGTCCGAACATTCACGCCGTAACGGTTTATTCTTCCTAATGTTTGAATGATTGAATCAAGGGGTGCTAGGTCTCTAAAACCCTGCATGAATGAGAGGTCAACCCCGGCTTCGATGAGTTGTGTTGTGCTGAGGGCAATTGGTTTCTGGTTTGGGTCTTGGAGTGCTTGCTTTATTTCTTCAATTCTCGAAAGCCGATGTTTCGGTATTACTTGGGAAGAGAGGTGAAATAATTTGTAATTCTTGCTGATTTGTTGCTTCAGATCTTGAAAGACCGATCTTGAAGCAGAGGTTGTGTTGACTACGATGAGTGTAGATTCTTGATTGTCAAAGAAACCCTTTTCGAGCAGACTAGGCACTAGTTCGATTGTTGTGATCGGTGTTGCGTCATATTGTAGGGACGTACGGTCAAGAGCTGAAAAAACAGAGACTCCGATGGGTGAAAGTGATTTGACGGAGTCCCCAAACAATTCGGGGAATGTCGCCGTGCTCACGAGGAGATATGAGCGCGTAAACTCGAGAAAGAGAGGAAGGACTTTTTCCAAGAGCGTCCAGTACTTGGCTGGGATTGCTTGAATTTCGTCAAGGATGAATATGGAATTGACAAATTTGTTAAATTTTCTCAGATTTTTCTTTCTCCCCGTGAAAAGAGAGTGGAAAAATTGGTAAAACGTAGACACAATGATTTCGCTATTCCACCCTTCAATGAAGAACAATTCCTCATTTGGAGTGAAGTCATCTGTTT
>JALTMP010000227.1 GCA_027001645.1 Candidatus Heimdallarchaeota archaeon
TAGGACCATCTGTGACATCCTTGCCATCGTTGATCATTTTTTGGAACGCGTAGGCAAACGTGTAAACCGCATCATAAGCAAAGGTGGCATAGGTGTTTGGTGTTCGATCACCAGCACCTGCATACTGGTTAGGATCGGCACTTTCCCATAGGTCTAGGAAGTGTTCATAAACTGAACCATACCCTGTGTTGGGTCTTGTGCCAACCATTCCTTGCATTGCCTCTTTTACTTTGTCACTCTTTTCAAAAACTGCCTCTTGAGTCGGGCCGTCGGTACCAATCCATACATAGTCTGCGCCAGTGAGTCCAACATCTGGTGCTTGAGAAAAGACCGTTATCGCATCCTGTACAATTGCATTAATGACAATGACATGTGCTTGTGAGTCCTTGATGGCTCCTAGCTGGATTTTGACATCTGCTGCATTTTGTTCGAATTTCTGTGAACTCAATATTTTGATTCCAAGGTTTCGAGCCTCTTCTTCAAAAACACTTATTCCTCCTTGCCCGTAATCATCAGATGTTGCGATTGTCGCCACTTCCGTGAATCCAAAGTCTTTCACAATGTTAGCGAGAGCAACTCCTTGCACGGAGTCTGGTGGAACTACTCGAAGGAAGTAGGGGTATTGATCCTTATCGGAAAGATCCGGATTTGTTGAGGAATAAGAGATCTGAGGAATCTGATTTTGTGCAGCGACTCCAGCAACTGACTTTGATACTGATGATGATGCTGCACCCACAATTCCAACAGCACCCGCGTCAATAACTTCTTGAGCGACTTGCGCACCTACTGCTGGGTCTGTTTGGGTGTCTTTCACAATATAGGTCAATGTTGTGTCCGGAAGTAACGAGTCGTTTGCGTTGATTTCCTCAATAGCTAGCCTAAAGGCTGCTTCACGTTCCACACCACCGCCTGCGAGTCCTCCCGTTAAGGGGAATAATCCCCCTAATAGGATTTCAGTCGGGGCTTGGTAGAGTCTGCTTTTTCCTGGTTGCGCCAGTACTGTGCTTGGCGTCGCATATAGCGAGAGGAAAAACAGACCTACAATGGCTATAGTTACCAGAGATGCTTTATTTATTCTCATAAGGTTGCCCTCTAATCTGTTTTTTCAAATGCATTATTCCCGATATAAAAATCTTTTGCTCCGTGAGTGCCCAAAGCAACAAAAAGAAACAAAGGGAAAAAAATGTAACCGGTATGTGAAAAAGAGAAGCCCCTATGCAATAGAAGACGAAAACCTTACCAGGCTATTGATGCCCTTATAGACATAAGGCGCATGCTCTCGAATGAAGCTCGTAGGGTCATCTTTGAGCTTATCAGGGTCTTTGCGGAACGCGGCCAAGACCTCATCGCCATCATAGTCTACGTAAGCTAGGCGGAAGTACATGTCTTCTTTTGGCATTCCGAAAGCCGTTCCTTCCAGTAGAACAACATGATGTTTGTGAAGGATGTAATTGGTGAGCGCTAGGGAGGTTTCTATTCCCATTTCCGCAAGTTCATTCTTTTTGTGGTTCAAAGAGGGGAACAAGTAGAATCCACCTTCAGGAGGCGGTGTTTTGAAGCCGGCTTTGCTCAGTTTTTGATAAACCCATTGACCTATATAGTCGTGGATTTGTGTGGAATCGCGTATATGAGCATCGATTTCCGGGTTATCCCTGTAGCCCTCAATTGCTGCATATTGAATTGGTGCGGGGACACAAGAATAGGTTTCTGAGCCTATGGATTTGAATGCTTGAACCAAATGAGGGTTTCCTTCTGGTAGGATAGCAACTCCTACACGCCATCCGCCCATTGATCTATCTTTTGACATCCCTCCCGTTACAATCGTTCCTTCGGGATATTCTAAGGCAATGGAATGATGTTTTTCCCCAAAGGAAGGATGCGTAACATTAGCATAGATCTCATCGGACAGGATCATTAGCTCATTATTTCTCGCAAATCTGGCGATTTTTTTCACTTCGTCTTTGTTAATTGTTAATCCTGTTGGATTATTTGGATAATTAATCAACATGATGAGTGTTTCCGCATCAACACTTTCAACAATATCATTATAGCGTTTTCTAAGAGACCTTTCAGTGATTCTAAGGTTTCCTTCTTCATAGACCGGTACCCTAAATGCTTGAGTTCTGGCGATTCTGGTTTGAGTTACATAGCTAACCCACGATGGTCTAGGAATGAGCCATGGAGACGCAAGAGTTATCATGGCGGTGTATATGAGTTGCTTACTTCCTGGCGCAATAATGATCTGTTCTGGGCGTGTTTCAATGTCAAAATAGCGCTTGTAAAACTTGGCAACCTCTTCTCTCAATTCAAGTATTCCTTCGGAAGGCAGATACGATGTTCGAAATGCATTTTTCGCCAGGGCTTCTCGTACCAACTCGGGCGCCCCAAACGGTGATTCTCCAAGGCCGAAATGAGCGATTTGACGCCCTTTAGTTCTTTGTCGGCGTGCATAAAGATTGATGCCAAGAGTTGGAGAAACAAGCATCTTATGGATTGCCGGTATCAACTCAAAGTCTGGAGTTGTCCGAACTTCTCGATCATCTAGAGGTTCAGAATCATCCGAAAACGTTTCATCATCGACAATATCTTTGGTTTGCTTAGTCTGGTTGGTTTGTGCGGTCAAGTGAGGTGACCTCCCTTTAATTAAAGGGGCTCCTTGATTGTGTTAAAAAACATTTTGGCATTTTTACCCGGGTATTACCTGTCGCATTTTCAAAGATTAATAGAAAAGAAAATGCAAGTAGTTCATTTTGAGTTCCTTCGAAGTTTGGAATGGTTTGACGAAATTCGTAACGGGGGCAATATTTATAATTCGTTCTTTAATCACTTCAAAATAATCGGATGGATTAAAGCAAAGAATTTCCCAAGGGATGTGTCAAGGTGCCAAAGAAAGTAATTGAAGCAAAGAATATCGAAAGTGGATATGGTAAACTCCAGATCATTCACGGAATCAGTCTCGAATTGAAAAAAGGAGAACTCGTAACGATCATCGGTCCCAACGGGAGCGGAAAATCCACATTTATCAAGACAATTATCGGCCTTGTTCCTGCCTGGTCAGGAGAAATAATCATTAACGAAGAAGTTGACGTGGCGGGAATGCGTCCCTTCGAAATTATCAACTCGGGAATACCCATCAACTACGTTCCCCAAGTCTCTAACGTTTTTCCGACTCTTTCTGTCAAAGAGAACCTTTTGCTTGGCTTGCTCGCCAACAAGCGAAAAGGAAACAATGGGGCAGAAGAAGAGGATTGGGAACGTATTTTTGAGCTGTTCCCTCGCTTGCAAGAGCGTTTAACTCAAAAAGCAGCGCTCCTTTCTGGAGGAGAAAGACAAATGCTTGCGTTGGGAAGAGCACTTATGACAAATCCTGATATCTTGCTGTTGGATGAACCCACGGCTGCTTTAGCCCCCGTATTAGCTGACGAAATCTTTGCAAAAATTATTGACATGAAAAAGCTTGGAATAAGCATTTTGCTCGTGGAACAAAGAGCTACGAGGGCTTTGAGAATCAGTGATCGGGGATATGTCTTCGTTACTGGACAGATTGCTTTTGAGGGAACTGCCGAAGAGATCTTGAACAACGAACGGTTAGGTGAGCTATACCTCGGAAGGAGGGCTAAATAATGACAGAACACGAAAAACCACACTCTTGGAAATCCAGCGCAAAATCTGCGCTGAATGGAAAAATCGCGCTATTGCTATTCTTGGGATATTTTCAAGCACTTTACGAATATGTTCCCGACCAGCACAAGAGGAAAAAAATAACAAGCTATTCTTGGCTTTTCTTCCTCTCTTTGCTGATGGCCGCTTATTACTATATTCTGCTTGACTTTTTTAGCTGGGCGCTTGGTGATAATCTTTTCAAACAAGCACTGACAACCATCGTGAATGCCGCGACTCTCATCATGATTAGTGTTGGCCTAACTCTTGTTACCCGGGTTAGAAAATTTGCAAACTTTGCCCATGCGGAGTTTGTAACTACAGGGGTTTACGTGGTTATTGGGATCAATAGCATGTCTTGGGCCCGTAGCTTCGGTCTGAACACAATTTTTCTCCAGATCGTTTGGGCATTTCTCTTAACCGGGGGTATAGCTATCTTAGGAGAATTATTGGTGTTTGGTCCTCTAACTAAACGAGATGCTACTCCGCTTACCTTAATGG
>JALTMP010000228.1:0-1030 GCA_027001645.1 Candidatus Heimdallarchaeota archaeon
AAGAGAGAGTTGAACGGGCCGTCCGTGAATTGAAGAAGGATCCCATTAGCTGGTTCTTCATTGTTGCTATTACTGCATTTTTCGTCTATTTCCTCGTAGTGCCCGTAGTCGTCGTCCTTGTCAATGCGTTTACGGTAGATGGTCATTTTTCACTCGAAACTGCGAAAATAGCGTTATCGCGAAAATCATATTTCAACCCAGGAGGATATGAAGGGCATTACGCAATGCAAGTGGAATCCAACGTCAACTATAAGGGATCAACTGTTACCGTGATCACTATCAAGTTAAAAGACCGGGGCATCATTTTGAACACAATCCAAGTTGGAATCCTAACTACCTTACTATCCCTTGTTTTGGGCACCTCAACAGCATTCATTATGGCCAGATACAATTTTCCTGGAAAATTCTTATTCCAAGGGCTCATGCTTATTCCGCTAATTGTCCCTCCATTTGTTGGCGGCATTGGATTTGACCAAATGCTGGGTTATGAAGGACTAGTGAATAGGTATCTTTTTTCAAAACTTGGTTTTGTTCTCTTGTTACGTGGGTTGGCTGGTCTTATAGTTATCCAATCCTTGCATTTCTTCACATTGATTTATTTGAATGTGTATTCAGCTCTGCTCAACATTGATCCGTCGCTAGAAGAGCAAGCAGAGAATCTCGGTGCAAGTGGTTTTACCTTGTTCCGCACAGTTACGTTCCCATTGGCAATGCCAGGAATTGCTTCGGGAAGCATTCTTGTTCTTATACTAGCAATGGAGGATCTTGGAACGCCGATCGTATTGCTATCCGCCACAGGAGACCAAGAAGCGACTAAAGTCATCACTTTTGAGGTGTATGATAAAATATTTGCAGGCGAAGCTTCCGCTAGACTTAATCCTCAAGCTACCTTTTTGGCAGCCATTTTGGTCGTGTTTGCCGTAATTGGTTTCTTCTTTATTCGAAAGTACGTAGCATTGCGTCAATACTCTATGATTAGCAAGGGGCGTGCTGGTCAAACTAGAGAAAAAGATGTTGGCCCGGTGAAAAG
>JALTMP010000228.1:1040-4125 GCA_027001645.1 Candidatus Heimdallarchaeota archaeon
TGCTGTAACAATCCATATTGGAGTAATTTACCGGTCCTTGGTGCCTAACGCCCAAGAACCCCGTCTTACTTTCGAGCATTATGCGCTTTTCACACAAACTGGGGCTCAGGGCTTGTTAACGCCTTTAAAGAATACTCTCTTTTATAGTTTCAGCGCCACTTTCATTACAATAATTATTGCAACAATTGCTGCGTATTTAGCGAACAGAAAAGATTTTCCAGGAAAAGATTGGTTTGATGCTCTCCTAACAATTCCTATCGCAATTCCGGGAATTGTGCTTGGTCTAGGTTATTGGAGAATGTTTCAGAATTCCAAGCCCTTGTTTGGAATTGCTTGGCTCACTCTTAACCCCCTATTTCCTGCAATGATTCTAATTATCAGCTATACAGTTCGAAGATTTCCTTTCACGATAAGAGCGGTGTACGCGGGCTTGCAACAAACGGATGAGGTTCTAGAGGAGGCGGCCATGAACCTTGGTGCAAGCAGATATCGATCACTTATTGAGATCGTTACTCCGCTGGTCGCGTTAAATATTATTGCGGGATCATTGATTTCGTTGGTTTACTCAATGGGAGAAGTAAGCACGACACTTATTCTCGTCCTTGAGCGCTCCAATGGAACACTAACTTGGGAAATGGCTCACGATTCAGGGAGTATTGGACGACTGTCTGCTATTGGTGTTTTTCTCATGTTTCTCCAAACAATCAGTCTTTTGACAACTAATTTCTTGCTTAGAAATCGTGCTGAAGCAATTACTGGCATCTAAAAAAAGAGGCGAAAGCAAATGGATGGAATTAGAATCGAGAACGTAACAATCATGTACGATGATTTTGTTGCCATTAGAGAAGTCTCCTTAGATATTAACCAAGGAGAGCTCGTAACGATACTGGGTCCCAGTGGCTGTGGAAAGACAACTTTGCTAAGATCCATAGCAGGATTCATTACGCCAGTCTCTGGCAAGATCTACATTGGAGATGAGGATGTTACTTATCTGCCGCCACAAAAACGGGACACCGCCATGATTTTTCAAAACTACGCCTTGTGGCCCCACATGACTGTTGGAGGAAACATCGAGTATGGCCTGAAATTAAAAGGCATGCCAAAAGAACTCCGCAAGAAAAAAGTCAAGGAAATGCTACAACTTGTAAAACTCGAAGATCAAATTGATAAAATGCCAACGCAACTTTCTGGTGGACAGCAACAACGCATTGCTCTGGTAAGGGCGTTAGCCGTTGATCCTAAAGTTTTGCTTTGTGATGAGCCACTGAGCAATCTTGATGCGAAAATACGAGTTGAACTTAGAACAGAAATCCGTGAGATCGCCAAACGACTGGGAATAACTGTTGTTTATGTTACCCACGATCAGTCAGAAGCTTTAGCGATTTCTGACCGCATCGCTGTTCTAAAAGACGGGGAGCTTCAGCAAGTGGATCCGCCGTTGAAGCTCTTCAACGATCCAGACAATCAGTTTGTTGGGGAATTCATCGGGGAATCTTCTGTGTTCAACGGAGTGATAAGTAAATCTAATGCAAAACAAGTCAGTATTGCCATCGACGAAGCTGGAACGATAAGTGCATTCATACAGGGGAAGGTGGAGGCCGATAAACCGGTCAACGTTTTAGTAAGACCTCAAGACATGTCCATTGTCGTAAACAAGAAAGGTGAAGAAACTGACACAATAAGAGGTTTCATCAAATCCAATAGTTTCATGGGTGATCACGTTCGACTTGCAGTAGAGCTCCCAGATGGGCAAAGGGCAGTTGTTGCGGAGCGAGAAAAAATCGAAGAGGCAGCTTCTTTAGGGGTAAACGTCGAAGCGAATTTCAAGGTCGATCCAAGAAAAGTCTTGGTCTTTGACAAAACTGGTCGAAGACTCCGTTAGCCCCTCTTCTTCATAGTGCCTTTGCTCATTCTCCTTTGGTTTTCTTTTCCCAATTCGTCTATAATTCTAGTGCGTGCAAGAGCATGTTTCGTCCAATTTCCGCCAGTAACTTTAGTTTCTTGTTGCTGGCTAACCTATGGGAGTCGATGGGTTGTTTTGTTCCTTCACTGATTATCTTGTATTCTATGCCAGACCCACTTACCTTTACACTGACTTCGCTGTCGCTGGCCTCGAAGTGCTTCCCAAGCCGCTTTGCTAAATGTATTAAGGAAACTTCGATGTTATTGATGGATGTAAGATTGGCCGTTTGATCGTTCGAATGAAAAGTTCGCTGGGACATCAATGTATTCTTGTTTCTTGTTCTTAAGAAGAAGTAGAGACAGAGAGAACAGTAGCAAGTGAAAAATGAATGCTTAATCTTCGAAAACGAGCTTTCTCAGTCACATCATTTTTTCCTCTGAATGTTTATTTTTCTTCGAAGATTGATAAGTAGCGATCGTGATCTGGGGCAAGATACTGAATCTTTCCTCCAACAATTGTTGCGATTACCTTTATGTCTTTGATTTTGTCTGGGTTAATGAATGTCAAATCTCGGTCGAGTATGACTATGTCTGCATAGTATTCTTCCTTAAGTACTCCGAGTCGATCTCCAAGGTGTCCAGCGACGGCTCCGTTAATGGTGAAAAGTTTAAGGGCTTCTTCTATTGGTAGCTTTTGTTCGGGAAGCCATCCGTCCTCAGGAATCCCTTCAAGGTTCTTACGGGTGCATGCGGAATAGATTCCGAACAATGGGTCTACGGGTTCGATCGGAGCATCGGAACCGCCTGCACAGAAAACACCCTTATCAATCATTGACTTCCATGCATAACTGAAGCGTAATCGGTTCAAACCCAGTCTTTGTTCAGCCCAATTCATGTCTGTATTGATAAAGATTGGTTGAATATTGGCAACTACATTAGACTTTGCAATCTCTTCTATCAAGTCGGGGGGAGTTACTTGACAGTGAGTTAGAAAGTGGCGATATGTAGAAGTTTCGATTTCTTTCTTTGAACTATTAATTGCTGCTAACGCAATAGCTGCAGCACGATCCCCAATTGCGTGAATCTCAACTTCCCATCCATCCCGAATAGCTTTTTTGACTTCTCTCGCGAGCGTATCTTCAGATTGGATTAAGACTCCACGATTCTCACTTCCTTGATAAGG
>JALTMP010000229.1 GCA_027001645.1 Candidatus Heimdallarchaeota archaeon
TTCCTTCTTGTGATGCAATTGCCAGGGGTGCTCTTTCTTTAGCAAATGTGATCAATGACTCATTTACTCTTTCTTTCAAATGATTCATTTCTACTCTTTCATCAGGATTGGAAGGACCAGCAAGTGAAGGCTTCACTGTACTTAGATCTAATTCTAAGACATCTGAAAAGACGGGATCAGGAGTGGCGTCAGTGCGATATAGCTTGTTCATCTTGGCAAATTTTCGAATGAATTCGATTCGTTTCGGATCTCTTCCTGTGAGGAGCAAGTAGTTTAGAGTTGCTTCATCGATCGGGAAGAATCCCATGGTGGCTCCATATTCAGGGGACATGTTTGCAAGCGTTGCACGGTCTGGAACAGAGAGATTGGACAAGCCGGGTCCAAAATACTCAACGAATTTCCCAACTACTCCTTTCTTGCGGAGCATTTCAGTGACGGTCAGGACGAGGTCTGTTGAGGTAGCCCCTTCGGGCAGTTCGCCATAGAGTTTGACGCCAATTACTTCTGGAAGTACCATATTATAGGGTTGTCCGAGCATCACTGCTTCTGCTTCTATTCCGCCTACTCCCCACCCAAGAACGCCCAAACCATTAATCATCGTCGTGTGAGAATCTGTTCCAACCACAGAATCAATTACTGCTACCTTTTCTCCTGCAATGTCTCTCAAATCCACGACACTGGCCAAGTATTCTAGATTTACTTGGTGAACGATTCCACTTCCGGGGGGAACCACTCTTAGATTTTTGAATGAGTTCTGTGCCCACTTGATGAGGGCATATCGTTCCTTGTTTCTTTCAAACTCTCTTTTGAGATTGAAGGCAAAAGCTCGGCTGCTACCAAAGTAATCCACTTGGATAGAGTGATCGATGACAAGATCAGTTGGAATCAAAGGATTGATCTTTTCAGGATCACCCCCGAGTTCTGCCATGGCATCTCGCATTGCGGCCAAGTCCACCCATAAGGGAACACCAGTAAAGTCCTGAAGGACGACTCTGGATGGCTTGAATGATACGTCTTTGTTTCCACTTCCATCAGGCCAGTTAGCGAAGGCTTGAACATCCTCCAAAGTAATTAGTTTCCCATCGTAATTTCGCAAGACGTTCTCCAGCAATACTCTGATGGAAAAAGGAAGTCGGTCGATATTTACACCACTCGCTTCGGCAAATTTATCCAATCGGTAGACCACGCATTCTCCCAAGCCCAAGTCTTCTCGAGCTTTGGCTTGTAGCACCATATCTTCTGTGATTTGCTTCATGGGATCGATAAAACAAAAACAGCATTTGAGGGTTTTGGAATGCAAAAACTTGAAGTGCTACTACGGAAAGGTTTGTCAGAACGGTGATCGCGATCTTCGCTTTTCTCCACCGATGAATTTCAACCCAGCTCTTGTGAGAATACTATCTACAATGAGATCCATCTCTTCGTTAGGGATCCGGACTCTAGCATCAGCTTCCATAAGCACATTGGGCATTGCATACGCGGGGTTAGAACCTGAGAGCGATTGAATAATTTGAGCAACTCTTTCTGCCAAATCGGAATTTTCAGGTGTCCTATGCAACAATTCTATACGTAGAGGAATATCAAACGATACAGGTTTTAAATAAGTAACGTCTCGAATAACGGGGATATTAAGCTCAGGAATGTGGGTCTTTTCTCGAATCACAGCGGTTCGTTCTTGACGTTGCGTGAGATTGTTGACAAAAGTTACATCAGTTGCAGTTCTGAAAACAGAGCGGTAATCAATATTTAGGAGATCTTTTGCCAAGCCCAGTTTCAAAAGGCGTGGAACAATGCTTGAAAGCAATTGAATGAAAAGCCGGGACCGAGTATCTTTAACGACTCCAACGAGAGCGGTTTGGTTTTTTTCTGCTTCTATCAGCAGTTCAGTGAAGATTTTGATAGTATGGCGATATTCATTTGCTAGGGAAGGGTTCTGGGGACGATCCGTTTCTAGTGGCAAGACAGACCCATCGAGAAGAGCGATATTCGGCTGCATGTTTTTGATCGCAGCTTTCATGGTTTCGTATTCTGATTGAAGTCGCTTCAAAGTAGCCAGACGATCCACTTCTTCTCTAGTTGTGAGAGAAGGAATTATTAGGATGTCGGGATCAGGCGTTCTTGAGGGAAAATACGAAGCCACCACAGAGTCTGGCTTATGGTAGAACATTGCCCCAATCGACCGAACCATAATGATATCAAAACCAGAGAGAGAACGCATCTGCATTCCCCCATCTACACCCAGAACACGTAAGCCAGAAATGTCTGTTGCTTCAATGGGAGCGACTAGATTTTCTTCTAAAAAGTAGACGTCCTTATTTCTCAATCCCTCAATGACACTTTCAGGTAAGCTGATGTCTCGGAAAAATTCTGAAATAACCCGAGAAGATTCGAGATGGAGGGTGATTCGCTTAATGAGATTCGTTATGGTTTCTTCAATTGATGGCAACGATGGCATCCCCTATTTTTCTGGGAAAGAGTTATTATTCTGCTGTAGCGTTTACTTCTGCTCTTTCACGTTCTTGTTTTTTCCGTTTTAGTTTAAGGGCGCTTCTGACAAGGCCTTGATATGGAGGACTTGGATTCCAGGGGGTGCTTTTGAATTCAGGATGAAATTGAACTGCTAAAAAGAAAGGATGATCAGGAAGCTCAAGGGCCTCATAAAACTCTGATTTTGCAGATAAGACAAGACCATGATCCTGAAGTATTGGGGTATAAGCAGGGTTTAATTCATACCTATGTCTATGTCTTTCTCGAATCTTGGTTTTTTGACCATATAGTTTCCACAATAATGTGTTAGGAAAAACTTCAATATCATGTGCGCCTAATCTCATGGTTCCTCCTAGTTTGTCAATTCCTCGCTGTGTGGGCTGAAGGTCGACGATTGGATACCGAGTATCAGGATTCATTTCTGTTGAATGGGCGTCACTCAAGCCACAAACATTTCTAGCAAATTCAACACTAGCCAGTTGGAATCCTAGACAAATCCCAAGAAAAGGAATGCCATGTTCTCTGCAGTATTCAATAACCTTGATTTTTCCTTCTACGCCCCTCTTGCCAAAACCCCCGGGAAGTAGCACGCCATCGACTTCTTGAAGCTTTGTTATTGCATTGGTGTCCTTTTCAAACTCCTCAACATCAATATAGACGACTTCTACTTTTGCTCCTTCGTGCATTCCAGCGTGTTTTAGAGCCTCAAAGACGGAGATATAAGCATCTTTCAGCTGAGTGTATTTTCCAGTTAGACCGATGACAACATTGTCTGCTTGATTCTTGATGAGATTTAGGAGGTTAATGGTAGATTCCCAAGTTGGCTCTTGTCTTGGTGTTTCTTGAAATATCTCGAGTAATTTGCCACCAAATCCTTGTTGATCCAAGAACATCGGACCCTCGAGCACATCACTAAGATCTGGCAAGGAAAACACTGCATTGGCATTCAACCCACTGAATAGGGCAATTTTTTCGATTGCTTTTTGACCGATTTCCCTTTCAGCTCTTGCAACGATAATTGAAGGATTAAGTCCTGCTGCTTTTAGGTCCCTAACAGCATGCTGAGTTGGTTTTGTCTTAGGTTCATTGACGTGCGGGGGAAAGGGAACATACGTAGCCATGATGAGCATTGTTTCATTAGCTGGACGCTCACGCATGATTTGTCTCACTGCTTCTAAGAAGGGCTGAGATTCAATGTCACCGACTGTACCGCCAATTTCTATGAGGAGAACGTCAGCTTGGGTTTCTTGGTCAATTGCGTGAATGCGACGCTTGATTTCGTCGGTGATATGGGGGATAACTTGAACTGTTCCCCCAAGGTATTCCCCTTTCCGTTCTCTAGAAATTACCTCAAAATAGACTTGACCAGTTGTAATATTTTGGGTCTTTTTCACATCAATTTGAAGAAAGCGAGTGTAATGACCGAAATCAACATCTAATTCGCCGCCATCGTCAGTGACAAATACTTCCCCATGTTCAAAGGGGTTCATAGTTCCAGCATCAATATTAAGATAAGGGTCAATTTTGCAGACATTGACCTGGAAACCCCTTTCAATAAAATTCCGACCAGCCGATACAGTTACGATTCCTTTTCCGATTCCGGACATAACGCCGCCAACTATAAAAACGAATTTTG
>JALTMP010000230.1 GCA_027001645.1 Candidatus Heimdallarchaeota archaeon
GGCTTTAGCAACACATAAGCTTTCACCCTTACATTATGTTGCAGTGATAACTGGACTGCCCGAGTGAATTGCTTCCAAGTCATTCCCTTGTTAATACTTCTCTTGTTAATATCATCATCAGCAGTTTCTAAACCGATGGCAATGGTGAGTTTTTCAGCATCTGCAACCTTCGTAATGGATTTCAAGTTTCGACGAATAACATATTCAGCTCTTGATTCAATGATGATTTCTTTAATCTGTTCAATATGCGAGAAATTCGAAAGAATTTTTTCTCGTATGTGCACAGGAACTTCCAGTCGATCGAGAAATGAACCACTAGTGAAGAATTTTACAACCATGGGGCCGTCTACTTTTTTTGCTTCAAAAATTTCCATCAGTTTTTCTGGCAGTGTTTCTAAAAGTTCTGGGGGAGGGTCGGGAGGATTTTCATTGGGATATCCACACATGCTACACCCCCCATGTTTCGCTTCAGCAAATTTACATGCTCTTGTAGGAAGAATAAATGTGAGTGAGGTTCCCCTGCCACCACCAGGAAGAGGAGCTCCTTCAATCCAACTAATTATACGAAAATGAGGCTTTCGATTGGAACTAGCCTTTACACGGATTTTTCCAATTTCATGAATAAATGCATTTGACACTAAGATTTCACCTTTCGTCGAATTTTGGCGGCAATTCCTGATTTCCCACGCTTCATGAGGGTTCCTGGTAAAAGCGCGACACCTGTTCCTAAGAGTTCATTGTCCGGAGAAACTATAATAACCTCATCATCTGGGCGAATGTCCGAAGAAGCTGAAAGAACCCCAGCTAGAAACAAATTGGAACCCTTCAACGAATCTCCATTAAAGATGATCCGTGATTGAATGAGATCAAAGGAAGCAGAAATGGCCTCTGGGGAAAGAACAAGTTTATTTGTTTTAAAATTCAAAACGCCTAGGTTAGTGCCATTCGAAATGAAAGACACGTCCCGAGGATACTTCCCTCTAATCTCGATTGAACTAAAGGAGGAAAGTAATGCATCTCCCACCCCCTTTCCATAATAGTATGAAGCCATTGCACGAAAACGTTCCAGATAGTCAAGTTTGTTATAGCTCAAGGATGCATAAGGAAACTCAACATTTTTGACGGATTCCATGGCTTCCCGAATGTTTTTTCTAAGGACAGCAAGTCCTTCCGAAAGGTACGGTTTGTTGACAAATGTAGCATCATGAACATTCACATTCGATTGACTTAGAGCGAACTCAATCATTCTTTGGTAGTCCTTACTCACATGGATCACAAACGTAGTTTCGCTAGGATACTGGCTTAGAAGTTCTGCCAGACTACTACCCGTAGCCCTAATTTCAGTTTCGCTCCAATCACCAGTAACTGGAATGTCATAGTGTGCGATAGGATAAGCGAGATCAAGTTCTCCGGGAACGGCACCTATCGGGCTTGTTACAATAATTTTCCCGACTCTGACTTGAAATCTCTTAGCTTCCTGATTTATTACTGAAGTAAACCGTTGGTGGCTTTGAGAAATGAAATATGGCTTTTTGTACGAACAAGGAAGGACTACAACCAATTTATGATATTCCCATGGGTCAAAACGATTGCGAACTCTCTTGTGAAAGGAAGAAATTTCAGGCCGACTAAGAGATTCCTCACCGGCGCAATAAATGGCGTTTCCTACTACAGGAATCCCCGTCTCAAAAGAGGTCAAAAATGATTCCTTGTCACAAGCTCGTAGAACTGAAGCAAAAAAGGGATTCCAATGCACAGATTCTTCTACAACATCTCTGAGCTGTCCAGCTGAAATTGAGCGCCGAATATGACTGATCCAATATTTGGCTTGGCGAGAATTCCATTCACACGAATCCCAGTCGTCACTCATGAGGTATTGAACGTCGTCGTTGAGAGGGCGGATTCTTAAATCAGGGGATAAAATAAGATTTTGTGAACACGCCCATTGTATCCAGCTAGCATCCAGAATGTCTACACCTAGATAAACTAAGAGAGGGTAGAACTGTGGGGGTATCAAACCACCTAGCCCAAGGGCAATGTCCGTGGGCAAGCGAGAACGTAGCTCCAAAATGTCATTAGCAAAGCGCTGAGGGTTTTCTTTCCAGTCATACGAAAACAAAGGAAAAATGAAGGAGGGATCTAACTCCAACAAGTCGTTGAGCGTTTGGGAGTGTTTGAGTAGCGAAAGAGGATAGAAAGAGCCAAATGCTCTTGACTTCATCCCCAATGAATCTAGAAGAGAAAGGTAGTGTTGCCACTCCTCTCTAAGAGTTTCCTCAAACAGATTGGGAACGTTAGGAACGAGTTTCGGGGAAACAAGGGGCAAATCACTGGTTGATTCTTCCAGATTTTCTTCGAGGGGAAAACTAACCTTAATTGGAAAGCCATCTGGAAATAAGAATCCCCTTAAAGAATCCACGGAAGGATCTTCGATTTTATCCCAGATAATCAAGGAGGGGGTAGAAATTTCTCCGGCAAGATTTCTGCTTTTCATTATTCGGGATAATCCCAAGATTTTCGTAGTTTGCAATATGCGCATCTTCTTCAGGTTCTCTTTTTCTATAAGAATAAAGAAGTAGCGGTGCTTGTGAATCAATTCAGGGGATCACTCGAAAAAATAAACGAAGGGAAAATCCAACAAATCTTATTAAGCTAGAGGCAGAAAAAGAGGATTAGGGTGCAATCCAATGCCAAGATTCTATCGAGTACTCGATGATGGTGACGTCGAAGAAATAAGTAGCTTCGAGGGGAAAAATGATCAGGCTTACATCGTGGTGGATGACAAAGCCCGTATTATTTGGTTATGGAAAGGAACCAAGTGTCCCGTAAGAAGAAAGTTCATCGGTAGTCGAGCAATGACTGATATGCGTAAACAAATCGGCTTTCACTATTCCGTCAGAGTCACAGAACAAGGAGATGAAGATGACAAGTTCCGACTAGCATTAGAAGGAAAGCTCCCTGAAGCGGGACCCAGAACTTCAGTGGCGGAATCGGAAACAGAGGGACCATTATATAAAGGGGATGAAAAAGAATACGAAGAGCTGGTCAAAGCGACGGGGGCAAAGGCAGACACGAGAGCAAGAAGCCCATTGCATGATGCAGTGATCGGAAGGAAGAAAGTTTCACAAATGGGCGCGCCAGGAATGCGTCCGCAAGCAACGTTTCTAGCGGATCCAGCAATGCGCGGGGAGATCCAAGAAATTGCAGAAAACAAGGTTGTTATTGAAGCAGTTGAGGAAAAACAAGTCCAAGATGCTTTTGACATCCTCAAAGAATTAGGGGAACCTAAAGGATATGAACGTGCAATGGTGATTGTTGGAAGCAAGGTATTCCAGGAAGCACAAGGTATGTTCAAAGAGCTCGATGAGCCATTGGAAGGGATCTATTTAGTCAAGGAGTATATTCCGCGCTTGATATGTGAAAATGGGAGAGTTAGAGCGGTAGAGCTACTAAGAAGAAAAGAAGGAGAAGAAGCTCCTCCAGACGAACTTGAGCAGGATCTTTCAGATATTTTAGACATGTTTGGTATTGAAATTGGGTAGGGGATAAATTTCGAACAAACACTCCCCTCATGCTTTTATTTCATTTGAAGTAATTGATTCGACCTATGCACCAGAATACATTTTTTTAATGAGAAGCTACAAATAGAAGGTAAAGAGAGGTAAAAAAGATGTCAATTCGCGTAAGCAAACAACATGCTATGGCTCTAGCTCGTGTGTTAAAGCAAATAACTTCAGAGTCTCATATAGACACCTTGGCGATTATTTCACAAACAGGAGCACGCGTAGCTTTTTTCTCAACACAAAAGGATGCTGACCCACACGAAATGTGTGCAATCGGAGCAGCGCTTTCGAATTCCGGAGCCTTGGCGTTACAAAAAATAGGTTTTGGGGAAATTTCTGACATAATGATTAGAGGAAGTGGGGGGTTCTTGATCCTCAAGTCCATGGATCGATTCATCCTAGTAGGTGGGGCAAAAGAAAAACAGGCATTTATGGAAGCAACACAAGTTCTCCTCAAACACGCTCACGAGTTATCAGAAATTCTCAAGGAAGTTCCTGACGAGGAATATTAATAACCCCTAGTTAAATAATTATTTAGCAAAATAATAT
>JALTMP010000231.1 GCA_027001645.1 Candidatus Heimdallarchaeota archaeon
CGATCAAAATGAATACAAGAATTGTTAGTATAATATTAGAATCCAGTACAATGGACAAATTTTTTGTGGCAACGACTGCAATAGCTACTATTGGCAAAATATCAAACCAGATCCATGCAGGAGAATGAAATTTTATCAGTGAAAAAGAGTTAGAAAGAATGGTTTTTGTACTATCCATGAGAATCAAACCTTATTTCTTGTTTTTTATTGTCAGTTTCACGAGAGATGCGTTTTAGAGATCTTTTCAAGATATATCTGATTTAGATCTATCAGAACACAAAAAGCAATAATTCCGAATTGATTTTAAATTTTTCCGTTCATAATTGCGAGTACAGTTCGGGAAAGAGTACTAGGTCCACGCGATCAAACAAGAAGCTCACGATTAACCAGCACCGTGTAAGCGCAAATAACCCCCACGCATTGCGCATAACCATGGTTCCAAAAAAATAAAAGAAAGCAATCTCTGATGCTAACCTATTAACAGTCTTTGGATAGGGGAACCAATAAGAAAGGCAGACCTACTAGACAAGCAATTAAATAGATCTGCGCAAAGCCTAGTTCTACACTAATCCACAACACCAAAGTATCAGACAAACACCACCCTTCAACGAATCAACCAAACATGTAAATGATACAAGAATATGATGGA
This sequence comes from Candidatus Heimdallarchaeota archaeon, assembly GCA_027001645.1. Taxonomy (GTDB): domain Archaea; phylum Asgardarchaeota; class Heimdallarchaeia; order Heimdallarchaeales; family JAJRWK01; genus JAJRWK01. The sequence continues at coordinate 650 of JALTMP010000231.1, forward strand.
TTGGTAGGGAAATGCAACCAATTTGGACACACCATTTTGAAATTCAGAAGACTTGCGCAACCCTTAGTTGTTGTTCCTAAAAGAGACAACCCCGCAGGTTACGATAAGGACAGACCCAAACAGTGCTTACAAAACAACCTACAGAATAAGAAAGAAGTGGGGGGGTATGCTAGTTGTAACTAACTCTTACAGAACACGTTTGTGAATAGAATGGTTGCAAGTATAAGGAAGATACCTAGCTCGACCAATTAATAGGGAATGTTTAAGTAAAGAACTGTACAATTCTCGATGGTGATTTTCACCATGAGCAGAAAAATTGATCAAAAAAGAAAGGAAATCAGAAAACCAATCAAAATGAAATTATTGGTTGAAGATATGGAAAAGATAGTCCCGAAACATCGGGTCTGCAACTCTCGCTGGGACACAACAATCGTCATCAGTTAGAAAGATAGGAGATTCTAACCAAGAGAGTAATCCCATCCCTTTGAAATTAGAGTTTTGGACTTCTTTCTCCAAAACTCTTCTTTTATCATTTACTTATGTGTGTGGTCAACATGTCTAATGAATTAAAGTTAGCCGAGAATATAAGAATCAAGAAACTTGATGAAGAGAATTATCTTATTTTGCAACCAGATGTACCAAATATTTTAGTAGGAAACCATTTGCTTGTTGAGTTATTAAAAGAGTTTTCTAAGCCTGCAAATCCCCACGTGATTGCAAAAAAAATCAGTTCCCAAGTCAAAGCAGAGCAAGCATCTCTTCTTGCCCAGATTGAAGCAATCAAAAGAGGGGGATTTCTAATTCAAAGGGGTGAAAAAATAGAGACTAGACTGACTCGCGAAAAGCCGGGTGGAATCGTCAAGATGTATTTGACGCTTTCAGAGCGATGTAATCTTGAGTGTAAACACTGTTTTCGATCTGCAGATAGTACCAAAGAAAGGAATCAGTTGGGAATAGAAACACTCCAACAGCTCATCGAGGAATTTGCCCAATTAGGAGGAGAGGATCTGATCATTACGGGAGGAGAACCGTTTCTAGAAAAGGAAAAGCTCTTCGTGGTGTTAGAGGCTTCAGCCCGTCATTCAATTGATACGTATGTACTAACAAATGGAACATTAATCGGCTCAAGGGACATTGATCAGTTGGCAAAATTGAAGAATGTCACACTCATTATCAGTGTAGATGGTGCAAAAGAAGAAACTCATGATTTCATTCGGGGGAAGGGCTCATTCGCCCGTATAACCAATACGATAAGACAACTGGTTGATGCGGATATAGATGTAATATTGAATTTCACGATTATGAAAACGAATTATCATGAAATTGAGGAATTCATAGGGTTAGCAACCCAACTTGGAGTTAAAGTATTGGAATTCCAGCCTTTGATCATGCAAGGTCGAGCCATTAAGAATAAGAAAGCACTAGATTTAACAAACTCAGAACTTTTGCAAGCGTATTCTACCTTGAGGAGACTAAGCAAGCAGATTCCCAGACCGATAATTGTATTGTATGGTGAGCCCCTTGCATTAGTACAGTTAAGTGACCTAACAAAACGAGGGTGTCGGCTTCAGGATGGAACTGTTGCAGTTGATGGCAAAGGAGACATATATCCATGTCAAGGCTTCATGTACCCAGAAATGCGCCTTGGTAACCTAAACTTGGGTTCATTGGAACAGCAATGGTCTTCCTCTCCGGTTATGGACCAGCTGTATCAATTAAACATCCTCGATTTCAAGGAATGCAGTGGATGCGAATTAAAATATATCTGCAATAGTGGCTGTATTGCGGAAGGATACGCACAAACAAGAGATTTAACCTCCAAAAATCCATTGTGTGGATTTCTAAAAGGTTTCTACTGGGATTTGATCAAGGAAGGGGCCATGAAACTCTTAGATGAGACATAGTGTTTGGAGAAAGCTAGTCGGATGAGTAATAGAATTTTAATTAGAAGCAAAAACGACTCGGTGATAATTGTGGAAAAACAAGAGATGAAAAGCGCAAACGTGGAAACGCTAGATTCTAAGCCAAGATTTCGAAGAGAAGTGGTTATTGAATTCTATAAGGAGGATGAAAGGGGATTGTTTTATGTAGCAAAAATCGAGCATCCATCCCCTCAATATGTTAAAATCCATGAAACAGCCAAAAAAGCTATTGAATGCATGGATGGAACTAAAACAATCGAAGAAATCAGCGAGATTTCGAAACTCGAAAAGGAAGCCCTGGAGTACCTTATCGAGCACCTACGAAAAAGAGGGTTTATAGAGGGCTACGATCCCCAGCCAGATACTGAAGAAATTGAAACAATTCCTGATACTGCAAGCTTCAGAATCAAATTGTTTACACCAAGCAGTTGGGTCTTGAAGCGTTTCTCTTGGATGCGTTATGTTGTTAGCAACAAATGGGTGGGACTCTTGTATTTCTTATTTGTAGTGGCCGGTATCATAGCATTTTCCAAAAATATTAATCAGATTATTGGAGTAATGCTTGCCTTGGGAAGATACACAGAGACCTATTTTCCAATTCAGTATCTTGTCATTAGCCTAGTTCTCTTGTATCTTGTAGAATTAGTGCATGAAATCGCCCACGCAAGCGTCTACAGTTACTATGGGGGGAAGAAAGTAGAGATCGGATTAGAATTTCACTTCCTAATTGGCTTTTTCTATGCTAAATTTGATGATGCATATTCTGTTCCTCGAAAGGAAAGAGCCAAGGCAATAGCAATGGGACCACTAACTAGTATTTTCTTTGCTAGTCTATTTTCTATATTGTATTCCACCACAACTGTGGCAAGGGACTTATGGGCCATTCAGGCATTTTTTTGGTATTTTAGTACCGTCATGATTTCTTTACCAACAATTAAGACTGATTCCTATTATCTATTACAAGAATTCTTTAGATTTCCCTATCTCTTGGAGAATAGCTGGGAAAATTTGAGAAAACTCGTTCTAGTCTTGTTTCGAAAGATTAAGTGGAAAGAATATCAAGAATTCTTATCTCAATATTCACGATCTGAAAAGCGAGCAATGTTCTTATTGTCGTTCTTAATCCCCCTCGGTTTCACATTCCAGATAGTCTTAGGATTCTTTTTGCTGGTTTACCTCTATGTAGTTGACCTTATGCTAATGACGCCAGAAATCGTATTCCGCAGGGCACAATTGACGCCCAAACTACTGGTTCTTTGGTTAAGTACGATTTGGGCATTCTTTTTACTAGTGGTGGGGATAATGGGGACAGCGAAAAAAGCCGTGAAGAGACGTATTACGATTAAGAAGGTAGGTAAAGAATTATGAGTTTCTTACATAAGAGAGTGTTCGACGAATTCACTTTGCTCATAGACCCGGATACAACTTATTGGACAATCGTTTATGATGAGCAACAAATGAAGGAAGCCGAAGAAGAATACAC
>JALTMP010000232.1 GCA_027001645.1 Candidatus Heimdallarchaeota archaeon
CAGGCTCATCAAATAATGCGGTACTAACAGCGAGGAGAGTATAAAACCATCCTCTTGTCTGGTCAATCGCTTCTGTGATGAAGTCATATGGAAATGTCCCCTTGAACATTTCATTGTTTTCGAAGGGGTAGTGGTATTGGGCAAATGAGGCAGATCCACTATCATACCAGCAATCAATTACGAATTCTTCCCTTTTCATAGTTCCATCGCATTGAGGGCAACCATAGGTGATTTGGTCGACCCATGGCCTATGAAGCTCAAAGTCCTTGGGCAATGAACCAGCCTTTTCTTCAAGTTCCTTCTTACTACCAAGAGCCTCTTGGTGACCACATGAGTCACAAGTCCACACAGGTAACGGTGTTCCCCAAAAACGAGTTCGGGAAAGATTCCAGTCTGCAACATTTTCAAGCCACTTGCCGAACCGTCCGTGTTTCAAGTGGTCAGGAACCCATTGAATTAGTTCATTATTCTTAAGCAAATTGTCTCGCAGTTTGCTCATGCCGATGAACCATGAATCGATGCCATAGTAGAGGAGAGGGGATTTGCAACGCCAGCAATGAGGATAAGAGTGCTCATATGTTTCTTTCTTCAAGAGTTTTCTTTCTTTTTCGAGTTTCTTGATTATGAATGGATCAGCGTCCTTTACAAACTTCCCTGCAAAGTCGGTTATTCGTTCGTCAAATGTCCCATCTTCCTTGACAGGTCGGAGTACTGTAACTCCATATCTTCGGCCTGTTTCGGCATCCTCTGCACCAAATGCAGGAGCACTGTGAACGATTCCAGTTCCTTCATCTAGAGTGACGTAAGTATCAAGAGAAACGAAATAGCCTTTATCCACTTCTTTTTCCAGATATGGGAATAAAGGTTCATATCGCTTTCCTTCTAATTCAGCCCCCTTGAAAACTTTGAGAGGCTTGATTTTCTTGCCAAAAACCACTTCGATCCTTTCCTTGGCAAGGATATACTTTTCTCCATCATGTTTGACAAGAGCGTAATCATAATCAGGATGAACTGTTAGCATTACGTTTGAGATTAGGGTCCAAGGGGTGGTAGTCCATGCCAAGAAATAAACTGGATCATCATCAGGAAAGTCAAGAGCTTTGAATTTAACAGTGATTGCGGGATCTTTGACTTCCTTGTAACCTAAAGCAAGTTCATGGGTGGACAAGGTCGTTCCACACCTAGGACAATAAGGAGCTACTTTTACTCCTTTGTACAACAGCCCCTTTTCCCACAATTGTTTCAATGACCACCAAACACTCTCAATATAGTCATCACTCATGGTTAGGTAGGGATTATCCATATCCAACCAAAATCCAATTCTCTCGGTCAGCGTTCTCCATTCTTTTTCATACCGTAGCACAGATTCCCTACATTTGCGATTGAATTTGTCTATGCCATAATCCAGAATTTGTTGTTTTTTGGTAAATCCTAGCTCCTTTTCAACTTCGATCTCAACGGGCAACCCATGACAATCCCATCCAGCTTTTCTGGGTAATACTTGTTTACCATTCATGGTCTGAAAGCGAAGCATCGCGTCCTTATAGACCCGCGTTAGAGCATGGCCCATGTGTGGTAAGCCATTTGCGGTGGGCGGACCCTCAAGCCAAGCAAAAACAGGCGAACCGTTCCGGTTTTTTTGGGATTTTTCAAAAATATGTTCTTGCTTCCAGAATTCCAAGATCTTGGTTTCGACTTCTGGGAGTTTTGAGATGGAAGGAACTGCGTCAAATTTAGTCTGTTCTGATTGTTCGGTCAAGTTTGTACACCTCCAAAATCATCGAGTCCTAGGATGGATTCTCCTTTAAAGTGAAGAAAAAATAAATGATTATTACTGGAGACGAATTTGGCGATCCATCCTAGAATTTCACCAAGAGTTAATTTGTTATGACATTTTAAAGGCTTTCCAATTTAGTTAGGACTTTGTAAATGGTACAGAGAAGGCAGACATTTGCAACACAGCGATGCATAAAGGATAGGTGTCAAAATCAATAATAGTTCTGAACCCAAGACTTCAATGAATGAGAGGAATTGAAATTTTACTTAATTGTGCAACGTCCGCAGACGGATTTCTTGGGAAAAAGGGTGAGGAAACAAAACTTAGCAATGAAGAAGATTGGCGGCAAGTCCATCTTCTAAGAGAAGCGTTTGATGTGATTTTAGTTGGGGCAGGCACAATCAGAACCGATAATCCATCCCTTTGTGTCAAAAAAAAGTGGATCGGACGAACTCCAAATAGGCATCCACATAGGTGTGTTCTTACAATATCTGGAAATATTCCTGCAAATGCCAAAGTTTTTGATACGCGTGCCCCTACAACAGTATTTTCTTCATCCGAGGGAAAAAAGATATTGCGTAAAAAAGGGATTGACGAACGAGCCGAGATAATCGAAATCAGTCCGGAAAACACTGTTGAGGCAATTGTGAAATGGATGAAATCAAAAAACTATAAGAGCCTCTTTGTTGAAGGAGGAAGCAGAATATTCACCTTATTCTTGCAATCAAACCTTAGGCTGAGATTTAGGGTTTTTAGATCACCGCTGTTCCTCGGAGGAGCTAACAATGTTCCTTTAGTCTCGGATTTATTTGCAGATCTTAGGAGAGTTAGGACGTACTTGTTGGGAAACGGAACAGTGGATCTTTATGAAAAAACCTAGACGAAGAGCCTTCAAAATTGTGAAAAGTTCAGACTAGAAAATAGTTCTAACCCAATTGTTCTAACGTTAGGGAATATGTTCAATGATTTTGATAGCTTGTCGGCGTCAAAAATAGATACCGTTTCGCTTATTTTGGGAGATTCGCTGGTTTTGGCTACATAGATAAAATCTAGGTGATAATGATCTTGCTCAATTTGCTCTTCGAGAATGCGATATGGTTCAGGAAGAGACTTCGCTCTTGAATCATAATAAACCGCTGGTTTTGTTAGGAGAAATGTTACGTTTTGGATTCCGGTTTCCTCATTAATCTCGCGAACTGCTGCTTCGTGAGGGGCTTCATTAGGTTCCACATGTCCTCCGGGAGGTAGCCAAGAATTCAGTTTGTCATGCCAGACAAGCACTAGCTTGTCTTTGTAAAAGAGATAAGTCGTCGAGGTAAAATGGCGGATCATCTCTTGATGCCTATTAATGGACGTATTTTAGAATTTGGAACATGGGCTTATGTGAACCCGATTCTTGCTGAAAGGGAAAATAGGGAATACATGAACGTTTTTTATGATAAAAGTAGATTCAGTGCCCATGTCAGAAGCAAATGATGCAAAGCACTTTGATTTGATTTCGATAGGAAGTGGCTCCGCGGGTAGGAAAGTAGCAGTAGTTCTCAAAAGAGCAGGCTGGAACACGGCGCTGGTAGAAGGAAGGGTTGATGATCACTTTGGTGGGACATGCATCAACACGGGGTGCATACCAACAAAAGCTCTTGTTGAAGCTGCACATAATGGCTATTCCTTCACACAGGCAAAAGAACATGAAAGAAAAATTGTTGAAAGAATACGAAAAGGAACCCTACGTCATGTGGAAGAAAGAGTGGGTGTTCCGGTTATCCGGGGATATGCTTCATTCGTGGATGATCACACCATCGAGGTGAATGGCGAAAAATACTCTGCAGACTACTTCGTTGTCGCAACAGGAAGTGAACCAGCCATTCCTCCAATCAAAGGAATTGACAAAGTAAACTATAGTACCAATGAGGATATCTTGAAATTGGAAAAACCTCCAAAGCATTTGCTAATAATTGGAGGAGGCAGGATCGGTCTTGAATTTGGACAAATGCTTCATAAATTCGGTTCAGATGTAACGATCTTTGAGGGAATGCCGCAAATACTACCTGGCGAGGACAGAGAGATGGCTGATGCTCTAAAAGAGCATCTTACATCATTGGGAATTAAGATTTTTACAGGGCGATTTGTTGATGAAGTAAAGGAGGTCGTCAAAGATGATGGTTCTAGGGAGTTTGAAGTCCATCTTTACGAAGGAGAAAATGCGGGAGTCTATAAGGGAGACATGCTTTTAGTTTCAACCGGCAGAAAGCCGAGAATTGGTCCATTGAAGTTAGAAAACGCAGGAGTTGAAGTTGAAAAGGGCGCCATTAAGGTCAATGAATTTCTTCAGACTAATAAGCCACACATATTTGCAATAGGTGATGTGGTTGGCAATCCCATGTTTACAAACTGGGCAGCATTTCAAGCTGGTGTCCTAATCAAGAATTTGAAGAAGTCGAAAACAAGATCCGATGACTGGAAACCACTTGTCGCACCTAGCATTCCTCGAATAACCTTTACGGTTCCAGAACTGGCTTCCGTAGGACTCACTGAAGAAGAGGCAAGAGAAAGATATGGAGAGAAAGTCGTTGTATACAAATTCTATAACAAGTGGCTTGGCAAATCAATGATTGTCAATGATTGGGTTGGATTCCTTAAAGGAATCGGGATCAAGGGTTCAAATGAAATCATCGGTGCTCATCTATGGGGAGTCCGAACAGCGAGTCTAGTTCAAATGTTAGTCCTCGCTAGAGACAACGGGTTAGGATGGAAAGAACTTGGAGAAATGATTTATGGCCATCCAGTTTTGGCAGAAGGCATTGAGGCACTAGGCAACAACATGACTAGACTCACACAAGCAGAATAATAGTGAAGCCTAGGCAACACCATGATTGAAAATCTTCTTCCAGACCTCTCTGCTTTTTGTGATCTTATTTTTCTTGGGACACCCCGTAATGGAAAGAAGTCAATATTGCTTCAGTGACGATTTAGGCAGACACGGATGGCAAGGGATAAAAGAGCCATGGGAAAATGTAGCATGTCATCTGCGCTCGGGGTTACTACGCACGCCGGGGGGTTCGGCCTCCCCTGGAAGCTGGAAATGGTCGATATGCCAGGGCGTGAGCGGGGTTCAAGGTCCTCCTAACCCGTTGAAGAGCGCGGGAAGAACAATGAAGCCTGGCACTAGCAAACGGGCCGCGCCGCGAGGCTTTCTCGGAGGAGAAAGTTAGAAGCGGCTTAGGCCAAACCGGGTCAGGGCCGGAAGGCAGCAGCCCTAAGGCCGGCGGTTCGTGCTGCTAGAGCGCTGGGCAGAGGGAACCCGTGCACACCCAACGGGGGTTGGAGGATCGAGGCTCCGCCGCGTAGCCTAGACGAGCGCAGAATGATTACTATTTGAAGGACTGGAAAAAATGACTGGAGAGAGCATCGCTCAATGGAAAGCAAGCGCAGAAGACGCGTTTCGAATGCTCATTTATTTCTCAGTAATATATTTGATCGGATATTATGTGATCATATATCCCTTGAGCTTTCTGCTTGCAAATTCCCCCATATTTCAAGGTTTGGTTCCCATTTTATATGCAGTAATTATCGTATACGGTGTATTCTTAGCCATTGCAAAAATGCTACATGACGTGCTCGGAAACCCAGAAAATCGTGGGTTAGAACCTCTGAAGATCAAACCCTAACATGGAAAGGGTGATGGAAATTACGGCTATCTCCCATGCCGAATCATGGTTCCAAATTCTGCGTATTGATAAATGGGTTTATGCGCTCAGAGAACGGTTGGATTGGATAGACCCTAGATTTCTCACAATGTTTGCAAATAATTATCTCATCATCGGCGAGAAAAAGGCAGCCCTTATTGATACAGGAATTGGGATTCACAGCATCAAAAAGGCAGTTAAACCCCTTATAAAGGATAAGGAAATATTCGTTTTCAATACACATCATCACTTTGATCATGTTGGAAATAACCACGAATGGCCGAGAATTTATGTCCACAAATTTGACCTTCATAGAGTAGCGCTTCCCGAGGAACTTATTTTTCTTAGAACTTCAGACGGAGTCTTTTCTGATGAATTTCTCAAGAAGGGAGGGGTTACAAAACCAGCAGATGAACATTATCCCCTAATAGGGGGGGAAGTTTTTGAATTAGGTGGCATTGATCTAAGAGTTATTCACTCGCCAGGACACACACCGGGATCAATCAGCATATCTACATCAAGGAAACACTTAATCGCTGGTGATACCATTCACAATGGATCAATATACCTCCCTCCAAAAGAAACCCTGAATAGCTATTCTCATTCATTAAATTCCTTAATTGAAGAAGTGATTCGAGAACAGAAGTGCACTGTTCTTGGGGGACACGAAGAACCGATAGTTGCTCAAGAAAACATTGAGTTGCTAGGCCAGATTGTCCAGAATTGGCAAAAAATAAGTAATGAAAAAAGGCAAAAATATAATGATTTTCTCAAGGCACACATTCTAAGTTACCCTCCATTTAAATTCGTTATCCCAGATTGATCAAGACTACATATATTTACTCACGCACAAAAAAATTGTCTACACCATTACTGCGCCGGTGGCCAATAGAAAAACTTCAAACAATAATTGACCCATTTTACAATTGGGACGGTCAATGAAAGAAACACTTACGGTTGAATTTCTTGTTGATATGAAGGGAAAAATCCATGAACAATTTGAAGTTGAAAAACCCCGATTTCTCCGGAAAACAGATATTGCTAGTCTTGATGACCAGAGATTAGTAGCAATCCCAGCTCTTGTAAATGGCCATGTTCACTCTGCCGACTTTAAGTTGATCAGCAAGGGGTATGGAAAAAACACAAGCGCACTAGTGGGAAAAAATGGGTTGAAAAAGGAACTACTAGCGAAACTAACAGTCGAGGAACAAAGGGATACAATTCGACAATTTGTAAGAAAAAGCAAGACAGAAGGTAGTTTTGTTGTCTTTGATTTTCGCGAGGGAGGGGTTGAAGGATCCCGCATAGCCAGAGAAGCATCAAGAGAAGAAGAAATCCAGTACTTCATATTAGGAAGAACCTCTGAAACGGAAGAAATAGAACAACTAAGCAAATGGGCCGATGGTATAGGCATTCCCGATGCAACTCGTTGGGATCGACAAAAAATAGAGGAGATGATTGAACAAGCAAAAAGCATGGGTCTATTCACCGCAATCCACGTTTCTGAGACAAAAAAAGCAAGAAACAGATTCTTGGAACGAGAAGGGGAATCAGATATTGAGTTTGCTCTAGACCTTGGCATCGACATGTTGGTGCATCTCACTCACGCAACACAACGAGACTTAGAGTTGCTCATCAGATCAGAAGCAATACCAGTTTTTTGTCCTCGGTCGAATGCATACTTGTCAAATGGTGCGCCCCCCATTTCTAGATTTCTTGAGAAGAACACACCATTCCTGTTAGGCACGGATAATGTCTTCATATCTTCGCCCAATTTGTTTCGAGAAGCGGATTTCTTAGCACGAATAAATGAGGAAAAAAAGAACAAAGATATCCAACTAATTTTCCAAGCCATCACAGGAACACACCCAAAACTAACTGGCCGGCTCGGAAAGAAACTTCCAGCGTTCAAACACGAGAAATATTTGATTCTAACCTATCCATATGGTCTCGATAAAGAGGATCTTTTAGCATGGATTGTTCTTCATTCTCATCCGGGGAACGTTATAGGATATTTTGCGAGATGAGAGTCGAGTTGTTGGTTTTTTAAAGGAAGATTGCTTGAATGGGAACAAAACATTCCGATAGACAAGAAAAAGCATCCTTCAAGAAAAAATCAACTTTCAAGTGAAGGAAAGGATTTTCGCATTGATTTTTGAGAAAATTCCAGCCATTTCATAATTATTATATCATATAAAAAAAGAGGGCTTTTAGAGAAGATCATTTGTTGGGTGAAATGAATGCAGTCAGTCCTAGCCCCTGCTTACGTTGTCTACACTAGAAAATTGCTTAGCCAAATCTCTCAAGGACCGATTCCGAGGCATATTGGTATCATCTTGGACGGAAACCGCCGATATGCAGCGTTCAAAGGGATTGATTATGCAACGGCATATGAACAAGGAGCAAAAAAGCTCGAAGAAGTCCTAGAATGGTGCTGGGACTTAGACATCAAAGTAGTTTCTGTTTGGGTGTTTTCCACGGAGAATTTTAATCGTTCAAAGGAACAAGTAGAGCTCATCATGAAAATGGCAAAGGAGAAAATGAGAAAGCTCAGAGAAGATAAGAAAACACACGAAAGAAAAGTCAAGGTGATCGTTTCGGGTGCTCGAGATCTTTTGCCTCCCGAATTGATCGAAGAAATAGAGCTTACTGAAAGAGCCACGGCAAACTACGACCAGCGTATCTTAAACATATTATTAGCCTATGGTGGTAGAAGAGAAATTACAGATGCTGTTAAGAACATTGCACGGCATGTGAAAAGAGGCGATCTAAACCCCGAGGAAATCTCAGAGGAGATAATTGCCAAGAACCTCTATACCGCAGGCCTTCCTGACCCCGATCTTATAATTAGAACAAGCGGTCAGGAACGACTGAGTGGTTTTCTTATGTGGCAAAGTGCATATTCTGAGTTCTATTTTGCAGAAGTCTTCTGGCCACTGTTCCGAAAGATTGACCTATTGAGGGCAATTCGAACATATCAACAACGGACAAGGAATTTTGGAGCTTAAAATCAGAGTAGCCCAGCTTTGGTCAGAAGAATGAATTCATCAACAGTTAAACCTCTACCGGATTTAAAGTTCTCAAAGGCAATAGTAAGCTCTCTGGAAACTTCTTCTTCCATTTTTTTTCTTTCCTCAGAATTTAGATTCCTCGGCAGGCGATCGATTTTCTTTTTGAAACGTTCATACAAGGCAAACAAACTCATATATTCATTATGGGCAAGTTCCGATTGCATCTTATATTCTCGTTCAGAGCGACTCAGACCTACAATTTTGGCCTTAATATTATTAAGCTCGTCCATTAGGTCAGAAAGCTTTTCAGCAAGAAGAATGGCTTCTTCAACCCTATCATGGATAGACTGATCTAAACGTTCTAGCTCCTCGGTTGCATGTAATAAAGAATCGACAATAATTGTTTCAGATCGTAACACATCGAGTTTTTCTTGGAGCTCATTTAATCGTGAAATCAATTCCTTTTCTTCATTAAAGCTTAGTTGTCGAGTTTCATATTCCCATTCTAGCTTCTTGATTTGAGCTTGTAAGTGTAGCATCCTTCTCTTTTTCAAAATCGAACCTCTTATTTTTTCATAGTCTTTGATAGGATCAATCTGGCTTTTCTTTTTTAGCTCTTCTTGCCTCAGTTGCATTTGGGTGAGTTCTTCGTTTAGTTGAACAACTTGTTCCTGATAGGACTTGAGAACCGCCATTTTTTCCTGCAATAGTTTCTGCCACTTATCGATTTCCTCCCGGACACTCTTGCTCTTAGTAAAGAAAGCATCTCTGATTTCTCTCAAATGCTGCAGCTTCAGCCGAACTGTGTCCAGATCTAATAAATCGTCTTGGCGTTTCACATGATCACCCGAATACTTCGTGGTCATCACCCCACATTCTTTGCAACATTCCAAAGGCAATTTCCATGTTTTCGTTGGTTTCTGCACTCACAGCAGGAAATTCAGACACGTAGCTATGGTTTTTCAGAACTTCAGTTATGTCTCTTGATAAGTCGGCTTCGAGTTGTGTTCCTTCTTGTAATAAATCTGTGATAAGAAGTTCAGGGTCTTCTCCCCATTTTAACAAACGATCCTTGGTTTCTGGACGAAGTAGGTCACTTTTGGTAATCAGAAGAGTCTGGGGAAGTTGTAAACGGTAAGAGACACTTAAGGAGAGCAATAATATGCTTACAAAGCTACTCGCTGTGGAAGCCAGAGTTGGATCAACAAGGAATAGCCCTGCTCCAATATTATCGGTTCCTAAGAGAAGCTTCTGAATGATAGGACCGCTTTGGCGATAAGCAAAGATTTCCATTTGGCCAGGAGTATCCACTAGAACGTATTCAGGCCCAACGGTTTCAATATCTGTGATTAGTTTATCAATCACAGTCAACACATGATCCATGGCGGCCATCAGTGCCCCGTTAGGGCCCAACATGTAATTCTCTGTAATCTTATCAATATCTATGTACTCTCGAACATCAATATGGGGAGAATAAGGCAGCACTTTTACTCCCGGATCTAAATTCAGAATGGCAACATCTAATTCTACGAGCTCCATCCAGTGATGCAGCGCATATGTCATCAAACTTTTCCCACTTCCAGCTGGACCAAGGATGAAGCCAAACTTACTCACATGGAAACCTAAACCTTAGCGATATATCCTTTTTCCGATAGAATCCTTCCCTCATTTAAGGATTCACAAAGAGTTTGGGATTTCTCAAGTTTCTTCTCTTTCGGGATTTTCTTCGTGAACAGCACGGATTTCTCCAAATTTTGCTGCAGGAAACGCCTTTTTGAGAAATAGTTTTATTTCCTTTGTAATTTGGGCCACTTGAGTAGGATCCGTTGTAAACCCATAGATGTTGAAATCTAGGAGCGGATTGCCTTCTGATCCCTTAGGATGAGTTTTGAAATTTACTTGGGGGTATTCTTTTACAAGCTTGGTTAGAACAGCACTAATCTCTGATTCTGGGACCCCCTCGATGTAAAAACCGAAAACCGAAAAACTAAGACCCCTCGCCTTCATTTCTTCTTGAATCCTCGGAAGAACTTCTTCTTTCATTATTGCTTTCATCTCGGCAGGGACCCCTGGTAGGCAGATTATAGACGTTTCATTAAGATCAAGCCAACAAGCTGGTGCTGCGCCAACGGAGTTGAACAAAGGATTGCTACCCTTGGGCAATAGAGCCATTTTTTCCCGAGCTGGATTTAGCTCGTATCCTCTTTCCTTGTAAAAAATGGTTATCCAATTTAGAGCGATTTGATTCAATTCAAGAGGAAGGTTTGCGGCGTCAGCAACACATTCCAACTGAATGTCATCAAATGTGGGACCCAACCCTCCAGTAATGAAAACAAAGCGAGGTTTACGATTGATGCTTTCCCTAATGATTTCTACAGCTTCTCTCTTGACATCGCGAAACATGATTCCTCGAATGGGGGTGACACCTAGTCTGACTAATTCTCTACAAATCCATGTTGCGTTCGTATTTATTGTTCTCCCGATTAATAATTCATTACCCATTGATAGTATTTCAGCTGTAATTTCACTGGAAAGCATTGACACCCAATTGCTCTAATGCTAATGGTCTAAATATGTCTTGATATGGAGTGCAAGAAAATGTGCTAAGACGCATCATGGACAAGACACGGTTCCCCATATGAATTCAATATATCCATGATGATACCGAAAAGTGAGAGAACCTATAAACAAACCTCTATTTTTCTGAATTCCTATGTTTTGCTTGTTCTATCAATCGAGTGGTAGATCTGCCCTCGATTCTTGCAGACAATCGTTCTACTCTAATATGCGGATAACCCTTTTCTTCAAGAAATGAGAGAATGCCTTCAATTTCCATTCTTTGATCATGACCCATTACAATCAGATCGGGGCGAAATTGAAGAGCTGTTTGCAAATAGTTTTGTCTTTGCCCAAGGAGTGCCAAGTCAACAGGACGTAGTTGTTCGAGAATCTTACGTCTTTCTTCTTCTGGTTTAATGGGTTTTCGCTGTTTGAACTTCATGACAGTCTCGTCCCTAGCAACAATCACCAAGAGATAGTCCCCAAGGCTCTTTGCTTCTTGAAGGGTTGCAAGATGTCCAGCGTGCAACAAGTCGTAGACACCTCCAGTGAATACAACTCGAAGCAAAGAACGACCAGAATAGGTCAATTCATATCCTTCTCCAGCAGGTACTAACGCTCCAGCCCCTATAAGTTCCTGAGTGAGTTGCTGCGCACGTTGATCAGTCATGCAAGAAATGCTCTTTGGAATAAACGGCTTAGAGAAATAGAATGCCGATAAAGCTTTTTTTAAAATACAAAGATTATCAGACTTTCTTAATTGTATTCGTCTTCCTGGAAATTCAAGGCGGATACGATCTCCATCTTCGAGTCCAAGAGAATCTCGAAGCTTGGACTCCGCAATGATTTCAACAGTTGTCTCAGTGTGACTAGTTTTGTGCGGTGCAACAATTGCGGCGGGCGTGCCATTGATGTCAACATGGGCAAGCTGAATAGCACCAAATTGTTTGCCTTCCCATCGAAAAGACCGGACATATTCTCCTTTTTGCTCTACGTATTGCCAAACAAGGTGACTTTCCTTTTTTCTAAGTTCGAGGTTTAGGGTTCCGGGGAATACCTCTAGGCCCATTAGATCACGAAAAGCATTGCGATAGGGAGGTAATGAGCAGAAACGGCGACCCCTACCCAGACCAGAAACCACGATTCCCGTAACCGTTTTCATTGTTTATTCCCCAGAATATCGATCCAATTTGGATTCTAGTTTGAGAGTTAACACGGCGCGAGTGTAATCGCTCTCGCTTTGTTCAAGAATATATCGAATGCGGTCGATTTTTTTCCTGAGATTCGAAATGAGCCCTTTTGAAAATTCCATTTGCATCATCGATGAGTAAATCTCGCTGATGAGCTCAACAAGGCGCTTAGGTCTTTCAGTTTCTCCTCGCGAAAGATCCCGAAGTAGAATCCTCCGCAATTCTCCAGGAACATCTCCTATTCCAAGGAGAAATAATTCTTCGGGAACACCTAATTCCTTTGGGGTGGGAAGAGGGGTATTATTTATGATAGCATAGAGGATTTCGGCCTCACAGTACTCTTCAATTCCAGAATGAACACCTCCCCAGCCTAAAAACCAAGGATGTTTCTCAAGGAGAGTCATGACATTGACTAACATTGCTTTTGCTTCAGAAAGCCATCTTTGAACAGAGTCCATGTCTTCACGCTGAATGGCTTGAATGACTTTTCCGCTAGCGAGCGTTAGTTGTCTATTGAATTGCAACAATTGCTCCCTGACTTTATCTTTAATTTCGAATGTTTGGTATAGAGAGGAAATCAAGTCAGATATTTCGGAATTCACTATGGTGAATAAAAACCGAGAACTATAAAGTTCTATCTAAGGGAGAAAGTAGCCGAAAAATGAAAATAACGCTAGAAACTTAAGATAGAAGCTGGGCGATCTTTTGGGCCGCTTGTTGCATGTCCAGAAAAATTAGGCCGAGTTTGGCGTCTTTTCTAGCGGAGACAGCAAGTACTGCGTTGGGGCCAGCCGCTGTCGAGATCACATATCCATTGGAGCCTTCGACAAAAATCTTCTCAAGATTACCCCGTTTCAACTCTTGAGAGACTCGCTCTCCTAGGCTTAGCATTGATGCAGTCATCGCAGCTAGCATGGTTTCTTCAATGTCGTCTGGCAATGATGCTGCAATGGGAAGCCCTTCAATGCTGACAACAGCTGCTGCTTCGATTTCTCTAATGTTCATTTCTAGTTCTTTTAATATACTTCGCAATTCAGTTTGTTTTGATTCGAATCCAATGTCAAACAATGTGATCGGCCCTCGCCTTTGTGTTTATGACACTAGTACTTACTTCGTCTTTGATTTTAATGCTTTCTGTGTAGTGTATTCATCCTATTGATTTTTTGATGGCGAAAGAAGGGCAAAAGTGTATGACTTCAGCGCTAACTTATCCGTTGAGGCAGAAATTAGACTATTCAGTAGTGGTTGGCTTTGTTTCAGCGCTGGGAGCATAAAGCTTTCTCAGGATGATTTCGCGGGACAGACTTTGAAAGGCTCGTTTAACGCCCACTCCTTTAGTTGCGATTGTTTCAAATACAGGGGTTCCGGGTGGAAATGATAGATCCTTGATCATGTCGTCTCGAGCCATCGCGTTGGGAAGATCTCTTTTGTTTAGAACAATTACCAAGGGAATTTCACTGCCAAGCTTTTCCCCGAAGAATAGGCGAAGCTCATCTGCAGATTCAATGTTATCATTTCTTAGTTCAGGATTGGAATCTGCAACGAAAAGTAATCCATCAACTCCTTTGAGAATTAACTTTCGTTGATCACGATGCCTTCTTTGCCCCGCAACAGTGTAGACATCTAACAATACCTTGCCAGTTGCGCTAAACGGGACAAAATCAAAATAAATCGTTCTCCCACTGGGATCTTCTACAGAGGTCAGACTCCCCTTCAATAGGCCCTGTACTTGATCATGCAAGTATCGGAGGAGCGTGGTTTTGCCGGATAATGATGGGCCGACAAAAACAACTTTGAAATGAATTCTTCCCTTGGTATCCTTTCGCATGCTTCTTTTCTCCTTCCTTTGTTCAGCAGTTTACAATAGAGATTTGGGTCTTGTCCATTAAGACATTAAACTTCGAGATGTTTTATCTGGCCTCTCCCTTATGGCAATGACAATGTAGTCTTGTTCAAGAGCTACCAGGATCTCGCCAGTGGTTAGATCTAATGTGAAGAAATTAAGTTCTCCCCTATTGATCTGTTTTGTTGCTAAGTTTGCTTTGCCCACTAGGGAAGCAAATACTGCAGCAGCGACTTCGGCATCATCTGAGGTGAAGGAAGGGTCCTTCGATTGATATGCAAGAGGAAATCCCTCCTCATTTGCAATGACTACGGATTTGACACCGTTATATTTGAGTAGGTTTTCTAATATGGGTTGGAATTTGCGCTGTGATAACAAGCATCACTCGCCTCAGAAATCTCTAAGTTGTTTATTCTTTTAAGGAGTTTTATACATTTGCCCTAGGTGATCTGCTAGAAAACAAATTCGCATTGTGTTTCAATTAAGCAAAAATACATCAGCAACTTTATGTAAGTGCTCCTATCGAAGATTCGAAAGAGAGGAGATCAGGCGTGTCGACGATCAAATCGATATGGACCAAATTCGGAAGTGAAAAAATCCGTAATAGTCAAGTGCTGAGAACTTTAATCAATGCGCTATTGGAACTTGGTGAGCAAGCCCATACACAAGGGGAAGGAAATACGGAAGTGTATAAATTAGGCATTGCGAGGATCTTTCGAGAATATTTCCAACCGGATATCGCGTATAATATTAACGAGCAGATCCAAATGTTTCTCCTCACATTGGGATGGAAGAATAGCGAAATCAGAGTGATTTCCGCCACAGAAGCGAGGGCCGTTTTAGGAAATAATCGGTTTATCCCAGAAACAGGCATCTCTCATGAAGCTATAAAAATCTTTATTGAGGGGATCTTCACAGGAATTGGATACTATGTATTCTCAAAAGAAGTCAAAGTAGAAGCAACTTTTGATGAATTGGCGGGAGCGGTCTGGAATGTTGTTTTATCGCCTAGCAGTAGCATGCAAATCGAAGCCAGGTCTCAAGCCATAGACTATGCCAGCTCTCCCTCCCCTCAATTTGGCAGCAAGAAGGAAGCAGTAATCAACCAAGCAACGTCTCCAATCTCTAGTAGCTTGGAAGAGGAAATCCAAGATTACATAGCAAACATTGACCCAGAACAAATCCTTACACCGATTTTCAATAAATCTCTAGGAATAGAGACACTATATCGCATATTGATTGAAATCATGTCTGACTTCATCCGAACAAAATATCAAACTAACCCACTTGAACACGCAGGAAATGTAGATCATAAAGTGGCGGTTTTAATCTTGGTGAAATTCCTTGTTGAAAAATCGTTAGCTGAAGGAATCCCGACGGGTACAACAGGATACGATGTTGGGAAATTTTTTGGAAAGGGAGTCATAGGCATTGCTGGAAACGATCCGAATGTAATTCTCATTCAAGAGATTACAGAATCCCAGAGTACTACGATTATAAGAGACATAAAAGCAAGATGCTTCTGTTTCCTCAAACCCGGCGAACGTTGCCAACCCAGTAACGTTCAGTTATGTGATTTCGTTATGGGCATATGGGAGGGGGCGCTTACGGAGATTTTGGGTAAAGAATTCAAATTTACTAATAGGTACCCTGCAACCAAACGGAAAGACAAGTATTGCTTAATGGAACTCTCAATTAAGACAACTTAAGAGATAAAAATCAAAGGGCGATAGGAGCTGGAGCTAGTCTTGCCGCTTGGCTTCGATGGCTTGGATTACGGTTTCAAGCATTGGGGCGACTTGCTGATACGAGTTCCCCATGACCCTTAAGGCGTCTTCAAGAATTTGTTGGTGAGAATACGTTGCAACAATTTGCCTCAGTTCAGAGGTATCTTTCTCAATAAATTTCTCCGCAATTTTTGTCATCAAAGGAATGGAGCGAATCAGATTATCCACAATTGTGAATGAGCCGGCGAGTGCTGTCCGAGACAATGGATTAAGGTCAATTGACACAACAAATTTGTTAGAAGCTCTCAATGCAATCGTGCGGTCACCGTCTTCCAACATTACAAGTACGATATCCGCCCTAGCAATGCCACGGTCATCAACATATCGTCTTTGATGAGAGATCCCCGATAATGAGGTTCTATGAGAAAGATCAACACCAAGAACTTGCTTAGCACCAGCACCAAGAAGCGCTTTTTCGATAGCAATTTCACGTTCTCGGGATCGATAAAAGAGGTTTACTTCAAGGGGAGCAGAAATCGCCTCGGAAAGCTCGACTATTTCCTCAGGGACCAAAGCAGCAACGTTACCATTTACGCTAATGACGGGATGTTTGCATAGAAGTATCTGGGCTATTGAAGCTTCCATGGCTTTTTTTGCACTTTCAATAGTTTTTTCTCCAAGAAGATAATCGAATGCCTCTCCTCTACCGTGAGCGATTAGACCGGCCTTCGCAACTAACCCGTTTTCAAACCCTTCAACCAGTTTATGTCTAATACGGAGAGATTCTGATCGAGGATGATCATCAGGGATGAAATCCTCGTTTGTATCTGTCTTCGTCAATGCATTCACCTAGCTTGTCTCTTTTGGGATTAGGAAGTATTGTCACATCAGATGATCTCTTCATATTTCAATTACCTTCCCGTAATGGCAATTCTCTTAGCTTTGTTCTAATTATCGTTGGTGCTGAAACAAATGAAGAGATTTCATCAAGAACATCATTGTTCGCGAGCACGTAAATGGTGCTACCTAACATAGCCATGCCTGCACCCAGAATATCAAATGATTCTATTTGAAAGAGAACATCTTTCAATGAGTTTGGGAGTAAGCCACTCTGAGAAAGAAATTTTTTAGCAAGAAAGAGTGCTTTTTCAAATTTAGGCTCTTGAGCAAGTTTTTCTGTGAATACAAGACCGATTTTTCGGATTCGAGTGAGCTGTGATTGGTTTTGAAGAATTTCTGATGTTGATAATCCTCCCCAGGATAGAATTAGAACAGATCGATCCCAAGAGTCTGGTAGATCAATTCGGATAAGAGATCCAACCCCCGGAGCCCCCGGAGAGCTTCTAAGAAGGAAACCACCATGAAACTGGGTAAACACAGAGCCTAGACCTGTTAAGCACTTCACTTCAGCAAGATGAGCTATTTGTCCAAGAATAGTAGGATCAAGATTCAGAGAAAAGTGCTGATTTAAAGCAATCCCTGTTGCAAGCGCTCCCGCGCCGCTGGAAGAAAGTCCAGCTGATATTGGCAAAACTCCTTGCTGTTCAATCATGATAGGGGGAATAAAATTGCTTGTCAAGGATCGTAAGGAAGAAATGACTTCTAAGGAGGGCCCTGAGGAGAGTCTTTGTCCATTATAAAGAACGATGTCTTCAGTCACTTGAGTTGAGGAGATCTTTGCAGAGATCCCCTCTTCAATGGTGAATGATGCGCCATAAGAGCCGGAGAAGAAATGATTTGTGGTCTTAAAAGGAGAGAAGAACGTGGTTATTTGGCCCGGTGCCCATGCCCTCACAGACGTTCAAAGAGAACCAGAGTTCATTTTAGTTACGGTTGTTCCGGCAAAAGATCAGTAGGTTATTCCGAGGGGGAAGGAGACATGTTATGCTTCTGGTTGCGGTTTGGTTTTGTGTTGTTTGATCTTGTTCTCGATTATCATTCTAGTGATCTGCTCAATTGGTTGAGCGACCCTTCTCACACTTTCTGGACGTGCATCTCGTTTCAGCCGTCCTTTTCCGTCGATGAGCTCTCTCCAATCGGGACGACGAGGAAGTGCAAGTAAGTCATTCCTAGCGTCAAGACAGCTGATTTCAAGAGTTTTCATGTATGCTTCTCCAACATTTGTAGCAAGGCCCATTTCAACCAAAAGTTGCATAAATTCCTCTGTTGGTGTTCTCTCTTCTTTTGGCAGGTCTATTTTGTTAACAATCACGAGGAACGGGATCTTGGTACCGAGCTCATCACCCATTAGTGTTTTTAGCTCAGCCAGGCTTTTCTTATTTGCTTCCCATTGTTCTTTGCTTGGATCGAACATGATTATGATACCATCTGCACCACGTATAACAATGCGTCGTGTGTCTCTATGCCGTTCTTGCCCAGCCACGGTCCAGACTTGGTATCTTAGTAACGGGAGACTGGTCCCCTGACCCTTTGGTAACTCAAAAATGCTTTGATCATAATAGATTGTCCTCCCCGAAGGGTCATCAATTCGTTTCAATTCAGAATAAACCAAATCGGGATCTTCGATTCGTTTCAAAATGTTGAATACCGTTAGCATACTGGTTTTTCCGGCTAGAGAGGGTCCCCAAATAACAATTTTGATATGCGGGACTCCTTCTGCGTCTCTTTTAAACAGGTGACTACTTTGCATAGCGAATGACCCACTCTAGGTTGATTCCCTGACATTGAAAGTTGACGACTGTCAACTTCGCAATAATTCCTATTGAAAGAAATGATTTTTCTGTTATAAGGCTTTCTCCTATTGGTTTTTCTAGGTCTTAGCATTTTGAAGCCCCAGAAAGCATCACTCATGATTCAGCTCGGCCCTTTTGCCTTTATTTTTGGCTGATACGTCGATGTAATGGGCAAAAATGAGGTCACACATAAGCGAAGAAAAAAAACCAAAGACAGAGGAAAAAACAGTCGTTTTGAAAAAAGATTGCGACATCTGTCAAAAAGCTTCAATGATTAGACCAAAGCGATGAAATGAAGAAATGAGAGTATCCTAAAATCGAGAACAAAAGGATAAAGAAAAAAAAACTGGAGTCGGTATCAGCGACTCATTTAATTTGGTGTTAGTTTAGTTATCGAAGGCCTCGATTCCATCGAGTGAATCATAGGTACGTCTGACTGCTAAATGCACTTGCTGTTCAGTTTTGGCACCTGTACAAACAAAGTTGCCACTTTGGAATAAGAGTAAGACCGTCTTTGGATCTGATAGCCGGTAGATCAGACCAGGAAACTGTTCTGGTTCATACATTGAATTATCAAGCCACATTGCCGCTAATTCAAGATTGATGGTTCGATTGTTGAAATTGCCACTTGCAACGATGTTCTGAATCGTAACTTCTGCTTCTTCGTCAATAGTTGTTCCAGTGGATCGGAGGATTTTAATGATTTCCTCAAGAGCCTCATGAACCATTTTTGTACTCTTAGCTCCAGTGATAACTAGTTTTCCACTTGAAAAGACCAGTGTTGAGATTCTTCGCTGAGTGAGTTTCATAATGAGGCCGGGGAATTTTTCCGGATCATAGGATACCTCCAAATCATCCTCGTCAATGAGATGCTGGAAAACATCTGTTAGGTTGATGGTTGTAAAGAGATTAACGCTTGCAACTACATTTTGAATGACGATTTGAAAGTCCAACCCGTCTTGTAGGTTCTTTTGTTCTGGGGTTAATTCTTCATTGGAGTTTTGATCTGACACAAGCTAGCAAAGAACTATGTGTATTTAAATATCATTCAAAAGATGCAGAAAAATCATTTATATATGCACTTTATTTGAACTAAATCAGTACAAAATTGTTATTTTTTGCAGACACAATGATAGTATACAAAAAAATGAAAGCGCCAAAAAAAAGACAGGGGAAGAGAGAGAAAGGGAGAAGCGAGGGGGATAGGCAAAAAGGAGGTCTTTTGCCTATTTACGCAATGAATTCTTTAGCCACTTGAGTGGCAAAGTCAACTATGCGTTCTGTGTAGAAAATCGCACCAAGAGAGAGTGCGAGGTTCGCTATAAGCAAAGCAACGAGCAGAACCAAAAATCGTGGTTGTTGTTGATATGAGCTATCTCCCTTTGGTTCGTAGAAGTACATGACATGGATTATTCGAGCATAGTAGAATAGCGAAGTGGCACTCATGACAATGCCAATAATGGCCAGATACATGTTTCCTGAATCAACGGCGGCATAGAATAGGAAGAATTTTCCAAAGAAACCAGCAAATGGCGGTACTCCTGCAAGTGAAAGAAGAGCGATGCTCATGAAGAATGCAACAAGCGGATCTCTTTTGCCCAATCCTTTGAAGTCATCGAGCGTGTCGCCGCCCCTTGTGAGAACCACTATCAAGACTACAATAAATGCCGTTCCTTTCATGAAAACGTTGGCTAGGATATGGTAGAGAGCACCAACGATCGCAAGCTCGGTTGAGCCATCAGCAAATGCTACCAGAGCGATGAGGATGTAACCAACATGGCCGATGCTTGAGTAT
This sequence comes from Candidatus Heimdallarchaeota archaeon, assembly GCA_027001645.1. GTDB lineage: Archaea > Asgardarchaeota > Heimdallarchaeia > Heimdallarchaeales > JAJRWK01 > JAJRWK01. The sequence goes on from JALTMP010000232.1 coordinate 20,282, forward strand.
GCCAAAATCCTAGTTACGCTTGTTTGTGGGAGAGCAGCTAGATTCCCGATGACCATTGTTAGCAGAGCTAGACCCGCCCAAATTGGAGCCCAGCCTGTCTTAATAGCGAGGAGAGCGACGAGAAATAGCTTGAAGAGAAAGGCGAAGCCTCCCGCTTTGCTCCCAATAGCAAGAAAGTTCGTAACACTTAGTGGCGCACCTCTATAAACATCCGGCACCCACACATGGAATGGTACAGCAGCAATCTTGAAACTCACCCCTGCAACAAGCACGACCATTGTGAACAGACCAAAAGCATTAGGTGACGATCCCGTAGACACGAGAGCGGCCGCAGCAGATGCATTCATCTGTAGTGTGTGGGTAGCACCATAATATAGACTCATTCCAAAGAGAATAATTCCAGATGAGAGTGCCCCTAGCAAGAAGTATTTTATTGCTGCTTCTGCAGCAGATCTTGATTTCTTTCTAAAACCGATCATTGCATAGGTTGAGATGCTAAGCACTTCGAACCCAATGTAAAGAGGGATCAAGTTGTTTGATGCTCCGATGACGAAGATGCCAATGTTTGCAAGCAGTAGCAAAGCATAGAATACTCCTAAGCTTAATTCAAGCTCCATGTCTTTCCAAGCAGCAAGTACGACAATTATGCTTGCGGCAATGCTGGTCAAAGCGAAGAACACGTAGTAGTTCCCAAAGTAAAACATTGAAGGATTACCGGGAAAGAGGCTAGGATCAGGATGATTCCACACAGAGAATGCGGCAAGTAACAGTGCGAGTAAGGTTACGCTGGGCAATGAGTGCTTTTTCTTTTTTTCGCTAAGCAACCAATCCATCAGTAATGATAGGATGCTACCTCCTATGAGGATGTAGATCGGCATGAATGACTTAATGACAATTTCATATTCTGACATGAGTTTTAGACCTCCTTTTTGCGTTTTCCCTGTTCTTTTTGGTATTTACAGGAGAGGGATCGGCGTTGACCATGGCTAGAGTAAAGGCATGCATCACAAGATTATTTGTTGTAGTTGCCATGGCAATGCCTCTTTAACCGCCCCTAAATGGGAATAAGGGCCCTTGCAAATTCATCAGTTACTTTCAACACGATGAATGGGAACCAGCCAAGGGCTAGGATGAAGAACGCAAGGAACCACAATGGCATTAGCTCATACCAGTGACCATCATGTTCAACATCCAGATTTTCCGGCTGGCCAAAGACTACTCTCTGAAGCATCCATAGATAATAGCCAGCAACTACGATAATGGAAAGCAAAGCTACTACTGTTATCCAGAAGTAGGTGTCTCCGTAGCCAAACATGTCGCTCTTGAAGAGTCCGGCAAACATAAGGAACTCAGCGACAAATCCGGCTAAACCGGGAAGACCAGCGCTTGCAAAGCCACTAAAGACCATCAACGTACTTGTGATCGGCATCTTGTTACCAAGACCCTTCAAGATCGTCATGTCTCTTGTGCCTGCGTTGTGCTGAATAACTCCGCTGATCAAGAAGAGAGCAGGACTAATGACACCATGAGCAATCATCATGAAAATTGCAGCATTGATTCCTTCTGATGTATAGGATGCAACCCCGAGTGAGACAACACCCATATGTCCAATTGAAGAATACGCGATTAGACGCTTCATGTCTTTCTGACTCAATGCTACAAAAGCGGTGTATGCCATTGAGATCATGCCGAGAAGGGCAAGGACTAACCGGACATGGCTTGAAGGATCAGTAAATACACTTGAGGGCAAAAGCCACACACCCAAGCGGATTAGACCGTATCCACCCATTTTAAGCAACAAGCCGGCCAAAACACTTGAGCCGGGACTTGGTGCTTCAACATGGGCATCGGGTAGCCATGTGTGGACGGGTACTTGTGGGAACTTAGTAATGAAGCCTATCGCCAGCAAGTAAAAAGCGAAGATTAGTCGGCCCACATCAGCATAGGTAGAAAGTTCGGTCTTCAATTGTGGCATGTAGAATGTTGCTCCTCCTTCGTTGTAGATGATAAAGATACCAATAAGCATGAAGAGCGATGCCAAGTGCGTGTAAATGAAGAACTTGAATGCAGAATATTTACGTCTAGGTCCACCCCAGTAGGCAATAATAAAGAACATGGGTACCAATACCACTTCCCATGCAATGTAAAATAGGAAGAGATCAAGAGCAATGAATGTGCCCATGACTCCTGCCTCAAGGAGGAGCATGAGAGAGTAATATAGTGGTTCCCTTTCCTTGATGTAGAACGAGCTGATCATGCTTGCAAAGAACACGACCGTTGTTAGTGCGATCAAAGGAAGAGATAGGCCATCAACGCCAAGCGCATAATAGATCTTAATTTTCCCGACCACGATCCAGTCCGTCTTTTCTAGAAAAACGAACCCATCGCCTGTGACGTACTTGTCTCCAAATCGATCTTTGGAAGTGTAGAGCAACCACAACACGAATGAATAGATCATTTCAACAAATGTGATGAATGTGGCGCTCCATTTCGCCCAGCCTACCTTGTTCTTGCTGAGCATGTATGTTAAGGGACTCGCTATAAGCGGGAGCCATAAGAGTATTGAAAGATACCAATAGAATACCATTCTCGCTTCACCTTTCTCCTATTATTTGAATAAAACTAAGAAATTGACATATGTCAGGAACAAGACTAGTGTTGCAGCAAAGATTGTAGCATAGTTACTGACAAGCCCCGTTTGGAGCTTTCGGAATTGACGCCCAAAGTATAGGAATATTTGCCAAACGCCATTAACGATTCCGTCGATGAATCCTTGGTCAAAGACGTCAGAGATTTTGGCCAATTGTAGAGAACCTTTGACAATCCACGTGTCGATGATTGTTCGGTCAATGATTTTGAGATCAATGTTTTGCAAAATGTTAGCTATCCACATGACAGGAACATTCGCAATCCAGTAAAGTACGTGATCGATGCGGTATCGTTTGGCGACGAATTCATTGGCAAACCAATTTATGGCGGCTACGTTGTAGAGCGAAACTCGGAGTTCGGGTTTCCAGTGATAAAGTACTAGTCCTACAAAAATGCCCAAGAGCACGATGATTGCACTTGATCCGGCAACCGCATAATTGATGGCCTCGGGCTTGATTTCGGGTTCTAGGATTTCATTGAGCCAATGTTCGAAATTGAACACTGGGATGAACAGAATGCTTTCGATAACAACAAGCACTCCCAAGATGATGGAGGGCGTAGTGAGGAAGAATCCTCCGTCATGAGCTTTCTCTACGTGTTCCTTATGTTCTGGATCTGGAGTTCTGAAGAATACTACGTAAATGAAACGGGTTGAATAGAGTGCAGTGATGAATGCTGTTAATGCACCCATGTAATAAACGATCAAATGGCCAGGAACCTCGCTTTCATATGCTGCGAGGAGTACCGCGTCTTTCGACCAGAAACCACTGAAGCCAGGGAAGCCAGCAAGAGCTGTAGCCCCTATAAGCATGGGCCAAAACGTTTTTGGAATCTTCTTGCGAAGGCCACCCATTTCCCAGATGTTATTTGTGTGAACTGCATGAATAACAGCTCCAGCTGTTAAGAAGAGCAGAGCTTTGAACGTTGCATGGCTTAATAAGTGGTACATGGCTGCGGTTTTGCCACCAGTTCCAAGTGCAATAGCCATATACCCAATCTGGGATACTGTGGAGTATGCTAATATCCTCTTAATTTCATTCTCAACAAGAGCTTGCAACCCTGCAAGAAGGGCCGTTATTGCTCCAATCCACGCAAATACGATTAGTGCCCATTCTGCTCCCGCAAATATATTATGACCATCTTTAGCTTCGTAATAGATAAAGAACACTCGGGCGACCATGTAAATTCCAGCTTTGACCATGGTTGAGGAGTGAAGAATCGCAGAAACGGGGGTTGGGCCTTCCATGGCATCGGCAAGCCATGTGTACAGTGGAAACTGAGCCGATTTGCCAATGACTCCTCCAAAAATAAGAACCGCAACAATTGCGATTTGCTGATCAGAGAGTGCTTCCAGCTTAGCAGGGAGTTCTACAAAGTCAAGAGTTCGTGTGTACTTGTAGAGCATTAAGAAACCAGCTAAGAGAGTAATGTCTCCTATTTTATTATAGAGGAATGCTTTCTTCGCTGCATGAGCTGCTGCTGGCTTGTAAAACCAAAAACCAATGAGCAGGTATGAACTCAGTCCAACTAATTCCCAAAAGATAAAGAGTTCAAGAAAACTAGTGCTGAAGACAAGAGTCAGCATTACTCCCGTGAAGAAATTGAAAGTGGCAAAGAATCGAGCATATCCTGCATCACCATGCATATACTCCCTTGCATAAATGTGAATAAGCAATGCAAGAGTTGTTACAATAAGACCCATGTAAACGCTGAGGGGATCTATGAGTAACCCAAAGGGAATATCAGGAGTACCCCCCTCCTTAAAACCAAAGAATCCAAATTGTGATTGAAGTGGTTCGTGTTCTTCTCCAGGCAGATAATTAATAGCCACCAAGACCATGGAGACCCAGCTAACAAAGATAGAGAGGATGCCAAGAGTGGAAATTACATTTTCAAACTTGGTGTAGTGAACGCCCCCATGCTCCTCGTGTTGCTCGTGTTTTTCTGAGCCGTGAGCCTCATGCTTATTTCCTCGAGTGTAATGAAGAAATGCTAGAAGCGAAATGATGATTGCTCCAATAAAGGGGGAAATGAGTACTGCTTTTCCGAATAATAATACTTCGCTGCTCATTTTTTACACCTCACGAAGGGTGAATAGATGTCCGACATCTATTTCTCCATAGTTACGGAACACGTTGATGAAGATTGCAAGTCCAATCGCTGCTTCCCCAGCTGCTACTGCAATTATGAATAAGGCGAAGATCCAGCCAGAAATATCTCCAGCAGGGTTATAGCTCGCGAAGGCTACAAAATTGATGTTTGCCGCATTAATGATTAGCTCTACGGCGATCAAAATTCGAACCGCATTTCTCTGAGTGATCACACCGAAGACGCCAATACTGAATAGTGCAGAACTAAGAATTAAGAAATACTCAATTGGTAAAGCCATTTTACAATTCCTCCTCTCTAATGGCAATCTTGATTGACCCTAGCATTGCGGAGAGCAACAAAATGCCAAGTATTGGTAACACATAGTTATAATTTGTGAATAACGAAGTAGCAAGCGTCTGAGTTAAGTCTTGTGTTTCATTTAGTACAACCAATTCATTGCCTGTTAATTCATATCCTCCAAATACGTCTAACATCAACACGGTTAATGTGAAGAACAAGAGTAATGCAATGAGGATTTGCACCAGATTATTCCAAATGAATTCTTTATCCATTTGGAACTCTTCGTGTCCGGTTAACAGCACGGAGAATAGGAATAACACAACAATGCCTCCACCATATACAATGAGCTGAATGGCAAAAACGTATTCAGATCCTAGGAAGAGATAGGCAAAAGCAACCCCCCATAAAGTTAGCAAGAGATAAGCAGCAGCCTTCATAACTTTATCAGTGCGAAGAGCGCCAAATGCCATGAACAAAGTAAAAATGATAATCACGATCATATTAAGTTCCAAAAACCAACCCATTTTTCATCAACCCCTAAGCAACATACAATCCGGCGTAAGCGCCAACGATAGCGAGGGAGAGTAATGATAGTGGCAACAAAGTTTTCCATCCCCATTCAATGAATTGGTCGATTCTAAAACGGGGGAACGTCGTACGAACCCAAGTGACAAAGAACACGCCAATGTAAATCTTGATGTTGATAGCGATGAATTGTGCCAAGCGATCATCTCGAAGATCTGCCAGCCAGCCAGGCATCCCTTTGAATGGGAAGATAACATCCCAGCCGCCTAAGAATAATACAACGACCAGAATGATGTTCACGAACATGTGGCTATATTCAACAAGCAGAATAATCCCATACCTCCAGCCACTGAACTCTGTTCTCGGCCCCATGACAAGCTCAGCTTCCGCTTCAGGAATGTCAAAAGGAATACGTTCGGTTTCAGCCAAGCTTGCAAAGAGAAAGATTACAAAAGCCATGAGGAGACCGGGAAAAGCCCGATAAACATACCAGCCATTCTGATATTGGTCCTCAACGATCGCTTGCAAATTGAATGACTGAGCATAAATGATAACCCCAAGAACGCTAATCATCATGGGAATTTCATAAGCCACAAGTTGAGCAGCCGCTCGGAAGCCTCCGATCAGTGAATACTTGCTATTGCTTGCCCAGCCACCAAGTAGCATTGCTGGTGGAAATACGGAGAATACAGCAAAAATATACAGCAGACCAATGCTCATGTTAGTGCCTGCAAGATCTCGTGCCCATGGCAAGGGACCGAACGACATAATGGTAGAGGCACCCATAAGATAAATTGAAAGGTTGAATCCGAAGCGATCTGCAGTCATGGGCATTGTATCTTCCTTAAACAACAATTTCACAATATCAGCAATCAGTTGTAATAACCCAAATTTCCCAACATAAACAGGGCCTCTACGACCCATCATTCGTGCCATGACTTTTCTCTCGATCCACGGAGCAAGAAGTAGATTAAGGAGTACATATGTTCCCAATGCCGCTGAGAGCAAGGAAACAACAATTGCTCTTTCAGCGTTTTCCCCTTGCAATTCAACATAAGGTAAACGGTTTAGCAAGGTCAATAGCCACTGCGGGATGTCTCTGATGCCTTCCACTATTTTATCGATCAAAGAAAGGAGGCTGCTCATCTTCTCACCTTCGAAGAGCGATAAAAAGGGATTTTTTTTAAGACTATCCGTCAGTCATTAGCTAGCCGATGTATAATTTCATCTTTGAAGGATATGTTTTCGATTTGAGAACGAGAACAAGAGGACTCATTCTTTTGAAGTTAGAAATGCTTTACTTCGGCCTTTGATGGACCTATTATGAAATATGTTCAATAATTAAAAAACAGTGAATGCAAAAATATTTCCGAAGGACCTTATTGAGAAACAATTTGGTTTGAAAGTGTGTCCAGTTCTATAACATCAAGGAGTTGATATAGGTGTGCTTTGGGTAATGAGTCAGGGTAGAGATCTAAGATATTTCGAGCTTTTTGAAGGTAGTCGGCTGCAAGATCGATTACTGCTTGAACACCTCCAGAAGAAATGAGAATGTCCCGTATTAGGTCCACATCGTAATCAGCGTTTTTGAGATAGTATTGCTTTAGGATCTCTTTTTCGGAAGAAGAGGATCTCTCAAGAGCTTCAAGGAAAATAATGGTCTGTAGACGATTCAGAATGTCCGATTCTCCGCCTTTGCCAATCTTTTCAACATCGTTCAATATTGCTAAGGCATCATCTCTTAACTGATAGGCAATTCCATATGCCTCGCCGAACCTTCGCATGTTTTCCACATGTTCCTCTGGAACGTTGGCTAGTAAGGCAGCGCTCTTTGTCGCGGCTCGGAAGAGTGATGCAGTTTTTAAGTAAAGGATTTCCATGCTTTGTTTCTTGCCTATGACGTAATTGGATCTTAGGTTACGAGATAGATAAACCGAATAGGATAGCTCTCCACCCATCTTCGATATCTCCTGAATCACGGCAATGTTCCCAGTTCGTGAGGAAAGTTCAAGAACAAAGGCAGAAAGTGCATATGAAACAGACAGGGCTGCAAAAGTTCCGTGTTTGACGTAAAAGGCAGCATCTCCACGTCTTCTGATGTCCCTGTCAAAGACATCATCAATAATCAGACTCGCGTTATGCGTGATTTCAATTGCAGCCGCAAGAGGGTACACGAGATCCAGCTTTGTTTCGTCCGCAAACAAGAGGTAAGTATTTGCACATAAGAGAGGGCGAAGCTTCTTACCCTTGTTTTCAAAATAGGGTCTAATTAAACGGCGGAAAGGAGTGTCAGCGCCATATTTTTCGTCTAGAATTAAGTTGATTTTTTCGACTATTTTTTGTCGCATCGACTGTAAAGATGCCATCACCGCGGTCACGCTCAATCAATCCTCATATTACATGCTGATATAAATCTGCAGAGTTTATATTGTTGTTCTAGCGACCTAATTAAAATCTTATAGTGTAGACACCGCGAAAATGTATAACAACTCTCCAAGATTCGTCTGATTGAACAGATCACACCTGAGGAGTCTCTAAAGATAGGACAATTTCTTTCGCTTGTTCTCGCAAGTTTTCTTTCTTTTCAAGATGGTCGCGCCGATAATCCTCGATTCTAACGATTAATTGCTTCTTACATGGCCCACAGAGCAATTCTCCAGATCTGCACTGTTGTTCGCGTTCCACTAGTGAATTATCATCCTCTTCGAACATGAACTTGAAAAGATCAAAGACTCTACAAATCTCGGGACGGCCACCAAGTCGTCTTTGCTCTTCAGCAGTATCTCGTCCCCCAGTAAACGCATTGCGTATCTTATAGGAGATCTCTTTCATCTCTTCATGCAAATAGAAAGAGGAAAGTGGGTTGCGCTTTGACATCTTGTCGCTACCATCTATGCCACCAATCAAGCGGTGGTAAGTAAAGCTAGGTAAGGTAAACCGTTTTTTGAAAAATCCCCGTCTAACAATATCACGGGATAGACGAGCGTGAGGGGCTTGATCAGCACCCACGGGAGTAATTGTTGGCATTGGGCCTTCCATAATTTGTGGAAGTAAGATATCGGCGACTTGAATAAGAGCAGCATTATAATACCCCAGCCGAGGTTTTTCGCCATAAACACCTCTCAACTCGTTCATGGTGACATGTGCGGAAAAGATAAGACCATAGTGCTTAACCAGATCTTCGGAAGACTGCTTGTAAATATAGGCATTTTTCAAATCTAGGCCCAGTGCTAGGAGGTCAGCAACATTATCAATTGCAGTATCTACAGCATCGTTAAGTGAGAGGTTATTGACAACGTAACTTTCATAGTCTGCAATGCAAAAATAGACCTTTCCGCCGAGACGTTGAAAATGGACGACTTCCATCGCCGTCATTAGACTGCCAACATGGTAGGGGTTTGAGGGCTTAATGCCTGTCATTACCGCAAATTTATCAGCGTTAATAATTGCTTCAATTACCGGTTCCATACCGGTATGACCAAAGATTATTCCTCGGGTCATGAGAAAATGTCGTTTCTCCGGTGGGAGTTTATGAATTAGAGGAGAAAAATCTTGGATTCCAAATTCTCTCATTAGTTTTTGATAACTCTCTACGATGCCGGTGCCGAGAGCGTCTACTACAGGAGATGCGCGTTGTTCTGTCTCATTTTCATCCTTCGGCATTTGTTCTGAGTCTTGGTTCTCTTTCACCACGATTATTCACCTGGTCCTACTAGCTAGTTTTAAGATCCTTGTCAATGGAATCTACTCAACAATTAATAAGTCATAAGAATGAAAACCAATCTTTGGGTTCAAAGAACTCAAACGTGGAAAGATTATAATTCGAGAGTACAAAACATGACATGGCTGGGATGATGATAAGAGAGTCACCGAGAGCTTTTTGCAATGATCCTCGACGGGCGAACTGATCCAGCCACCAATTACTAGCTCAATGCATCTAGCAGATCACTTAACGATGCTTCAAAATCGGGTCTTAATTCCGAATGATCTTTATTTTCAACATGTGTAGGGACAAGAACAGTCGCAATCCCTAGTTGTGAGGCGGGAATATCTGTTTCTAGATCATTCCCGATCATGATCGCTTGGTGAGGAGAACAATTGAACTTGTCTAGGAGTTGTTGAAAATACTCTCGCTGAGGTTTCACGTACTTAGAATTCTCTGCATGAGTAATATGGTCAAAGTGCTCCGGAGAGAGACCACCCCATGTGATTCTTTTTTCAACAGCGATCAGTGGAAATACGGGATTAGTAGCAAGAACCACGTAGATCCCTTTACTTTTTGCCAATTCCAACAACTCTTTCGCAACAGGATATGGCCGAATCATTGTTTCTAACTCATCATAAGAAGAGGAGTAAAAAGCTCGAAAACGAAGATTGACTTCTTCTCGCGAGATTGGGACATATGGTGTAAACTTGTCAAGAAAGACATCAAGAAAGAACTTTGATCCATCCATGGTACTCATAGAGTCAAACGTTGCTTTCAGTAGTAGCTTTTGAAAGTCTTCAAAATTCATCAGATCCTGAAAATGTCGATGAGCTAAGCGAATATAGTCCGTATAGAAAACCTTAGGACTGAAGTCAATGAGTGTTCCATCAAGATCAAAGAGCAATAATTTCGCATTACCAAACCTTTTTTTTAGCTCCATAAGAAGTTCCCCGCAAGCGTCCTAGGAGTTCTACCCAATGGGTAGTTAAAAGGATTAACTGTTATCCAAAAACTACTAGGAAAAATCGAGAGGAGATCTCAAATTGAAATTATGGTTTCTTCTTTGACGATGACAAGCGCAAGAACTCCGCCCATAGAGAAGAGGAACACAGAAACGAGGAGTGAACTAAAGAACATATAATAGACTGTAGAAAAGTAGCCAAGAGCTAAGTAAGCCACTCCAATTAAGATAGAATGAGTGAGACCAAGGAAAAATGAGGACTTGGGAATGTTCACTAGATACACGTGAGAAGTGCTGGAGAGGAGGAGGAAAATGCCCAAGAGAATCCCAAACAAGAATAAGAGATGGACGGAAAGAGCTAGACCAACCGACTCGTAGTAAGTTCCAGAAATCACAAACATGAGATATTGTTGATTTATCGGAATAGGATGAGAGAACAAGACCCATCCAAGAACTGCAGAGATAAGTACAAGCAACAGTGCTACTTTATTCGTGGAATATTGATTGACAAACCCCTTTGGTTGAAGAGAGATTCTTTCTTGAAATCTTGAAGAACCCAATAGCACAACTAATGCAATTGCCAACACCAAAGCTGAAGTTGCAAATACAACATAATATGCATTTTTTATTAGCCTTGTCTGGAGCGTAGAATCTGATGAGAAAGAACCAACAAGAAGAAATGCAATGACTAACGATATACTAGTGGCGAGGGCATAGCGAATGAAAGTAACAATAGATGAGGGAACCTTCAACTGAAGATTGCTGTCGGTGCTGAATGAAGCCGCAATCATTCCTAGGAGAATGGGAATAACTAACATGCTCAAGATGATCGCAACATTACTTGTGGCTTGGAATCCAAGAAAGGAATAAGCGGTTGAAACAGCATCATCAAAACCAGCCATGATGATGAGAAGCAATAATGTTGAAAATAGATAATTGTAAACCCATTTCACATTTACAGTGAAATAGACTCAGATTAAATCAATTGGGATATGGGAAGAGAAGAAGAAGGAGTTAGATTGATTTTTGTATGGTAGGAATATTCATTTCTCTTGAGTGAGTTACTAGTTAATGACTTGTGAGAAGACATGCAAAGGGATCCATATTATAAAATAAAGAGAAGAATCTTAGAAGATTTGAGATTACGAGGATTTGTTTTTTCACCACAAGTAGAGCAGGCTTTCTTGGAAGTGGATCGTTCATTATTTGTTCCAGAGAATCAGCGTAAAGCAGCGTATCAAGATAGACCATTGCCTATAGGGCATGGGCAGACAATCAGCGCAATTCATATGGTCTTGATGATGATTGCTGTAGAAGCTGGCAATCCACAACCAGGAGATCAAGTACTTGAAATAGGTACGGGGAGTGGATATAACGCAGCAATCTTGTCAAGAGCTGTGGATCCAGATCATAGGGGTGAGGGATTCGTAGTTTCGATTGAGCGAATAGCAGCACTGGCCTTCAGAGCCAGAAAAGCTTTGAAAAATCACTCGATTAGTGAGAATGTAGAAGTCATAATCGCAGACGGAAGTAAAGGAATTGCAAAAAGAGAATTATTTGACCTCATTATTGTGACAGCGGCAGCACCATCCATTCCTCCCCCCTTAATTGAGAATTTAAGACCGGGAGGGCGATTGATTATTCCAGTTGGGTCGAAATATATTCAGCGGCTAGTAATTGCCACAAAAGACGAAGGGGGAAAAGTCCATCAACAGCCGGATTACTCAGTCATGTTTGTTCCCTTGATTGGAGAGTTTGGTTTTGAAAAGTAGAAGTGCGAGTTCAGTCATTCTTACGGTGATCATACTTCAAGAGTGCTCGATTCGATACTATGTGTTGAAAGAGCCGAAGCATAGATTCTTTTTTGGAAGGAAAGTGAAGATCATAATACTTGCCGATTGTTCTCAGAATTACTTCATGGTCTTTTGTGGTAGAAAGAATCTTCTCAATTTGTTTTAGAAATTCCATCTCGTCAAGTTCCTTCAACTTAGAAATTTCGAACAAGAATGTGTTTTTACTTGCGTTTGAGTGTTCTGCATCTATCGAGGGTAATCGGCAATATGCTCCCAAAGGAATATCTAGAGTCTTATTTTTCGCATCTGGCGGGCTGGATTCGTTCTTATCTGACATGGAGATCTCCAAGTGCTACTATTTGTCAGAGGCTAAGAGCACATGCAATAAAGGCATTCTCATTAGGTTAAGAAGTGTACTAGAAGAAATCATCTAAGCTGGCTTGCTTATGAAGCTCCTCCCATCCTTTCAAGGCGCGGTCTAAGGCAGCTTGGACTCGCGGAATAGCAAATTCGTGCTGTTCACATAAGAATTCTATCACTTTTTCGGCGTTTGGTGGTTTAAATTCCAAAGAGACGTCCATGTCAACTTTAGGGTTCAAAAAAAGCTCTCTAATGTTCTCCCATCGATCAGGAATTTCAACGATCTCTTTTTCGACTAGTACTTCCAGCGACCCGTGCTCCTTAATCAGTCTTAGAGATTTCTTAGGACCAATCCCCTTTACACCCCCTGGATTATAGTCCGTTCCGATAAGAATGGCCATGTCAATCAATTGCTCTCGAGTGACTCCCAGTTCCTCTAAAACATTTTCTAGTTCAATCAGTTCTGGTTGAACAAGAACATACTTGTTTCGTCTCGGGAGCTTGCGTCTACCACTAATGGTAATGTTTCGAACAAGATAAGGTGCTCCAAATAAGAGTGAATCATAGTCTTGTGATCCGCAATAGTCAACTATATGTTGCTTAGCCATCCATGCTGCTTGGGCTTCTCCTTCGCTTGGAGCTTGAACGACAGGAATCCCCAATAGCTCTAGCAGAATCTTTGATTCTTCAACGAGTTCATGCGTTAGCCTACTCGTTCGCTGTGCGAAACTGTACGCCCGTTCCCAGTCCCCTTCCTTCAAGGCTTCTTCATAGCTGACTTGGGCTTGCTCTCGAACCTTGATTCTTTCAGCTATTGTGTCGGACTTAAGTTCTGGGGGAGTGCCGTCAAATACAAAGGCAACTTGAATCTGTTGTTCTAACAGGCGAGTTACACGATAAATTATGCCAGAGAGATGTGAAGTCAGACGGCCCGTGGAATCCTGTAAAGGAGTGCCATCAGGTTGCCTAATGATTGACAAAAACTGATAAATTGTGTTAAATGCATCAAGTGCAATTTTTCTTCGCCTCAAGTCTTCAAACGAAAGTTCTCGTCGGCGAGTGATCAGATCTCCTAAACCGGTAACTCCCACAACTAATGGTTTCCCTTGACACAAAAAAACCCGTCGCTCAATGATCTAAATGTTGTTTATATGTCCTTGGGGAACCAGTAAGTAATTCCTCTTTTGCGTTTGTCTTCGTCAATGTCATGCAAGATTCTCACAGCCTCATTTGCAGCAAGAATTGCTTTTTCTTCACCCTTAACTCCGAATTCATTTGTAGCTCGGTTAGCGTATACTGCACTTATCGCTGTTGCTCTCATCCCTAACAAGTGTGCTAATACAAAAATTAAGGACGCCTCCATTTCAAAGTTTAATACACCACTTTGCTTCATTTCCAAGTAAAGTTTCTCTGACCAATGACTAAGGTATCCTGTTGGAAGTGGTCTTCCTTGTCCTCCATAGAAGGAAGAAGAACTTGCAGTTATTCCTACATGGTATGAAAGATTGTTTTCTTCACACGCCCTTATTAGGGCAAGAGTTAACTCATAGTTTGCCATTGCAGGAAAAGTGCTACGGACGTAATGAGAACTTGAATCTTCAAGTCTGACAGCTCCGGTCGTAATTATCAAGTCTCCAATTGCAATATCCTCTTGAAGAGCACCACATGAGCCCACTCGAATGACATCTCGTACGTTCACAGCGTGGAGTTCAGGTAACACGATTTCACAAGCTGCCGGTCCGATTCCTGTGGAAGTTACCGAGATGGGGACTCCCTTATAGGTTCCCGTGTATGAGACAAATTGTCGGTAGTCAGCCTTAAGAGTTGCTTCATCCCAGCTCTTTGCAATGCGATGAGCCCGTTTTGGGTCTCCAGGGAGAAGAACGGGTCCTATTAAGTCCCCAGGTTTTACCCTTAAATGGTACTGCATACCTTCATCGGTTTCTGGTCTATCTGCACTCTTGAAACTCATCTTGTGTAAAAAGGTGGGACGAATTAAAGAATGTATTGAGCGAGGGGAGGGAAAAAAGTGTTGGAGGCTTAAGCTTATTCTTTTGTCAGTTCGCGAAGGATCTCTTCTGCACGATCGGTTCTTATCACTCCTTCTTCGATCATCTTTCGAGCAACTTTGTCGATGAGATCACCTTTAGCACCAACGCTTGCTGCAATATTTCTTGCGTGAAGCTTCATGTGGCCTCGTTGGATTCCTTCTGTTGCCAGAGCCCGTAAAGCAGCAAGGTTTTGGGCTAGACCAAGAGAGGCAGCTACTTGGGCAAGTTCAACAGCACTTGTTACACCTAGTATTTTGAGTGAGATTTGTGCGGTTGGATGGGCTCTAGTTGCCCCGCCAACGGTTCCAAGTGCCATAGGTAGTTCAATAGTCCCAACAAGATCACCATCTTCGTTCTTTTCATAGGTGGTCAATGAGCCATAATACCCGTTTCTAGCAGCATATGCGTGCGCTCCAGCTTCAATTGCTCGGGTGTCGTTTCCTGTTGCAAGGACCAAAGAAGTAATACCATTCATAATTCCTTTATTGTGAGTTGCGGCCCTATAGGGATCAGCATCTGCGAAAGCATAAGCTTCTAGGATCCCATCCACGACATCTTCCCCACCAAGCTCATCTTTGTCAAATATTGCCCTAGCCCGAACTAACCGGTGATCAGCCAAGTTTGAAATGATACGAAGAAGCACTCGCCCTCCAGTAATCTCCTCGATCTTGGGGGCAATTCCTTCTACCATTGTATTTACTGCATTTGCACCCATGGCATCTCGGCAGTCAACTAATAGGTGGACTACTACAAGATCCCCTACAAGGCTTGGTACAACTCTGACCTCAATATCCTTTGCTCCGCCACCAAATTTCACTAATACGGGATCAAGAGAATTAGCTTTCTCCAACAATTCTTGCTTGTGCTCAATTATCTTTTGAGCAGCAAAAAACGGAGCATCAATATCTAAGACTTGAATTTGACCAATCATTACAGGGTCAGTTGATGTAGCGAAAAAGCCACCTTTTTTGCGTGCGATTTTTGCAGCATGACTTGCAGCAGCAACGACAGATGCCTCTTCAACAACCATTGGGATCAAATAATCCTTTCCGTTAATTTTGAAATTCGTGGCAATTCCATAGGGAGAAGGAAAATAGCCGATAACATTCTCAATCATTCTGCCCAAAACGTCTCTGGGAACAGTATCTAAGTTTAGCAGAGAAATCTGCTCAGACGTTAATTCAACCATTTCAGCAATTTTCGCTCTCTTTTCTTCAATACTTAGATCTTTGAAACCGGAAATGCGGGAATTTATTGTCATCGATTCTTACCTAAACTTAGATGATTTAACATTTGCTAGAAAGAAAATTATGATCATGCCCATTTAGGTTGAGGATACTAAAGGAGCGTTTTTGTTTTATTACTTTAGAAAAGAAACTGAGTAATTTTTGACTGGTGGGGATCAATTGTCTCGAGATTGGAAAATCGTATACCAACAAGCCGTATATCAATAGGACAAGGACATAATGAAAAAAAGAGCTCGTCGGCTATTTTTTCAAGAACATCATAGTCCTGTGAAGGATGCTTGAGCGAAAGGGCTTTGCTTTTTGTCTTATAGCTTCCATCCCTAATGATAACAGTAATTGTTCGTGTTTCAAGGTTTTCCTTTTTTAGCCTCTGAGTCGCAAGTGAAACAAGGCGATGGAGTTCAGCTCTTGCCCTATCCATCTCTTCCTTTTTGGCTCTTATAGTCCGGTTTCGTCCAATAGATTTGCGCCTCCTAGAGTTACCAAACCACGGAGGCGTCCGCTGATAAATTACTCGTTGAATGAAATCCACTAGCTTATTTGAGGGAGGATAGTCACTTAGCGCATGCTGAATAGTGTAAATCCCTTGCTCTTTTAGAGAAGCAAATGCTTTCCTACCGATTCCGGGAATGATTTGGGTGGGATAGGATTTGAATGCTTTAATTATGTTTGAAGGCGCAATTACACCAACCCCTTTTGGTTTTGAAATTGTGGAAGCCATCTTGGCCAGCATTCGAGTAGAACAGATCCCAATAGTTATGGGAAGTTGCAATTCAGACGATATCCTATTTTGAAAATCTAGACCAAAAGCCGTGAGTTCTTCTATTTCATCCCAAGAAAAAGCACTAGTTAGTCGTAAATAGCCTTCATCTATACTTGCTTGCTTCCATTCATAGCCCAACAAACGTATTTCTTCAAAGACATCCTTCGAAACTTGTGAATAATATCCATGTCTTGGAGGAATTATTTCCAATTCAGGACATTTTTCCTTTGCCTGATGAACGGGCATACCACTTCTAACACCAAGTTTTCTTGCCTCATATGAGGCGCTTAACACAACCCCGCGTGTAAGATTTTCGTTAGAATAGGCAACCGCAACAGGATGGCCTCTAAGATTAGGATTTTCTCTTGTTTCAACACTGACAAAGAAGGAATCTAAATCAAAATGCGCAATTATTTCTGTTGCTTCGCCGACCACACCTAATAATAGATCAGAGTCTTGTTTTAAGCACTGGGGGAGACCAGTAAAAGTGAAAGTTATGCACTGACAAGTGAAATGTACGATTCTGTTTCACACTCAGAAACGAAGGGGAAGGGGTGAAAAAAGATCTTAGCCACCAAGAACACTTTGCCGGAAAGGAGTAAGACGCAAGCAATATCCTAACTTAAAATAGTTTGAATTCAGTATCAATTCGAGGCCAATGGAAAGATCCGCAACACAACTAAAAACCCTAGTAACGATTTTGTCATATTTTCCAGAGATTCCTGGAAACAAGGCACTTCAAAAACTCGTTTATTTGGGACAGATGATTACAGGAAGGACTGTATGGGAATACAAATGGTTTCATTTCGGCCCATACTCACCCCAGTTGCAAGCCACGATCACGCAAGCACAAGAGATGGGATTAATTCAAATTGAAAATGGACAAGGGAGTTATGTGATAAAGCTAAACAATGAAAGAGCAAAGCAATTAGAGATAATGGAATTACCCAAGGATGCTTTGGATTTGATGGAAGGAATTGAAACATTAATGAAGAAGGCAAAGGATAGCCTTAATGACCCAAAGGAATTAGAACTGGTAGCCTCACTGGCATATCTTTTTAATGAGTCTAACGATATAGAACTGGCCTCTAAAGAGCTTGCTCAGCGAAAGAACAGATACAAGTACGAGGAAATAAAGAGAGTTCAACCACTCCTCGTTGAACTTTCAACTAGTTTCAAACATCTAGATTCACCAAATTGGGAATAATGCTATGTGAATGGATCAAGAGTGGTTTGGCTCTTCTTTGCACGTCGTATTAATTCTTCGATAAAATCTGCATACTTGCGGTCAGCAAAAACACGATAGAATGTCTGGCTCATATCTGCGATCAGTGGGATGATTATTCCAGGTGATTCGTCTCTGGTTAGCAGTCGGAGATTACCTTTTCTGTCAATAATTGCGATCTGCTCTTTGATATAGAACTCTTGGTCATATGCCCATTGAAAGAAACGCGTGGGCTCCTCTGGAGGATTTTCGCGCGGAGGCGGAGTAACTGCCCTTAGAGATTCATTTTCTGGACGTGGCATAATTACAGCCCAAGGAGGAATATTGCCTTCTTCAATTTCCTTCTGAACCTTCCCACTTATTAATTGCCAAATCACCAGTGGGGTTAAGCTATCTCGTTGCTTTCTTCCCTTTAACTCGCTTTGATCCCAAACCAGTTTGTAGGTGCGTCTTTCCGTCAGAAGGGTGGCATAATGAATAGCTTCCTTCCTCTTCTCACCGAGGTCTTTGTCAATTCTTTTTCGATAAATGGAATGAACAATGTGGAAGAGAGTATTATCATCAAAAGTCACAAGATCATCCGGGTTTTCCCAGTAATGCCATGGAGGGGGAAGGATTCCCACCTCTTCATTAGTGATTATTTCATATAGTCTCGATATTACCTCTTCAAAGAAAACAGTGGACTTATGCATGTACACTTGTTGATACATGTTGTATCTTCCCAGTAAATATTGCTCGATAGCGGGTATCCCTTTTTGATGAAACACGATAAATTCCTTGAACTCTCCAGTAGGATCTTTTATTGGAATGAGGATTCGTTTTATTCTACTAAGATCGTAGTTTCCATAACTTACTCCTGCAAAATAGCTATCGCGTAATAGATAATCAAGTCGATCTGCATCAAGATTACTACTAATCATCTGGCCACGGGCAAGAGTCTCAACATTATCTGAGGTAATGAGGTTTACAACCTCCTTAGGATCAATGTCGTTCTTTTCGAGAATATCTCCAAGAACAGTCTCTAAGATGATTTTCTTGCCAAGAGTTTCATGCCTGCCATTCCACGATCGTCTATTTTTTTGGCAGATTTCTATTACAGTATTCTCCAGAACATGAGATAAGGGGAAATGTCCAACATCATGCAATAGGGCGGCGATACGGATTAGTTGCTCTGTTTGATCCTTGAGGATATCGAATTCTTCATAATTGGCTTGAGCAAGATCTCTGTATTTGATAGCGTTAATTCTTAAACCGTCTATGAGTTCACTTGCGACGTAAGCAACTCCGATCGAGTGGGAAAACCGACTATGAGAAGTGCCATGGTAGACCATATCTGATAGACCCAGCTGACGGACATATCTTAGTCTTTGAAAAAGAGGTGTGCTAATGATGCTATTTTCAACAGGAGTAATATCAACAGCACCATGAATAGGATCAGCAAGAACTTTTACAAATCTTAGGGCCATCTTCCAAGTCCTTTTTGGCAATCTACTCTAAGAATTTTCGCAAAGTAAAAGATTAGTTCGATGTGGTGCTAAAAAAGGAAATAGAGCATTGAATCTGAATACAGACTGCAAATTACAAATCTTGATTCTTGAACATTTTAGACGAGGTAACTATTAACCCCACTCCAATGATGACGAGCGACAAGATAGAAAGCCAAGGAAACGAACCAGAAAAATATTGTGGGGATTCTGGATCTCCAAGGATAAAGTCAATGAAGAGCCCCGCGTGGAATGAAATGGAAATAACAGGATTACTTGAGAAGTTGAAGAAATCTTCAATGATAGACCATGCTACGGGAATTAGACCATCGATAAAAAAGGTGTATAGCGTTAGCAGAACAAGGGGAAAAACAGGTCTCTTGGATAGAACACCAATTATGCAAGAGATTCCAATAAAGAGAATGTTTACGAAGAAGACGTAGATTGCTGTTGCTAAGATAAGCAAGAGCAGTTGGCTAAAGTCAGAGAGATCGAAGAGACCAAATTTGAGGCTCCCTGTAATGAACAAGGTAATCCCAGTACCAAAAATTCCAATTAAGACCCAAAATTCCGAGATGATGAGGGCGGCAATTACTCTTCCCAAAAAATGTTCTTCTCGCGAGAGAGGATAGGTGGTCTCAAAGAGAAAGGAGTGGTCCTCGTATCCTTCTGCAGAAACGTACGATCCAATAATAATGGCAGATAAGGCCCCAAACTGCCCAACATATAGAGCAATTGTAAAAAGCACGACAATGTTTCGGAACCAATCCTTCCAAGTACCCAACGGAATATTGATTGTTGATGCTTCTGCGATGGAGAAGGAGATACTTAGCATTACAGAGATTCCGAGAAGAACAAGAAGGAATATTTTCCCTTTTAGTGACAGCGCATGTTTCTTCCAATAATAGAGAACAGTAGCCCGAACAACAACAAGACTAGTGGACATTTTTCATCCTCCTTTTTTAGGTCATACAAGTTTTCTAGAAAGAATAAGCTCCTCAAGACTAATTGTTGAGGGAGTCATTGAGTATATTGTAATATCATGTTGACATATGATTTTCATTAGTTTCTTGGCGTCTTCTTTCAAATTGAAGTAAGGAATTCTGAAGAGCGACTCTGTTCTGGCAAATTCGATGTTGCTGGAGACGAGGATCTCTTCAAATCTGGTGGAGTCACTAACAGTCATTTCAATAACTCGAGATTTGTATTTCTCCAGAAGTTCTTTGAGATTGGCTTCTTCAACAAGTGTTCCCTGATGCAAAATGCCTATTCTTTGTGCAAGTCTTTCCACTTCTATCAGAGAATGTGAACTGAATAGAATAGTTCCCCCGTTACTGACAAACTCTTTCATCCGGTCATAAATGATTTCTCTGCTGAAGGGATCAAGGTGGGACACTGGCTCATCAAGAATAAGTAACGCAGGATCGCCCAAAAATGCTAGCGCAAACGCTATCTTTTGGCGTTCGCCAGTAGAAAGCGCTCCTATCGTTTTGTCCAATAATGATACCCCATCTAAATCCTTCAAGAACTCGGTAGCAAATCGTAGGCTTTCTGATTTGGATAGTCCAATCAACTGACCTTTGAATCCAAGTAAATCAGATCCCATAATAGCTCTAGGATAATAGGACGGCTCAGCTGGGACAAACCCCATTTTGGCTCGATGTTCTGAAGTAAGTTGAGAGCTTGGCACGCCGTCTATTAATATTTCGCCACTAGTGGGAAGAATACCGCCTACGATCATATGCAGAGTTGTTGTTTTGCCAGCACCGTTAGGGCCAACTAAGGCGAAGAATACACCACGCTTAATTGAAAAAGTCAGATCTTTCACGGCGTAAGGTAAGTCTTTTCGATATTTCTTGTGAACATTTCTTAACTCCAAGATGGGAACCGATACGCTCACGAAAGAATTGTAGGGAACAAGTATTTGAAATTGATTTTTTCAAGACAGAAAAGTGAACAGACAGATCGAAGGATACGAGGTTGAATCTTTTTATGGTTAGAGAGAGCTTTTTGAATTAATGAACGAACTTGGCATGGTTCTCAGTGCGGATTATTTGTCAGTTGATCAAATCATTTCTCTTTCTCCTCTCATTGATCAAATGGGCTATACTCAAGTTTCGGTACCAGAAATTTGGGGACACGATGCGATTTCCCTTCTATCGGCCTTAGCCCTTAAAACCAAAAATGTGAAATTGGCTACAGGCATAATTAACCTTTTCAGTCGTTCTGCAGCTCTGATTGCGATGACTGCTGCTTCGCTTGACGAGCTGTCCCGAGGAAGATTGATTCTGGGTCTGGGCCTAAGTGGACCTCGAGTCATTGAGCGATGGCATGGAATACCTTTTTCTCACCCTCTTACAAGGACAAGAGAATATATTCAGATAATCAGAAAAATTCTTGCAAGAAAAAGACTAGATGATGAAACAAAAACAATCGGAAATCTGAAGGGATTCTCTCTTTCATTCAAACCGATACGAGAACATATCCCCATCCATCTCGCTTCACTTGGTCCAAAAAACGTTCAGCTCACTGCTGAAATCGCGGATGGGTGGATACCTGTTCTCATGCCATTAAACGGGTTCGCAGAACAAGTTGAACGGATGAAGAAGTATTTAGAAGAGAATGGAAGAAGAATAGATTCTTTCGCTATTACCCCATTTGTTTTAACGGCAGTGGGAACGGATCCAAAAATTGAATTTCTCCTAAGAGGGCATGCTGCATATTACTTTGGAGGCATGGGTGATTTTTACAACAACATGCTTCAACGCATGGGTTTTGAAGAGGAGGCGAAAACGATCAAAAGGCTCTGGCTTGAAGGAAAAAGAAACGAAGCAGCTCAAGCCATTCCACAAGAGTTGCTTGATGAAACTACTGTAAGAGGAACAAGAGAAGAATGTCTTGAGAAGCTTGCCAAAATAGAAAAGGCAGGAGCAACATGCCCACTCATAACATTACCATTCGGTTCAGACGCCGATCTTGCAAAAACAACAATCGAAGCCTTAGCTCCGGTTCATGAAAGCTTGTGATACAAAACAAATGACTCAAAAAGGCGAGGAAGGGAGATGGAAGACTAGACCTTTATTCCTAAGGAGCGGAGAAACGCCTTATTGTCTGGTTTTCTCCCTAGAAAGCTAATAACTAATTGTTCTTCGTCTTCACTACCGCCCTTTGCAAGAATTTTTTGGCGATACTCAAGACCAATTTTTTCGTCGAGAGGTGAGCTTTTTTCGAATCGTGTAAACATGTCTTGAGCATAAACCTTAGACCAGAGATAGCCATAATATCCAGCAGCATAGCCACCCATGATATGTCCGAATCCTGATGCTGGGTGAGTATTTCGCAACGGTTTGAAGGTTAAGATTTCCTCAAAAAGATCATGCCATACTTTATTGGGATCTTCAATGTTCTCCTCTAAATGATATTTCATATCGATCATTGCGAAAAAGATTTGTCTAAGGTTTTGAATTCCTGCGTTTAGGAGCTTCGCTTCGATCATACGCTCAATAATGTCTTCAGGAAGTTTCTTGCTTGAATCCGTATAGTGACCGGACAGCATAGATAAAACTTGCTTGTCCCACACCCAGTTCTCAAGCATCTGAGACGGTGCTTCAACAAAATCCCACGCCGTATTGGCACCGCTAAATCGAGCGTATTTTGCCTCAGTAACGATTTGATGCATTATATGTCCAAATTCATGAAACAGTACAACTACTTCTCGGTGTTGCAATAAGGAGGGCTCTGTTTCAGTAGGTTTGGTAAAATTAGCAACCATGGCGGCCATTGGACGCTGATATTTGCCGCCTTCCAATAGAGTCCCCTGAACAATGTCAAATGCTGCTGCATGCTTGAACTTGCCTTCTCGGGGAAATAAATCGAGGAAAAATGAGCCCATGTATTTGTTGGTCTCCTTATCGTAGACCAAGAATTGTTTTACATCAGGGTGCCATGTGTTGGGATTTTCAATTTCTTCAAATTTTAAGCCCAGAACAGTTTGATAGACGTTGAACATGTTTTCCAAAACAGTCTCTAGAGGAAAATACTCACGTACGGTATTATGATCGATCGCGTAGTCTTCCTTTAGGATCAAGTTATGATAATACGATACGTCCCAATATTCAAGACGAGCGTCTTCCAAGGAAATTCCTAGATCCCTAGCCTTTAATTTTCTCATCTTTTCTTTTTCAAGCTTGGCCTTATCTTGCAAGTAACCTTTCAATTCTGTTAGGAAAGAGATAACCCTTTCTGGCGTTTTTGCCATTTTTTCTTCAATAATGTACTCAGCGTAATTCTTGTAACCAAGCAAAGTTGCAATTTGTTTCCTTATGGAAAGTGCTTCCTTTAGGAGATCAGTATTTTCGATTCCACCCCTATTTTGGAATGCTTCATACATCTTTTTTCGCAAAGATTCTAGTTTTGCATTCTCCATGACAGGAAAATATACGGGATAGTCGAGGGGGAGAAGATATTGATTTCCTTCTTTTTGTAGTGTCTTAATAACGGATTCTGGAACGCCATCTAGCTCTTCTTTTGTGGCTCTCACGAAATATTTATACTCATTGAGATTCTTTTGGAAAGTGATTTGAAGCTGATCATGCTTATTGAAGAGATCGGTCAATGTTTTTCTTGATTTTTCATCAAGTTCGACTCCTTTTCTCTTAAAAGCTTTAAGGATTTTATCAAGAAGGCGGTAATCCTCTCCCTCGAGGCGGTCCAATTCACCGCCGAGCCTTTTGACTACGTTGTACAAATCAACACGAGACCATAAATAATTCTGGAACTCAGATTCTAATTTTTCTACTTCGCCACCTGCAGATCTTTGTTCAGGATTAGTAGAAACATATTTCATAAAACCCAAGGGTAAAAGGGTTCTTTCTGCAGTTGTGATGACTCTTTCCAATTTTACAACGACGTTCTCAAAGGTTTCGCGTCCCTCAGGGGTTTTCGCTATTTCATCAATTGCAGTCTTTGCTTCTTCGATTACGGTCTTTGCTGTTTTAATCATATCCTCTGGTTTGATAGCCCAGTTGATATGCGGAGGTTCCTCTTCGACAGCTATCATAAGCCAAGTCAATTCTTGACCATATTTAAATAAAGTCATTTGCAAATAGCAAGGTTGCAAAGAGGTACTTTTTGAGAGAGAAAGGAAAATGACACGCTAAACTATTCTGGCGTTATTTCATCCATTATTATGTGTCTAGGCTAAGATGAGTCAAAAAAAGAGAATATAAAAGAATCCGATTCTCCCGAATGCGAAACAAAATATACGTGGTTACTAGGTGCATACTTGTAGCAATCACGCTGTAGGGAATAACTATGATCGCAGATTCTGACACGATAGTTGAGATTGATGATATTGCTCTCTCAAAGATCCTTGAAATAATGAAGCAATATGAAGAAGAAACACTTGTTCTCCGACTCTATGTCCAAGGAGGCGGGTGTTCAGGATATCAGATGGGAATGGCTTTGGACAAGAATGTTGATGACAAAGATCATGTCTTCGAAATACAGAACATAAGAGTTGCAATTGATGAACTTTCCTTCCCCCTTGTCAAGGGAGCTAAAATAAGCTATGAGGGAGGAGATGACGAAGGATTCATAATTCAGAACCCAACATTGGAAGAGCTGAACTCATCATCATCTTGTTCAACAGGCGGATGCAGTAGTTGCGGTCCAGGAAGTTGTTGCTAAGTTCCAAAAGTTAAAACACCACTAGACATTTAAGCCGTTCTTCCAAACAATGCGTGATTCCTAATGGGCTTTTTCCGAAAGAGGAGCTTGGAAGAACAAATTGCATCAAAATCTAATCCGCGAGCAAGGGCTTATCTTATTAGCGGGTTAAAACATATAAGACACCCTGCAGTAACACAAAAACTCATTGCTTGTGCTAGGAATGACCCGGATCCATTTGTCAGAATGCAAGCAATTAGTGTTCTCGCCCCAAGAAGAGACCCCAAGGTTCTTCGTAGCTTACTCTCAGTAATTAAGAATGATAACCACCCGCATGTTCGAAAGTTCGCCGTAAAGGCGATTCAAGACGCGTATCAGAAAGAAGCCTTAGACATCCTATTGAGCTCACTCCGCCAAACCAAAAATAGAGTATTCAGGAAAAGGTTGGTTGAGGCACTTGGTGGGTTAACATTGAGAGAAGCAGGACTAGCTCTCATGAACTTATTCTACGAAATAGATGAACAAGAAATTCAGCTTGAGATATTAAGAGCTACCGGAAACTTTGAATTGGAAGATATCATACATTTTCTTGAAGCGGTAAACGCTGAATATTCAGATCCCATTGCGGGAATGGCGACAAAAATGCTGAGAAGAGTAAAAAGGGCACATCAAATCTAGTTATTGCAACGTGAGAATTTTCTTTTTAGTACCACTCTCATTAAGTGGATTAATTCGGGGTTACGTCCGGATTCATATTTTAATGACAACGTGGAGTTAAGATCTGAAGAGAACGCAGAATCGATCAGTTTATGAAGTGCTCTAGCTTCTTGTTTAGCTAATTCTGCATAACGATAAAGAGTGAGCAGATGAAGAGTCAATTTGATCTAAACGGAGAATCGAATAACTCAAGAAAAAGGTTGTGATTGCTTTAGAATTCAAACTCGTAATTAATTATGTTTTGCCATGAGATAGGGTGAAGCTGGTCGTCAGCTTGTATGTTAGAAACAAAGGGCTTGATAAAACGCACGGGGACAACAGCAGTGCCTTTGTGGTAGATTACTTGTTCACCTTTTGCAGAAATCACGATGGGATAGATCCTCGCGGTGGGCCAGTGGGTTATGGGCAGAAAATAGGTTAGATCCGACAGGACATCAGCTAGTTCCAACGTCCTCTCGTACTGTGTCTCGCTTGCATGAACCAACCCACTGGTTGATGGATTCTGTTGAAGCCAATTCTTGCAGTCAATTGAGAGAATCACTGGCCTTCGAAACGCTAGAATATCTATTTCTCGTCGATTTCCGAGAAGGGTTTTGAAGCGGAGATTGACTTTTGTTTTGAAATCGAGGAAGCCCAGAATAAGAGATACCAGCTTTTCAAACCCACCCCATCCAATGATTGAGAAAACCTTTTGCGCGTCTTCTCCTTTGGAAATCAAGTATGCGGCAAAAGAGTAGATGGGATGCTCCGAAGGATCAAGACCAGGTAAGTCGGCGATTGCATTTCTTATAATTTGCCACTCATCAGCTGTCAAAGAGTCTGAGACTGCTTTTTGCAATAAACGTAACGAAGATGAGAGATTCGAGCCCGGTAACGGAACATCAAGCGACCATGGAGGTTTTTCCTCGTCCAAATCCAATCGCCTTCTACTTCATATAACCATGGGGAAGGGTATAAGTGTTCCTAAGAGCACATTTGGAAGCTGGCGGGCGCGAGGGGATTTGAACCCCCGACCAGGCGGTTTCTCTGAAAAATCTTAAGAGCCGCCCGCTCTGCCTTGCTGAGCTACGCGCCCAAAATATTGCAACGCTGAATTTTCATTCTATACACCTTGAGAGTTGTTTTAAGCATTTCGTTAGAGTAGGCAACATCTAGAATGATTGCTTCAATATTCTTAGGCGTTTATTGAAACGTGTGTGAGATAGGCGCGAAAGAAATGTGCTTAAACCATACGACATACGGTTGTTTGTGGAACTTTACATAATGTGGGTTGATCCTTCAAGTGAAAAATTAGCACATCAAGATGAGTTGACTCTTTCTCGTAATTCCTTCGTGAGTAAAGTATCGGATTCGAAGGATGTTAAATTAGTTCTTAGCTCAGAAGAGCACAATTGCCTAAAAGTGGCGAGGGCACTCCTTGTGGGAAAAGGGTATCGATTGGTTTCATTGAAATCAGCAAAAGAAGTTCGCGGAATCGAGGGAATAACAGATAAAGAAAGGCTTAATTCCTATCTTCAAGGGGGATTTTTCCCAAGTGTCGAAGGCTTAGAGAGTGTTCTGCAAAGAACCCGAGAGGTTTACAGACTAGTACGCAAAGCAACACAAATCGAGGGGGCAGTTGCTCTTGTTCTCCCGAGAGGATTTGCAAGCTTTTTCCTGTGGAGAGAAATTCCCCTATTTTTACATCCCGAGGACTTGCTTTTCAGACAAGAAGTACTTGGAGGCGTATTCTGTCCCCAGTTTCCCATGCCTTACGAAGCCAAAGAATTGTGATCAAAAAGTGGTTAGAAAAAGAAAGGGAAGGGGAAAAAGAGATCAGTTGTAAGTTTTCTTATTGACAAAGTCTTCGAACCATGTTTTAGCTTGCATTCGGCTCACAATAACAGGCGCTGCTTTGAAACAATAGGCACTAATCGCTGTAATTGGGCCAGAAATCACATGATTCCTTGCAATCTGGATTGCTCGAATGGCGTCGACTAGAGTAGCAGCACCATTAGGTGAATCATAGGATTCCATTCTGAGATCGATTCGCAAGGGTGCGTTCATGAAGTATCGAGCCTCAATCCAGAAATGTCCAATTCGTCTATCTCCAAGGAATTCCAAGTGATCTGTTGTTCCGCTTGCAACATTTAAGGGATACGGCATTGCTCGTCGGATGGTGTCTTCCTTCACGCCACGCTTATATGCTCTTCTTTCGACATCCAGAGTGTTGAGTCCTTCTAGTCCACCAGAGACGTCTAATTGGTAGGTATTAAT
>JALTMP010000233.1 GCA_027001645.1 Candidatus Heimdallarchaeota archaeon
AGAAGCTAAAAGATTCTTCAAAACGTAGCCAACCATGTTTGGGTTCTCTATCATTCTTCTCTTCAAATATGCGACTCCATCCCCCCAATCCATCGCGAACGGAACATACAATCTGACCTTATATCCGTTTTTCTGGATCGTTCTCTGTGTTTTTTCTCTAGGCACTCCTAGAAGCATTTGAAACTCAACTTTATCTTTGTAATCCTTTCCCTGTCTCTTCTGTTCTTCGAGGAAGTTCAGAACCTGATGAATCGAGTAATTATTGTGAGTTCCTACTTCTGTGTAAACCCCTTTCTCTAACAAGGTTTTGGAAAACTCAACCAAGCGTTCATGCATGATTTTCTTGTCCGTATACGCAATTTCTGGAGGCTCTTTGTAGATCCCTATCACCAGTCTAATTCGAGAATTTGGTGGTAGTTCCTCGATGTCCTTTTCTGTTCTATACAAGCGAGTTTGCAGGACTGTTCCCAATGTGGGGTGGGAAGAAAGCAGTTCTTTGTAAATCTCAAGAGTTACATCGGTATAGGGACTATCCTCCATATCAATTGTTACCGGGATGCCCGCTTGATCTGCTCTGGCCAATATTTTTTCCAGATTCTCAATGCAATACTCTTTGCTTTCATGGATGCCAAGTGAGGTTAGTTTCAAAGAGATTGTGATATGATCTGTTGCTTTTCTTTTTTCTATTAGCTCAATCAGGTCAAGGTAGTAGTTTACGTTACGTTCTACGAGTTCTCTAGTGTGCACTGCTTCTCCGAGCAAATCTAATGTCGTGTAAATACTCTTTTCTCTCCAAAGTTTTTCGGCTGTATCTATTCCTGCATCCATACCGAGGCCAGCAACGTATGGAGAAGCAAAAAGTCTAACAAATGGACCCGGAAGCACATTAACAATGAATTCCTTTATTGTTGAGAACATGTCCTACATCTCTCCTCTTAGATAAAATCGTAAAATGCTAAAAAGTCCTCATCTAAGAGCCTTACGCATTCATCGTGAAACAATTGCTCAATGAAGATGATCGTGGGGATTGATTATTGAGTTGGAAAAACTTATCGCCTTGGTTATTCATCCAAATTTTCAAAAATAGCAAACCAGATGTTTCTTGTATGGGAGACCCTATCAGAGTCGCCATAATCGGAACCGGTTTTGGAAAGCGGGTGCAATTACCCGGATTTCTCAACGTAGATGACTTTGAAGTCATTGGAATTGCGGGGCATTCCTTCGTTAAGACCAATCAGATCGCTAAAGAACTTGACTTGAAAAAGGCGTATAAGTCATGGAAGGAAGTTGTTTCCGATTCTGAAGTTGATCTTATCAGCATTGTTACTCCCGTCTTTTATCATTATGAGATGGCCATGAGTGCTATTTCGGCCGGAAAAGACGTCCTATGCGAGAAACCCATGGCAATGAACCAAGACGAAGCATATCAAATGTGGGAATACCTTGAAGCAGAGGGCCAAGTAGGAATGATTAATCACGAATTTCGTCATCTCCCAGAAAGACGTTATTTCCATCACTTGGTTAATTCTGGTAGGCTTGGAGAGATCTACGAAGTCAAAGTAACCTTTTCAAACAGTTCTCGCTTACCATACACCGGGCGACTATGGAACTGGTGGAGTAGCGAGTTGATGGGTGGCGGAATCTGGGGTGCGCTTGGTAGTCACCTTATTGATTTCGTTAGATGGGTTTTCGGCGAGTTTGAAGGAATCATGGGACGGCTGATAACTCGGGTTAGGACAAGACCTGACCCCATTTCTGCAATGGCAAGACCAGTCACGAGTGATGACACCTATCACGCAATCTTCAAGCTTGAAAATGGTGTTGAAGGAATGATGGATGGTAGCGTTGTTCGACATGGGCTTGGTGGAACAGTCATTGAAGCTCACGGTGAAAAAGGGAGTTTAGTCATCAAATCAGATCGCTCCATCTGGACTGCTGAAAACGACTCTGAGTGGACACGACTAGACATTCCAGAAGAGTTCCAGTTACGAGAACATGATGAATCTGAGAGCTTTTTACAACCAGCATTCGAAAGCTTGCTAAAAGATCTCAGCAAAGGAATAAGAGAGAGAAAAAGCCCCACCCCCTCATTTGAGGATGGCTATTATGTGCAAAGAGTTCTGGATGCATTGCACACGTCTCATGAGACTCAAGCTTGGATCAACCTTTAGCGTCCTTGAGACCTTTTAATTAAAGCTATTCTAGGCGCTCTGAATTCTTTCTAACTGCTCAAAATTTATTAGATGATGAGCTTTCTTTGCCTTCGTCTCAAGGTAATACTTGTTATATTCCGTTGGCGGGGTGATTAGCGGAATTCTATCTGTTACTACTACCTTATGGGATTCGAGCTGACGGATTTTGTCCGGATTGTTGGTTAGCAGGCGAATGGACTGAATTTTCATCAGTCTTAACATGTGAGCGGCGATGCCGTATTCGCGAAGATCTGGAGCAAAACCAAGCTGGATATTTGCTTCGATGGTATCGACTCCCGTATCTTGAAGAGAATATGCTCTGATTTTATTAATCAACCCAATTCCTCGCCCTTCTTGCCGCAAATATAGGAGTATGCCTTCTCCTTCTTGTTGAATCATTTCCAATGATTTATGCAGTTGAGCTCTGCAATCACAGCGAAGACTACCAAGACTGTCTCCAGTTAAGCACTCGGAATGAAGACGAACTAAGACATCGGATTTACCTATTGGATTGCCTTTTACAAGCGCGATATGTTCTTTCTTGTTCTGGATTTCTGAAAACGCTATGATTGTGAAATTTCCCCAGATGGTTGGTAAATCCGCAATTGCCTCTAATTTTACGCAATTCGACCCTGGTTTTTCCGGGCAACAGATCAATGTTTCTTCATTCTTTAATTCTTCAACTATTTGGTCTTTAATCATTGCTCACCAACGCAACTTTCCAAAGTTGCATGGATATCAAGAATCTTTGAATTGAAAATTATTTGGGAACAGATCAATTTTACTCGACTAGCAGTATGAAAAATATTTGCTGAATGTTCAGTCAATGCACTGCACTAAGCAAACAAACGATCCCAATTTGGTTTTCTTTCTGATCGAGGCTCTCCCTCGGTTTCTCTCCAAATCTCCGGAAGACCTAATTCTTCAGTAATCTTTGCCAGATCATTGAGGAACTCAGCAACGCTCTTTACAAGTCTAACGAACAGCTCGCCTGTTACTTCAAACCAATACAGTCTGAGGAACGCGCGAAGTGTCCCTGATTCTTCATCATACGCAATTTTTACTGGGCAATATTGCATGTTCGGAGCCGTAGCCTTACCCCAAAACGCGATTATCTTCTCGGGTTCTTGGTCTTTCAGAGAAGTAATTACATTAGAAAACAAGGAAAAATACTTTCCCTCACTATCGATTTCAACAAAATAATCCGGCGAATCCTTCCATCGCAAGAGAAACGTATAGGCACCGTCCCGTTTGTCTCGGAGGGGCAAAAATTTCAAATCAGCCAATTCTAGCCACTTCGCTATGCGAAAGACGTATTCTGGCTTGCTGTCAATGTCTTCTACTGGAGCGTAGGATTCTGACATAAAGATCCATTATTCTTTCAAAGATAAAAGAATTCCGAGGAAGAATTCAGAAAAGGGAAAAGAAACAAAGGAAGGGAAAAACGTCTCTACGGGTATTATTACCCAAGTCTGAGCAACGATTTGATCTTTTGTACTGCAATTTTTCGTTTTAAGCCTTGTATTGCATCAGTGGGTTGAATACCCTTGGGACAAGCCTCAACACAATTGAAGCTCGTGTGACAGCGATAAACACCGTCTTCGCTGTCTGCAATTTCGAGGCGTTCCTTTGTCGCAGTATCCCTATTGTCGATGACAAATCTAAATGCTTGGGCTAGGGCTGCTGGTCCTAAGTAGTTCTTGTCTGTCCACACAGTAACACAGGAGCTATAACAGCTTCCACAAGCGATGCATCCTGAGAAATCATCGATTCGTTTTTGTATTGCTGGGGATTGTAGAAATTCCTTCTCAGGCCAGTTGTCTTCATCAGTGATTAGATA
>JALTMP010000234.1 GCA_027001645.1 Candidatus Heimdallarchaeota archaeon
AGATAAGGGTCAATTTTGCAGACATTGACCTGGAAACCCCTTTCAATAAAATTCCGACCAGCCGATACAGTTACGATTCCTTTTCCGATTCCGGACATAACGCCGCCAACTATAAAAACGAATTTTGCGTGATAATGGGGTTCCGGCACATCCATAGTCACCTATTGGTGTATTTATTCTCTGCGTTCGCGAAATCAGAAAACGCCATGAAGTGAGTCGCGACATGAAGCCGTTGGAATGCAGTATTCAGGGATGTCTGTTAAATCAAGTTCAAGTTAGGGGGTTTTGGTATTAGCCCGAGCCCGTTCGAACTCCTTTGCTACAGAAGCAAAAGTTACGCTGTCTGCATGATCTTTGACGATTCTTTCCCTCACCTTAATGAAGGTCGGATAGTTTACCGCAGAACCAGTAACAAGGCATTCTCCAACTCCAAGGGAGGTTATCTGGTCTAAAGTTGAGCGAGTGATCCCCTCACTTGTTTTCCCAACATAGTCAAGATCGTAAGGGTTAAGGATTCGAAGAATGAATTGGGAGTTGCACTGCGAGAGAGCCGTTGTCGAGAGATTTACAGGTCTTTGTGATACGAGAACGAGGGATACCATGAATTTTCTACCTTCCCTTGAGATTGTTTCTATAATGTTCTTCGCAGGAGATCGTACTCCAGTACCTTCAGGACAGAACTGATGGGCTTCTTCCAGAACACAAACAGTTGGTGGAACGATGTTGTCTCTTCGTAGTTGAAATATCCTTTTCAAGAAATAGGCAATTACGATTTGCTTTGCACTTAGATTAAGCATTCTTGAAAGATCAAAGATGATAGCGCTTCCTGGAGCAAGTAACGATTCTAGATTTGGTCTTTCTTCAGTTCCAAAAATTCCCATTCTATGCAATTGAAGGAGCCAACTAACGAGAGCTTCTTTGACGTATGGGTTCATGTCTTCTTCTAAGTCAATGTCTTGGATTATGCGTGAAATATCATACGCAGTTCGTTTTTTGTTTCGCTTCCGATTGTGAATAATTCTGCTCAATTCACGAATCTGAGGCCCAGTCATGTTTGGGGAGTAATCAGCGAAATCTCCTGCGGACAAGTTGGGGGTAAAGAGGCTTACAGCAGATGCGTCAAATAAGTGAACAACAGCGTTTTTGAAGTGGGGGTGAGAGGGAAGATTTGCAAGTCCAGCGTATTCCCCGTGAACATCGAACAACACTATCGCAGGGCGTCCCTTGGAGGGGCTTCTCCGAAGAAGTTCCTCAACCAACACTTTCGTGGTGTAAGACTTTCCCCCACCTGAAATCGAAAGAATCGCAAGGTGTTTTTGCATTAGACGGGTAACATCAAATCTAGCTTCAAGATCATGATGAGGAATAGTTCCGATATGTAGGCCGTCAGCCATGTTGAGACCCAGTACTCTGGCAAGTAACTCCCTCGGAGCACGAAATACCTTTGAACCGGGTGAGACGGGTCTTGTAGCCCGATGAAGGCCTACATGGTCGAGGTATCCGATGACGGAGCACTTTGCTAGGAGAAATTCCCATTGATCAACCGGGAAAAGCGAATTGACTCCAATCCCACCTTGTTCGTAATTCCAGACAGATTCAGCATTCGTAAAATAGCGATTGCTTTTTTCAATTTCCTCTACTACGGCAATTGTTAGCCGCCCTTCATCTCTTGAAACAACATACAGCCCTACTTGTATGTCCTCTTCTGTTGTATCAATACTTGCAACGAACGCGAAGTGGGACTGATTAGGAGGTTCAGGGACTGCAACAACTGTGCCAAGAGTCCGGGAGAAAGAATAGATATCGCTTGCCATTGAATCTCTACTCAACAATTATGGTTTAGGCTTATAAAGTTAGAATCCTTAGAAAGATTCCCAGTCTAGCAAAACAGAACATTGAGACCAATTATTCTTTTAATTGGCTAGCGATCAGCTTTCCAACATCTACGCCATTAATAATCAAACCTTCAATGTATGCATCTTCAATGACGGTGTTTGCTAAATTTACTTCTTTTAAGGTCATGCTAGAGAGGTCCACGTTTTCCATGTGTGCTCTTTGAAAACTTGCATCCACTATTTTGGTATCCCAAAAGTATGCGTGAGAAATCTCAGTATTGAGGAAGTTTGCCTTCTCAAACTTGCAGCTGTCGAAATTCACGTCATCGAAGAGGCTTTCCTCAAAATTACTGTTTAGAAATTTGGATTGCCCTAGATCAACGCTCTTGAACACAGATTTTCTTTCATTAGCATTTTGATACTCCATTTTCAAACCTCCTAAATCAAGAACCAGAAGAGAGCTTTTTAACTAATGGGAAGATGCTAAATTAAGATTTGAACTAAGCAGAGGAAATCCTCAAAAAATGAGCCCTAGAATCGAAACATCGATTCCAAGGACTTGAAACAATGGCGTGAGTACTACTAGAAGCGCGATGGATGAGCCAACAAGTATTCCTCCAATGATGTCAGTGGGATAATGTCGCCCTAGGGCAATTCTAGCGAACCCAACACCGCACGCCCAGAGCAAAGCCAATGTGCCTAACCAAGGATTCACTAGTAGAACAAAGGTTGCAAGGAAAAATGCTCTAGATGTATGCCCTGATGGGAATGAATGAATATCAGGGCCTATGAAAATTCGATCTTTGGGATTAACTGGAGGACGATCCCTTCGAATTAGGGCTTTGATGGCAGTTGAAATCATCGCAGTTAGTAGAACTCCAAGCCATAAGTTCCAAATAAGCCTTGCAACGTAATAATTTCGGCCATAGAAATACAAAGAAACCAAGAATGGAAGTGTGAACCAGAACCAGCCATCACAACTACTCGCCCAGAACCGGACAATGGGGCGAAGACCTTTTTCCTGGGAATAATGGAAGATTCTGGAACTTAGCTTTGAATCAAGCTGTAGGAGATGACCGATAAATTCCACGTCCATACCTCTCAAGTTCTTTTCTCACCAGTTCCAGTTGTGGTAGCTTATCGACGTCCATTCCGATTTCGGGAAACTTAGAGACTACTACCTTTGTCTTAATTCCCAGAGCTTTTGTCGCGATTTTTTCAGCTTCGTTGAGCCCGATTCTGCCAAAGAACCATCTGATGAGGGCGATTTTATCAACAGCCCAGATCTGTTTAATGAAATTCTTGCGATTTGAAGTCAATTTTAGAATTAACTCCTTGTTCTCAACGGCTTTTCGCGGATTAATAATCGAAAGGTCCCCACCGGCGTAAGAACCATCTTTCATTTTTTGGAAAGACCGCCCAGAATTAGGAAACCTTTTGTCGGTTGAACTTTTCTCTATCACTGAGAAGTAGAAATCTGCCGAGAGATCTCCACATTGTTCGATAAACCAATCAACCATTTCTGAGGTGATCAGGGGGATGTCGGACGCACAAACAATTACGCGCTGATCTTCTGGGAAGTGATCAATGATATATTTGCTAGCTCCAACAATCTTGTCAGCAAGCGAGCCTTTGAGGGGCAGGTAGGAAACGGGGAGGGTTTTAGGAAGTGGAGAGTTTTTCTCATCAAGACCGACGACAAAGATGTGTTCAACATGCTTTGATTTGGCCAAGGCTTCGGCAACCCATTCTAGCATTGTCTTGCCTGCTATTCGGATCTTACCTTTAGCATCTACTCCTTCTTTCTTGACGATATCGTTACTGTATCCAGGGCTGTCTCCACCTAATAGGATGACTCGCATTAATGTGCACCTTTATTCCTTACAAGGCGACTAATGGAGCCAAGTTATCAATTTTACCACATGGCAAAACAATTCAAGATTTCTGGAAGTCAAGTGTGAAAAGCGAGTGGCGAGAGTGTCCCAAGACATCATTCTAGCCTTGCGAGAGATGTTTTCAAGATTCTTAGAAGGAGAATAAGAAAAAAGCATTATTTATCGTGTAAGTAAAGAATGAGCGATATTGCATTTGTATAAAGAGACATGTTCTCTTCGATAGAAATTTTGAGTGGCAAAAAGTGAGTTACGTGTTTATTTTTTCAAAAAAGCACCTGGAGCGGCGGCGGGGATTTGCACCCCGGTCCGCGGATTTCGGCGCTGTTGCTCTGCAGTCCGCTGCATAGCTGCTCTGCCACCGCCGCATGAGACTTCTTGCATGGTAATTGCCTTCTTTTCTCTATTTATGAATTATGGAAGGAGCTACTAACGGGGACTCAATAGAGTGAAAAAAACTAGTCCTTTTTGCATGCATGCGTTAAGCCTAGTGATAAGAGATCAAAGATTCTTGGTCCTTGCTGAAGAAATCCGGTTATTGTTGAAACAATAGAATCATAATCTCGCTTCACAATATAGGCTCTCCGTGGAGAATTAATCCCCCCCGTTGCAATAATTGGAAGATCGTTGAAAGTGGGGAATGAAGATCTTACTTCTTTTAGGTGTTTGAGTAATTCGGGAAATACAATATCTCCACTAAGTCCTCCTCGCTTGGAGTAGTTTCCGAGACGAGGGTGCTGTACGGGTATGGTGTTGATAAGAACTAGGCCTTCGATATGTTCTTGAGTCTTCTCTGCGATTTTTTTGTTACCTTTGGGCGTATTGGACGGAGATAGTTTGACAAATACAGGTTTATCGGTGATACTAGTAATGTCGCGTATTTGTCTAATCGCGGTTTCAATATCAGGGAGGTCATGTTCAGTATTAGGGCAGGAAAAATTGAGCTCAAATATTTTGACTAACGGTTCTAACAATTCAATGAGGGCAATGTATTCCCTTACGGACTGTCCAAATATACTCTGAATCCATGGAAAGGTAGGGGGGTTTTGTTCTAATAAACGAATCCAAGCTTTGACACCAGGATTTGGAAGACCCATTGAGTTAATGAGGAATCTCTCTCCTCGAATGATTCTTGGACGGGGGTTTCCGCGTCGAGGATTGAGAGTAATGGTTTTTGAAGTTACAAATCTAGCTCCCAGTTTGTGAGCGATAGACATCTTGTCAACGGTGTCGGCCCATCCAGATGAGAGCCCAACGGGCGTATCCAGTACCCAATCTCCAAGTGTGAGGTTGCATTCGGAATGAATCCGAGGCCGCGACGCGGGCAACATAGAATAAAGTTTGTAGAAGTACCCTCCTCCCCTCTCGAGAAAGGCTTCAGGAACGAATTTGAAAAATCGTTTGTTCAGCAAGGGCAACAATTGGGAGCGCATTTTTGTCATTCTCGCAGAACCTGAACCTTATTCAAAAATTTCTGAGTGCTTTCCAGAATTTTGGGGTTTTCAAGGATCGCTTCGGGAGAGAGTGGCTCTCCACGGGATTTAAGAAGAGCGAGATAGACAAGCACTTGGCCGAGAAATTTTTCAACTTGTACTTGATTTAGGGGTTGTTCACTAGCAATTACTATTGAATACTCATTTCCTTTTCGGGTGTAGACTTCTCCCAGCGGGATGCGGAACACGGGGGGAACAGAAGGCATTGCGAGAAGAGGGGAAATTGACTGAACAATGGGCTCTAACGAGATCATCCCTACCTTGTACGTTCCAATTGCAACCTTGAATTGAGGTACTCCTTCTGACATAGTGAATAGGAGCAAGACGGCAGGGAGGGAAGCTTCGAGGGAAATGTAGCGAGGATCGGGGGGTTGCTCTTCGGGCTCCTCAGAAACGGTCGGTTGTTTTTTCTCTTCAGATGGCTCACCCAGAAAGTGCTCTTCGATCCTTGGCAATAGTTGTCGATACAACTGGCTTCGTTTGGCTGGAACGGCGAGAAGAAAAAGCATGCCCTGAGCCTTCTTTGCAAATAAGGTATAATGTGGAATTTCGAGTTCGAGGATTTCTCCAGCTTTATCGGTAATTTGCTGAGAAATATCTGAGATCATTGGTTCAACGAGTTCTGGGACGTGTTGATGAGATATTTCAGCATATTCTTCATCGATGTTTTGCGATAAGGAAATAATTCTCATGTATGGTATGGCATTTTTTTGGGCAAAGATTCTAATTCTTGCTTGGATATCCGTTTCATTTTCTAATTGCGGCTGGATCTCGTGATCGGCTTTAGGCTCTAATTTAGGTGCTTCTTGCGGCGAGGGTATTTCAGGAGATACTTCCACTGGAGGTTTTGAGTCGACAGCGGGAGGAACTTCGTCGGTGGAAATAGGGGGTGGTAACGCCATTGAAGGAGAAGGAGCGCTATGACTCGGAGGGGGCTCTTTCACAGGTTGCTCAATAGGTTCTGGTATTGTAGGGGAAATCGGAGATTCGGAATCTTCAGAACTGCTTTGCTGAGATGGGGGAAGTAAGGTTGGAGGTAATTCTTTCGTTGATTTTTTGGGTGAAGTTGGTGGAGCTAGTTTTTCTTCGAGACTTTGTTCTTTCTGTCGGGAAGTAGAAGTTGGAATAATTGATGGCTTTGTTTTTTCCAGTTTTGAGACAAAATCTTTCAATTCTAACTGAGTCAAATCGGAATTGGGGACGGATGATGCGGAGCTTGGTGCGACAAGAGGCTTCTCGGAGGGCTGACTCAGCGGCTTCTTTTTTCGATCGCTAATTGGTTCTACCGCTTCGAGTGGGGGTGGGAGTTCGGGAATTTCACTTTTCTGAGTGGAAGATACTATCTCGGGACGTTTTCTTCTATGTATCTGAAATTCTGTGCCCAATCGTATTCCTGTTTTCTTTTTCGGTTTTGAGGGTTTAGAAATTGCTTCAGGGGCAATTTCATCAAGGGTTGAGACAATTTCTTCCAATTTTGGAGTGGAAGCCTTTTCTTCACCCACACTTGTTTCTTTCTCCAAGGTGGGAATCATGTTGGGATCAACTGATTCATTTACCCAGTCATCAGACTCTGTCATTTCGGAACGGAGAAGCAATTCAATAAATGCTTCAACAGAGTCATCATACAAGGAAGTCATAACAAAGCCAAGCGATTCAATCGGCAATACTTTGCTTATTTTCTGAGGGAGTTCCGTGGCAACAAGTTTAGACTGTTCAACAGAAAGCAGATCTTTCTTATGAGCAACAACAAGCACTCTGAACTGTTCTCTATGTTCCTGAACATGTTCGATGAATTGTCTGAGTGCTTGTATCGAATCAACAAGAGAGGGAGGATCGGAAACATCGATAAGCCATGCAATAGTGATCTGATCCTTGGAGGAAATCTCCTTAACTACATCCACAGCCTGCCCCATGCCTTCGGAAGATCCTCCAAAATCATGAAAAACAGTCGCTTCATTTTCTTTGGGAACAAATTTCACATGTCGCGTTGTTGGTTTATGTTCAAGAACATCTTCTGGGCGTTTTCCGTGAAACATAACTTGACGGATAGCAGTCTTGCCAGCTCCCGGAAGCCCAAGAAAGAAAATGTGATGGCGGGGTTGTCCCGTTTCGTTTTCTTGGTTTTTCGCTGGCAAACTACATCATTCCGGAAGTTTGTCATGTGGTTGTTGAGTCCACTCATTCAAGAGGTTTCCTATTTTTATTTTTTACCGCGTTCCAATTATCCTTGACTTAGCGCGTTCCTATAGGGAAGATCGAAATGAGTCAATATGAGGTTGATTTGTTAGATTAATATGTATTCTTCCCAGTGTTGAATAACTTTTCAAGAATCCAACTAGCTAAAGAACATCTGTTCAAGGCGACGCAACGTGGTAGGCGCATGAGGGCAACTTAGTTCGGATTAAGCATGAAGATCCCATATTCTCCTTTTTGGATTCCAGCATTTCTTGCCACCGGATTGCATTTTGCTTTGAAGACAATTGCCCCATGGAAGCCCACTTGATTTATTCCGCTAAGGGTTTCGAAATGCCCCATTCCTTTAGCAATGACAAAATCACTAGCTTTTAGAATATTAGTTAGCTGGGAGGATTCGTGAAAAGGAAAGTATCCTACTGAGCGTTGCATGCTGGAAAGAATCTCGACTTTTATGCCCAAGTGCTTAGAGACAGTTTTCAAATCTTGAATTGTTGAATCATTTTGAACGGGACTGGGTTTTGCAACAATGTTAACGTCTTTTCCTTGTTGCTTCAATTCTTGACAAAATAGGAGGTCAAATACATCTTCGCCAGCATTATCAGTCATTAGAATGATTTTCTTACTTTCTTCGAGTTTTTTTGCAACAATCCGTGCGTTCTCTTCAAACTCCTTGTTCAGAGGATTCGAAATCCCCCTTGCGATCTGATCCGCAAGAAGTTGAACGGGAGAGGACCCGAGGTCTACAAGGTCGAATTCAAGAGAATTCGCAATTGCAATTATCCGTAACCATTGGATTATTGTCAGTTCTTGGGATGACGTTGAATTCAATTGAAGTTTCGTAACAACTTCCTCTGCAATTCTATGTGCTAGGCGTTTGTCTTCAACATAGGGATCGTTTCCAAGAATCGAGAGAATTTGCAGATTTCGCTCGGTCCCAATAGAGGCAGGGGAGGGAGAGGCTTCTCCATATTTTTGCAGAATTTCGCTAGGATCGCGAATCCATGATAAAATCTGTTCTCCAATATGGATTGTGTATCTAAGAACATCCTGCTTGGAAAGGTTTCCCTTTTCAAGTTGTGACCTTGCCTTGTCAATCAAGCATGCGATACATTCTGGTTCCAATTTCATATGCCAACACTCAACACTCATATGAGAAAAAAGACATTTTGACTGATGCAGAACGTATTCACTTTGCGGACTTAATCGATTATGGTTTCAACTGCAACACGGCGTTTTCTTAAGGCGTTAAGGCCAGCAACCAATTCACGAAGAGTGCCATAGGTAGGCACCCCATTTTCTTCAGCTAATTTTCGTCCGGGTAACGCTAGATCTCCGCTTAACCAAAGTGGGAGAATAATTTTGGAAGTATTGGTTTCTTGGATTGCCCTCAGAACACCTTTCATGTGTTCAGTAGGATGCATCTCCAAGAAAGTTGGGACCACACACAAGGGAATTATAGCGTCAATGTTGTCGTCTTCAAGAAATGCTTTCATAGCAAGGTAGTATTCATTTTCTCTTGCACTAGCGATTATGTCAAGAGGGTTATTGGGCTTGACGAGGGGTGGAAAGTTTTCTCTAATCTTACTTTTGGTTATATCAGAAATTTCTGTAAGCATGAAGTTATGCTCAGCCAGTAGATCAGATAGCGCTACAGCAGGACCACCAGCATTAGTAATTATGGCAATACGTAATTCTTCTTGTGGAGCGTATTTGCTCAGGGCCTTTAATTTTCCAATGAACTCGATTTCATCGTTGGAAAGATGTTGGTGTGCTTGTTTGATCGCGGCGGTGAAGGCAACGTTGGACGTTGCAATACTGCCGGTATGGCTAGAAGCAGACTTTGCCCCTTGATCGGTTCTTCCGGTTTTGAAAACAACGATTGGTTTGGAAGAATTTCGAAGGGTGCGATAAAACCCAAGGGGATCTTTTAGAGTTTCAAGATACATCCCCACGACGGAAACCTCGTCTAGACTTAAGAAATACTCCAAGATCTCTGTTTCTGAAATGTCGGCTTGATTCCCAATGTTTGCAAAATATCCCAAGGGGATACCACCATAGACAATCGCAGCAGCCATTGATCCACTTTGACTAATTATTGCGATTTTTCCTGGTGGGGGGGTAATGATAAAAGAGGCGTTAAGGGGTACATTGGTGTTGATTATTCCTACACAATTGGGACCAATGATTCGAGCACCATTTTCTTTGGCTAATCTGGCAAGATACTGTTCCTCTTTTCTCCCTTCTTCACTGTATTCTCCGAAACCGGCAGTAACAATAATGATCCCTTTAACACGATTGTCAATGGCTTCTTCCACAACAGCCCTAACAACTTTCTTGGGCACTAAAACGATTACCAAGTCGATAGGCTTTCCGATCGAGCTCAAGTTGCTGTAGCTTTTCAATCCCATGACTTCATTTTTCTTGGGGTTAATAGGGAAAATGTCTACGTGTTTGGAAGAATTCTTCAAACTTGAAACAATATTTTTCGTCACTTCATGGCCAAATTTTTTGGGATCATCGGTTGCTCCAACAATCGCAATGGATGAGGGATTGAAGAACATCGAAAAGTCTGGCACAAGCATCGTTTTAGCGTTCTATTTCAAATAGTTTTGTTCGTTTCGTAGAAAAATGGCGTCTACAAATGAATACTCCGAGGAAGGTATCCAGCACACGGAGGAGGTCTTCAAGCGATGAATTTCAAAGATACGTGGCAGGGTTGAAAATTATTGCCACAAGTACATGGCCGAATTTTTTTGAGATTGTTTTTTCAACAGTTTGAACAAAAATGGTGTCTCCACTTTCTCCTCGAATACGCATCGCTTCCTGAGTAGAAGCGACTAGTAGCTTTTCTGTTTCTTGAGAGTTAGACAGGGAATGAGATTCGTAGACAATAAAATAGTCGGCTAGTGCAGCAATAGAGAGTCCTGCGGAAATAGTGTCTCCTTTTGAACCGGATGCGTTGGCCAGAATTGTACCGGTTTCGGAACCGGGGGAAATATCAATGGAATCTTGTCTATATGTAATAAACTTAGGTAAAATTGAAGAATACGTGATTAGATTCAAATGGCCAATTCTAGCATTGACAAGAGCATTATCGAAGGCATTCAATGGAGAATGATCACTTTCTCCGA
Source organism: Candidatus Heimdallarchaeota archaeon (assembly GCA_027001645.1). Taxonomy (GTDB): domain Archaea; phylum Asgardarchaeota; class Heimdallarchaeia; order Heimdallarchaeales; family JAJRWK01; genus JAJRWK01. The sequence goes on from JALTMP010000234.1 coordinate 10,548, forward strand.
CTCCTTGAACAATCCAGCATTCTGTGGGGATATTCATAATCCTTTTTCCAATATTTGGCTGAAATTTGCCTGGTACGGGAACTGTGAATTTTTCAAAGAAGGCTTGAGGAGAGAGTTCGATTTTCATCTTCATTATTACTTTAGGCAAAGAATAGATCAAGGTATGGGAAGAGGACTGGCTTCATTTCTCAGTAGAGTTCTTTTCTTGGAACTTGGTACAAGCCAATTGCCAGAAACACCACAGATACGAGAATTGCATGGATAAGGCCAGCGACTGGAGAAAGGTTGGGAAACGTATTCCGAAGGAGGAACGTGTTCAGAGAATCGAAGCCAATCCACCAATTCGAAATCAGATTAATGGCGATATAGGGGAATTCCCACTCATTATTTATCAGATCGACGAAAATGGCTTCAAAGATTGCTGAGAATCCAATGATGAGGTTGATGAGCAAGGGTCTTTTCACCACCAGGCTCATAGACATAAACACAATCCCATATCCCACAATTATGATAAGCAATCCGAATAAGAGGAGACTAGAATCAAGCAAAATTATGGAAATCGATTCATTGAACTGTGCATCATACTGAGCAGAAGCAATGTAGGCTACAACGATGATCCCAATGAGAGGGGGGAAAGTCATAGCTGAAGAAGCCACGACATAAGCCAGCAATTTGAACAAGTAGATTTTTTTCCTCGAAACGGGTTTAACGAATAGGTAGACAATATTTTGATCGTTAAAATCATCCCTAAATGCCGCAGTAGCAAGCACTAAAGGCACGATGACGGCATAATAAGGAAAATACCCCCCATAAATCAACAAAAGAGCTTGCTTCCAGAATCCCGCGTTGGAAAGATCTCGAGTGGTGCGATTATAAATAACGATCAATATGATAGGGAAGAGATAGCCAGCCAATGAGACAGCCCAGAAAAACCCCCCAGACAAGTATTTTCTTAACTGGAGGGAGAAGGCGATTGCTGCATTTCCCTCTTTCTTTCTCAATTGCTTGATTTCGGGGGATATCCGAACTAGTCTTTGCTCTAGTTTAATCGTTTCAGTCATTTCTTCTCCCTCTATAAATGTAGTTAAACACGGCCTCTAAGGATTCGTCAACCGGGCGAAGTTCTATTAACTCAGTTTCAGTTTCTTCAAGAACATCAGGCAATTGCTCGGAGAATTCTTTTGGGTTTTCTATGCCAATCACTAGGTGGTCAGAAGCCATTTGGACTTCTGAAATGAGCCCTATGCTGATGAGAGCCTTGGCAACATCAAGGTTCTTATTTGTTCGCAGGTAAAATTTTCGGGGGATTTCGTCAAGCAAAGATCGAATTTCTTCAATTCTACTTTGGCCTAGAATTTTTCCGTGATCGATGAACACAACCGTTTCTGAAATGCGTTCTAACTCATGAAGAACGTGGGAAGAAACAATTATGTTTTTTCCATGAGATGCAAGATTGTTAAAGAGAAGTGTTAATTCGTATCTTCCAATGGGGTCGAGGCCTTGGAGAGGCTCGTCAAGAAATAGAATCTGAGGATCATGAGCAATTGCTTGGGCAATCTTGATTCTTTGTCTCATCCCGCGAGAGTAACCTTTGATTTTGCGATCCATAGTTTCTTCCATATGAACGAGTTTAATTGCTTGGAGAGCTAGTTTTTCGGCTATTTCTCGAGGATATCCCTGGAGCTCAAGATTTGCCTTGACGAATTGCTTGCCAGTCAGAAAGTCCATTTGGTTATCGATTTCGGGGCAATAACCTATTTCACGATAAAGATCAAGGTTTTCCCAGATAGGTTCATCTTGTATGAACACTTCTCCTTCTGTTGGTTTGAGCATTCCCACTAATATTTTTATCAGCGTAGTTTTTCCAGCCCCATTTAGACCAACTAGACCTATTGAACCGCTCTCCAGCTTTAAGGAAACGTCATTAAGAGCGATTACATCACCAAACCACTTAGAAACATTTCGAATTTCAATAAACATTGACGACCCTCAGTTCTCTTTTGTGGAAGCTCTTAACAAAGCAGCAACACCCAAGGATGCGTAGAAGACCAGAGCAACTATCGCTTCCTTGTAATATTTGGCGATTTCTGCATCTTGGGGCCAAACCAGATCCCATATTATGTAGACGGCATTAAATGGACCAAATGCAAAAAACCAAGAGATTCCAGTAATATCATAAAGAAGTACAGTGCCAATAAATTGAAACAATAAAGGTACAACAATGGTAAGAACCCCCGCCACTAATGCTCTATCGGTAATACTCGAAAAGAACAAGGCAATTCCCCCTAGCGACATGCAATAGGCAACAAATACCCAAAACATACTTGATAAGAACCAGAGATGGGTAAAAGTATCGCTTAATGATGGAGTTGTCTTGTAAATAACGACAACATACAGAAGCAGAGACCAAACTCCAATGCTAATAAATACAATTGAAATTGTTGCAGTAATTTTGGAAAACACATAAGTTCTTGTTTTTAGCTTGGTATGGTAAAGAACTAATGCGCGTGAACGATTGTCATCGGCAACAAGACCAGATGCGAGAACTGCTAGTGCGATACCTACGAGAATTCCTCCAGGGCCTTCCCGCGGAACCATAAAAGTAGCAATTGAATCTGCAAACGTTCCCCAATAATCAATTCCGAGAATACTTCCAGAGGCTAAACTGTTGATCGTAACAATCGTTACGACATACCAGATGAGACCAGAAAAAATAATGGGTCCTTTTGCCCAGCCTCCTTTGAGAGCGCGGTAAAGATCAAATTTTACTTGATACCAGAAGGCTTTCAGTTCACTTGATTTTGGGCTTTGAGAAAGCCTATCTTTTGTTAAGGGGCGATACGCGTATCTAGAAACAAACGAAGATTTTGACATGTATAATTCCTCTTTTAATCCATCCTCTATTTGATCATTTCAATGAAGAGGTCGTCCATCGATATCTCGTAGGGCTGAAAAGCAAGAATTCCCGAGCCGATTCTCGAGATTTGTTGGTAAAGCTCTCGAGCATCAATATTACCATCTATAATTATACCATCGTGGGTTATGCGATGTGGAATACCTTGAGAGTCGAGGTAGCTTACCGCTTTTTCCTCATTCGTGAACCTAATAAGGTAGCCTTTGCGTTTTCGCTTTTTAATTTCGGAAATTGCTCCTTCATAAACGACTTTCCCATGATTCAACAGAATAAGATGATCACAGATTTGCTCTACATCTCGCAGAATATGGGTAGAAAAGAATAACGATTTCCCATAGGTGAATACTAAATCTTTCAAAAGGCCGAGTATGTCTTCCCTCCCGGCGGGATCCAAGCCGGAAGTAGGCTCGTCACAAATGATTACTGCAGGATCATGAACTAAAGCCTGTGCTAAGAGAAGGCGTTGTCGCATGCCGGTGCTGTAATTTTTTGTTTCTCGGTAGCGTTCTTCCTCAAGGGAGACGTAATCAAGAACTTCATGAGTGCGTTGCATTGCGACTTCATAGGGAAGACCCGACAGTAACGCCATGTGCTTGACAAACTGAACACCCGTAACATTTGAAACAGTACTAGGGATCTCAGGCATATATCCAATTTTTGCTTTGACGATTTCTCCAATTTGATTTTGAGGCACGCCAAGCAGTGAGAAACTTCCCTGAGTGGGTTTTGCAATCCCCAAGATCAGTTTAATGAAAGTCGTCTTTCCAGCGCCATTAGGCCCCAAGAAGGCAACGGCTCCACTGGGAACAGAAAGTGTAACGTCGTCTAGGGCAACTACTTCACCGTAGACTTTCTTAAGATTATGAGTTTCGACGATCGTAATCGTCTGAATCACTTCCTTTCTTTCTTCGTTAGCCTAAATACGATGATACCAAGTAGTGCTAGACCACCTATTGAAAACCAAGCATCAAAGCTTAGTGCGTTCCTCTCTGCAACCTTGCCAGGATCATCTAGGTTTTGTAACTCTGCTTTTTGCGTAAAG
>JALTMP010000235.1 GCA_027001645.1 Candidatus Heimdallarchaeota archaeon
GTCTTTCCCCGTCGTTCGTTTCCAGACCTCTAGGGTTCTTCTAAGACCGTGTGAAATCTGCATCCTCACGGGCGGATTTCGGCGAATCCGACAGATCAGTCGAGACAACCTCTGATTCGCAACTTGATTTAAAAAGGTTTTAGACGTTTGTGATAAAAAGGAGGTGGAGAAAGGATATACTCCTGGCGGGAGTGTTTCTCCCCTAATCGAACCCCAAGCAAAAAATACCAGCACAATAAGAACTGGACTTAATATTCTGGGATTTGTCAACGAGTCTTCTGACCGTAGCCCTAAAAGAATCCTATGGGTCTGGATACAAAGAAACAGACGTCACCATATAAGTTAGGCAAGATATGGCCTTAGGCCTAATGGATGAGAAACGGTTATTCATGCTTTTTCTTCCAAATTGTAGTAACATTCTAAAATGGAAGCATGACGCAAATGACAGTTTCATGTATTCTGAAAAACACACAAATTTCCTTTATGGCATGTCAAATAATCTAAATGAGCAAGAGCTTCGGACGACAAGTTTAGCTTACTATACGGTTCGTTGCTGGAGGCTGTTTGGTCTAAACGTAATGTGTGAGGAAACCATAATTGGGAGAAAACATAAATTGATCATCGTCCAGCATTAACTATGTTAAAACCAAGTAACCATTTTAATCTAGCAACGGTATTGGAAGATAGTGCTCGGTTTTATCCCGAGAAAACCGCGATCATATATGGTGACCATGCATTTTCTTATCAACAGATAAACGCAATCAGCAACAAGATTGCAAATGGGCTTAGAGCCAATGGGATTCAAAAAGGAGATAAAGTGGCCATAAGTTGCCCAAATATTCCTTACTTCCCCATGATTTACTACGGGATTCTAAAAGTAGGGGCAACTGTAGTGCCACTGAATGTCCTTCTCAAAAGAGACGAGATTGCGTACCATCTTGACGATTCCAATGCGAAAGCATATTTCTGCTTTACAGGAACCCCTGACTTACCAATGGGAGTGGAAGGATGGGAAGGTTTCAACAAAGTCGAAACTTGCAAGAACTTCTGGATGATCATGCTTGATTTTTCTATGCCTTCCTCTGTTTCCGGTACTGAAACCCTTGGAGACCTAATCGGCGATCAGCCAGCTGATTTTTCAACCGAAGAAACAAGTATCAGTGATACTGCAGTAATTCTCTATACGTCTGGAACAACCGGCAGACCAAAAGGTGCTGAGCTATCTCATGGAAATATTTTCCTAAACGCGCTGGATGTAAGTCTACTTTTTAACCTTACATCAAATGATATTCAACTCATCACTCTCCCCTTATTTCATGCATTTGGTCAAGTCGTACAGATGAATACTGGTTTCTTGTCTGCAAACACACTCGTCTTAATTCCACGTTTCGATCCAGCCGCCGTTCTTGGAGCAATGGAGAAGCATGATGTTACCATCTTTTGTGGCGTTCCAACTATGTATTGGGCTCTTCTAAACTATCCCGAAGCCGAAAAGTTTGATTTAGAAAAGATTGCTCGAACTTTAAGACTTGGTGTTTCGGGTGGCGCTGCATTGCCTGTTGAAGTAATGAAGCAGTTCGAAGAGAAATTCACAATCCCAATACTAGAGGGATATGGTTTGTCCGAAACATCTCCAGTCGCGACCTTTTCTCGCTTGGATAAGAAACGAAAGCCTGGTTCTATTGGCGTTCCCATCAAGGGAGTTGAAGTAATTGTTGCTGACGAGGAGGGAAATGAAGTCCCCCCAGGTACTGTTGGTGAGATCCTGATTCGAGGACATAACATAATGAAGGGCTATTACAACAAGCCAGAAGCTACTGAAGAAGCCTTCAAGGGGGGATGGTTCCATTCGGGCGATCTTGGGAAAATGGATGAGGATGGTTACTTCTACATTGTCGACCGGCTAAAAGACATGATTATTCGTGGTGGTTTCAATGTCTATCCCCGAGAGGTTGAAGAAGTATTAATGACGCATCCCTCTATCACTTTAGCTGCTGTAGTTGGTGTCCCGGACGAAAAGCTTGGAGAAGAAATTGTCGCCCATGTCTTGCTGAAAGAGGGCGCAAATGACACTGAAGAAGACATTATCGAATGGGCAAAGTCAAAAATGGCCGCTTACAAGTATCCGCGAAGAGTAATCATTAGAAATGAACTACCAATGAACGCGACAGGAAAGATTCTCAAAAGACTGCTCCGAGAACAAGAAACACAGTAAGAAACACAATCCCTTTCTGTCAAAGGCATCTTCTTATTGCGACAAGATATTTATTTGCTTAATACACGTACACCCAAATGCTAACCGGAATACGCGTTATTGACCTTACAAATTTGCTTCCCGGACCCTTTTGCACATTACTTCTAGCAGAAATGGGGGCAGAAGTAATCAAAATCGAGAGCTTGACCGGAGACCCGCTTCGTTATGTCAAACCACAAATTAATGGTTTGAGTGAACTATTTCTCAGGTTAAATCAAGGAAAACGCTTAATGGCGTTAAACTTGAAATCTGAGGAGGGCCAAAAAATCCTCCACAATCTCTTGTCTACAGCTGACGTTTTAGTTGAAGGATTCCGTCCCTCAACAGCAAAACGATTGGGACTTGATCCGGAAAGACTTCAAAAAATGCATCCTCGTTTAATTCATATTTCGATAAACGGGTTCGGGAGGGAAAGTCCTTATGAAGAACGGCCTGCACATGACTTGAACTATCTAGGCTACACCGGACTCTTGAACAATATTACTACACCATTATTGCCGATTCAATTAGCCGACATAGGTGGGGGGAGTTTGTTGGCAGTTATTGGCATTCTAGCTGCGCTCCATGAACGCGAACGATCCCCCCAACGGAGTGGTCGCTTTCTAGATCTTTCAATATTGGACGGAATTACGAGTTGGCTAGCAACAATAAATGGATTGACCCAATTGCTTTCCAATGATTCCACCGATGATTCTATAAGGCTGGATGGATCTGAACCATGGTATCGAATCTATAGGACAAGAGACAATAAGAGAATTACCCTTGCGTGTGTAGAAGATAAATTCTGGGAGATTTTTTGCAAACGAATTGAAAGGGAAGATCTTATTCCAAGGAAGAATGACGCTTCTCTTCACCGCGAGCTTGAGGAAATCTTTCTCCAAAAAGAAAGGGAAGAATGGATCCGGGAGCTTGCAGAAACCACATGTGTGGGTCCGGTATATTCTTTTGGCGAACTTGCTAGCGACCTCCACTTTACCACCAAACACCGCTTTGTCAACAATGAGGGATTCGTAACTCTAGAACCACTAGGGATTATTTCGAAACAAAGTCTTTCTCCAAAGAAATCAACCCTACCACTTGGCAAAGATACACTCTCTATTCTTCAAGAGCTTGACTACTCTATCGAAGAAATCAAAGAATTGCAGAAGCAAGACGTCTTGAAAAGCGCATCTTAAGCAATAACCTCTCTATTTGCTCAAATGTAATGTTTTGAACTTTTCACTCTCTCGTGTTCTCCTTTGCTAAAGTTTGGCTAGTCTTTAGACCTCCTGAACTCGATCTGTTTCTTCTAGCACTTCATAATCTTCAATTCACTCCATTTGCACTCACAACATTTCTTCAAGCGTCTCGATATTTACATTCTAATCTCTTAGGGACGCCTTTTTCATCTCGAACAATTGAATGGGTTGATCTCAAATTCTTCCTTTCTAGTGTGTCTGCTACCTTAACTAAAACGATTTAACTGAAAAATTATGCAACGAATATTTCGCTACCATGGTTTGGATGAGATTTTCGGAGAAAAAAGCACAGATGTTTTACAAGCTCTTGGTAAAGTAAAAGAAATATGGTGTGAGTAGTCATGCGGGTAAAAAATGAGGACTCCATCCGACCCTGTGAAAAGAGCAAGAGACTCGAAGAGCGAAAGAAAAGGAGAGTCATCTGCAAAAGTGGAAGAAAGAAATGAGTTGGAAGCTAGTGTTATTAGCTCAGAACAAAGCAAGTTTGATCTTTTTATCACGACAGACACGAT
>JALTMP010000236.1 GCA_027001645.1 Candidatus Heimdallarchaeota archaeon
ATTTTCTTAACATTAAAAGCTATAATGATCCAGGCGTCGATAATAGAATAATTGGCTTCCGACTATCTATTGATAATGGAGTTCAACTGGCCTCTCAACCCATTGTACCCTTGCTAGCGTTTGAAGAAAATACTTCGATAGATAGTGACGGAGATCTCATCCTAGATGTTGAAGAGGTAGCGTTTGGGACAAATCCTTACTCTGCAGACACAGATGAAGATTCTGTTTCAGATTATATTGAGCAACTGCTCGGCACAGACCCACTTAATTCGAGTAGTATCCCGTACCGAATTAGCTCGTTTGGACCCAGCATTGTTCAAGGAAAAGAATTGTTTTCATACTCCTTACGATTCACACCCCTCATTCCTCTTCCTTCGAACGTACAAAGCTTAACCTATCAAGTAGTGACTCACCCCAGCATTGCACTTAACGATTCAGTTCAAGCAACGGTGGGTAATATTGACTGGACAGTAGGTGTTCCTCAATGGTTTAACATGTCGTTGTCTGGTCTCGAAGACGGAAAGTATAGCTCACCTAATTTAGAATTCAATGTAACATTTCAAGGCGTTACTATTGATGATAGCCCAGTTTCGTTTGCGGTTGGAGGAGAGGAAACGATTCTTGTCGTTAACACTCCCCTGCCACACCCAACAAGTTCGCAATCAGACGAGGAATCGTCAAATATCGAACCTCCCTCTATCCCGCTTCCTTTTAACCAAGATTCTAGTGCTCCGTCTCTTCCATTTCCGTCCTTTCAACTGTTACTTGGCAGTATTGCGATCGTGTGGACGAGCAGAAAAAGAAAGAGGCAGTGATATTAACAAGGTGAAAGCGGCAAGGTTTCAGAACGAATGGGATTTAGAGGGAGCATCATTCCAAATCGTTAATTAGAATAATGGGGTAGAATAATGAATGAAGTAGCGTGGATAGCAAACGATGTAAAAAATGCCATGAAAAAAAAGAGATGAGCAAGTCAATTGGGGTGTGTGCTACTTGCTTAAGAGATCAGGATATTAAGAGGGAAGAACCGCTTTTCAATGCTCACATAAGATCAAGACAAATCTTTGGACTGCCAACTGCAGTACCTAGAGCCATGGGCCGAAAATCGGTTCAATGCTCAATTTGCGGGGCTAATTGTTACATTGGAGAGGGGGAATGGGGGTGGTGTGGGCTTAGGAAGAACGAGAATGGAAAAATAAAACATATCTCCAACAAGCGCGAGGGAGTGCTGAAGTATTATTTGGATCCACACATTACAAATTGTTGCAATGCTTGGTTTTGCCCTGCCAGAACAGGGGGAGGGTATCCGAAACATGCGATTCGAAAAGACGGAGAAATCGGGTACTATAATCTTGCACTATTCTTGTTTGGATGCTCTTTTAACTGCCTGTTTTGTCAGAACTGGGAGCACAAAGCAATTCAACGGGGGCAGAAAGTGAGCGCTGACGAACTAGTTGACCTCACGTTATCAAATGACAGAATTACTTGCTGGTGCTGGTTTGGAGGGTCCCCCGAGCCTCAACTTCCCTTCGCAATCAACGCTTCGAGAAAAGTGAGAGAAGAGATTTCGGAGACCAGAGTCCTAAGAATTTGTTTTGAGTGGAATGGTGATGGGAGATGGAGACTGGTAGAAAAGGCAGGAATGCTGGCATTTGAGAGCGGAGGAAATGTGAAGTTTGACTTTAAGGCTTGGACTCCCTCTATTCATCTCGCATTAACGGGGCGTGATAACAATGTAGTGAAGCAAAACATTAGGCGGCTTCATGAGTTGTTTGTAGCGAGAGGGGACCGGGGACATCAGACTTTAGGGGTCACTACCTTGCTAGTTCCGTATTATGTGGATGAAAATGAAGTGGAATTGATTGCTCGCTTCTTGAGTGAACTTGACGAATTGATTCCTTATTCATTGCTTGTATTTCATCCCGCATTCAAAATGGTTGATTTGCCAGTAACTCCTCTTAAACAAGTAGTCTGTGCGTTTCGAAAAGCAAAGAAATACTTGAAGAATGTTAGTGTGGGTAACTTGCATCTGCTTGGTTATCGATCCATGTCTGAATTCTTAAGAAAGGCCGTGAATTGATTGGAAGACTGAGGGGTTATGAATAAAGAATTCTTCCGTTACGTGTTTTCTGGCGAAATCCAGAATTATGTGATCGATTTTCTCTAAAGTGGCGTTAGCGTGGAGAAGATTTGTGAGGGGGCACTTCATATCGCTTGCCCCAAGACCTTTTTCAATGGGGAGAAATGCGTCGTGCGAATTAAGAAACAGGCTTAATTTTTCTTCCAATGGCTGAGAAGTAAATATGACATATATTTTTCTAATGGACGCATTATGGTTTTCAAGAAAGAAGTCAATATGCCAATGTAGTTTCTTAGAGTATTGAGCTGGAATGGCGGAAGACTTGAGTTGTGTTGAAATGAAAAGGTGTTTTCTGAGAAGATCAAGTATTACCTGGTGTTTTCCATTCCTACGGGTAGCATGTCTGATTAGCCTGTTTTGAATAGAAGAACTACCTTTTCGCCCCATGGCAGATCCGATGTAAACATAATAACCGGCTGGGAAAACAATTTTTTTGTCTGTTTTTGTTCCAATCTGAATGACGGAGCTCTCTTTGAGATGAATGGCCAGAACATATGCTCCCCTTCTGATGTCAGGGTTGCTAAATAGAGCAAGCGTGGGAGTTTTCACCTTGAATTCATGCTCTCACATTTTTTACAAGATTATTGGTCTTTTGCAGAACAAGGACTACAATTAATTTACAAGGGGAGAAAATTATCGCAAAATTAATGGGAAGGAACCAGTAATTTTTTTAGGAGGGGCAATGCACTGGCTGGTAGTTATTTTAACCATTCTTGGGTATGGCTTAATGGCTGTTTTTTCATGGTACCACTCCTTCAAGTTTAAGCTAGTGGCGTATTATTTGTTCAGTTTTTCAATGACCTTGAATTTGGTCGCAATCGCTGTGTTGTTTTTGGGGGCGAAAGAACAAGCTAATATTCAACAGATTGACTTTTTTGCGGTGTTCTTCGCACTAATAACGCTTTCAACAGGGCTTTTTTGGTGGGCGGTAGAGTGGTTGCGAACAGTTTCTTTCACGGTGCTTCAGTTCTTAATTGTCGTGTTCACGATGATTTTAGTCATTGTTGAGCATGAGGTACGAGAAATAACGGGAAGTGTGTACGCAAGTGACTTGCGTGAATTGATGGCGATGATCTTTCTATTGATTCTTTTTGGAAGGATTCTCTTGGAAGATGCCCTATTCTTGTTAAGGGAGAAGGGTTTTAGGATTACATTTGAGGTCATGTTTTCTTCCAAATCTTATCTAAGTTTGGCCATATATTTGCTCTTCTTAATCTTTGGATATCCTTTTTGGCGGCTTGTGAGTCATTCTGGTTCTGCTAATTTGGACCTATTTACCCCATGGGTCTTGTTTCTTTCTTATTGGCTTATCCCTGTTGCTCCCATAATATTTTTCATGACGAAGAATCCAATGAGTCTCTTGGATCCGGATCTAGTGACGGACATTTTTATTAGCTCAGAAAGTGGAAAATTCAGGTTTGCTTTGGCAAAATCAAGCTTGACTCCGGATCAACTGCAGAATAACTTGTTGACCGCAATTGGGATTGCTATTCAAGAGTTATATGAGGGAAAATATTATGCCCTTGTGACTCCTCGAATCTATCTAGTAGTGTTATTTTACGAGGATATTTTCATAACAATTGCCACAAATCACAAGTTACGAAATCCGTGGAACTTTATTCGAGCGATCAAGGTGTCAGAATCACGGTTTGGAAAGAAGAGGAGGGGTTATGAAGAAGCGTCCTTTAAATGGAACCCGGAGTTGATTCTCGAGTTTTTGGAAGTTCTTTTTCCGATTATTGTTCTTGGCAGATACCACCCGATGGATATTGAAAAGGAGGAATGACTAGAGCGGAGGGAGTAGGGGAAAAATTACTCGACACAGGATCAAATGGAAGGAAAAAATAGCATCAGATGGGGGGC
>JALTMP010000237.1 GCA_027001645.1 Candidatus Heimdallarchaeota archaeon
TTTCTGGATGCAGAATCGTTTTGTTGATTATGCTTAGAAACATGAGGATCGATAGCCCAAGAATTAATCCAATAAACAACAATCCTTTCCCTCCCTCTTCTTCATACTCTGAGATGAAAAAGAGAATTAGGGATAGTAGTACTATAACTGCGGTGATCATTACCGCAATATCAAAGAGCACTTGAGTCTTTCTTTCTTTTTCGTCGGGTTTTTGCATTTTGGGTGGTGAAGGAAGAGCGTAGATCAAATTCCCTTTTTGATAAGTTTCGCTAAAGGATGTATAATCGATTTTTCGATTTCTCTTTGCTACAGCTATGATGGAGTCACCGCCACTGGTTTTGACGAAGAACGTTTTGGAAGGAATAAGCAATTGCAAAGAAGCAACAAGTTTAGAGACATTTTCGGGGTAAAGCATTCGGAAACCAGAGATATTCTGGATTTGACGCAGACTAAATTGACTATTTGAATTTTCGAAATGTTGAACCAAGAGATCAACAACCGTGAACCATTCTCTTCGTTCCCTATATCCAAACATGAGCAGAGTCATGAAACCGATAACCGAGGAAATGAAAAAATCGGCAAGAGAGATGAAGGAGAGTGAATAAGCCACGAGCGAAGAATAAAGAAGCCAGAATATTGAACTCAGACTTGGCGAAAAAGGGATATTCTGGTATCGCGGAAGTTTCCATGCTGAAGCCAAGATAAAAACGATCCAAGAAAATGAGGAAAGCATTGCCCACTGCAAATACGATGTTCTTAGTAACTGGTAATTTTCTAAATTCAGGTTAAAGAAAATGATGACAGGAGAAATGAACAAGAGATAAAAAAAGAAGAAAATAGACGATACAAAAAAAGCGTAGTCCATTATATTTCCGCCGTAGTAGCTTCCAATCCCCCATAGAATACCCAAGATAAGAAATGAAGTCACAACAACAGCAAAGGCATGGGATTGAAAAAAGTATGTGCGGCTTTCCCATCCAAATACGAAGTCAATTATTAGGGGAATGGTTAAAATATTTCCCCCAATCACGCCACTTAGCAGCCCAATACTTGATTTAAACACGTTTTCGTTTCCTTTCTTCTTCGAAACGATTGGCTTCATTTTTTCACCAGTAAGACAATAAGGTTCTCCCAAAGATGCAGTAATCCTAAATCATTACTTGAATCATTATTTTATTGATCTGTAATTAGTGTTTGTGAGAATAGCGATAGGTTGGATGTACTTTGGTCTGCGATGTCAGGGATGTCTGTAGCCAAAACAATAAGGGAAACAACAACGCATCATGGTCAGATAATGATTCCTATAGAAAGGGTAATGCTGAAGAGGAGAGAAAGCTTGGCTGTTTGTGCCAGGAGAATATTATAATCGGAGCCTTTGGCTGTAGTACCCATTCTATGTATCAGCCGATAAGCGAATGGGAAAGTAACAAAAGGTATCAGAAGAGTGAAGTCGTATCGTGGATATCTTAAAAAAAGCAAGAGCAAGATGAGGTAGGCCGATACTATGGATAAATTGTATTCCCATTGGCCGAACCTCTTTCCAAAGAAAACAACCAATGTTTTCTTACCAACAATTAGGTCTGATTCATAGTCTCGGTAATTATTTACGACGAGAATTGCAGTTATGAGTAGCCCAGGGGCCAGTGAAGCGACTATTACTGGGAATGAGAAATAGCCCGTGTTGACGAAAAAAGTCCCGTTTACTGCTATTAAGCCAAAAAATAGCAGAACAAAGGCATCCCCTAACCCAATTGCGCTTAGTGGAAAGGGTCCTCCACTATACAGGATTGCACACAGAAGGGAGAAAATGCCGATTGCTAGGACTATCAGTGAACCGCTATAGCCAACATAGCTAATATTTCGAGAAGAGTAAACTAAATAGAGCCCAACAAGAATTATTCCTAATACAGTGGCAATGATTCCCTGGCGAAGTTCATCCAGGGATAGCAAACCGGATGCCGCTACCCTAGTGGGTCCCACTCTTTTCTCTGAATCATAGCCCTTTAGGAAGTCAAAATAGTCGTTTGCCAGGTTTGAAAGAATTTGCAATAAGAGAGCACCTACGAGGGCTGCGATTGAAACTAACAGATTAAGTTTACCATAGCTCTTTGCAAACGCAATCCCTACGATTACGGGAGATAAAGAAGCCGGGAGGGTCTTTGGTCTAATAGCAAGAAGCCAGATACGTGCCTTGGACAAGGATTGCCCAGTCATCGAGGAAGGTTTACCTGGGGGAAAATTATGTATTTTTTCAATGTTTTGTGAACATTAGTTGTTTGCAAGAGGAAGGGCTGTTTCTTGTAATGGATAGTCTGCTTGTTGAGTCATGGTCAAAAATTTTATATTATTTTTTGACATAATGTTATTGAAGTGGACAATTGGTATAATACTGGAATGACAGTATCTTTCAACGCCTTTCTGGAACCCTAACTCCCTTAACCAAGGAGTTGTCCGCTTTTGTCATTCCGGTTCTTTGTCCGAGTTCCTTTGAGGTGTCAGTGATATGGATATGGAGAAGTATCAAGCAATTACTTTGAGAAATATCCACGAATTATCCAACATCGCCAAGCTCAGTGAAGAGCAACTAGAAGCAATTAACGTTGTGGGGCATGTGTTGCCCTTCAAAACAAATGTGTACGTTGTGAAGCACTTAATAGATTGGGAAAAAGTTCCCCATGATCCAATATACATTTTGAATTTTCCGCAAAGAGAGATGTTGCTTCCTCAGCATTATGACTTGATGAAGGAGGCGTTAGAGACAGAAGATAAGAAATTCATTCACGAAACGGCTCAGCGGATTCGCCACGAGTTGAACCCGCATCCAGCAGGGCAAAAGAAGTACAATGTTCCTTCAATAGAAGGAACCAAGCTCCCTGGTATTCAGCACAAGTATCAGGAAACAGTTCTGTTCTTCCCCATGCAGGGTCAGACCTGTCATGCGTATTGTTCCTTTTGTTTTCGATGGGCACAATTCACAATGAAAGACCAACGTTTTGGCATGAAAGAAATTGACTTGCTCGTGAAATATTTAGAAGCAAACCCCCAAGTTACAGACGTTCTGTTCACTGGCGGAGATCCTATGGTAATGAAGGCAAAACTCCTAGATTACTACATCACACCGCTGATTGAAGCAGATTTGCCAAATCTCAAAACGATTAGAATCGGATCTAAAACGTTGAGCTATTGGCCATATCGGTACACTGAGGATGAGGACGCCGATGAAGTTTTGAGCATTTTTGAGAGCGTTGTGGATAGCGGGTATCATCTTGCATTCATGGCTCACTTCAATCACTTTCAAGAATTAAGAACAAGGGTTCTCCGAGATGCCGTTGAAAACATCAGAAAGACGGGTGCGATGATTAGAACGCAATCTCCATTGTTGAATCACATCAACGCTTCATCTTCTGTGTGGGCTACCCTTTGGAAAGAACAAGTTAGGCTAGGCATGATTCCTTACTACATGTTTATTGCTAGAGACACGGGTGCCCAGCATTACTTTAGCGTGCCATTGGTCAAAGCAGTTGAGATTTTTAGACAAGCCTACAATCAAGTTAGTGGAGTAGCAAGAACCGTTCGGGGACCATCCATGTCTGCAACTCCAGGAAAAGTCGAAGTTACGGGAATAGTTGATCTAAACGGAGAAAAAGCCATTGCTTTGCGGTTCATTCAAGGAAGGAACCCTGACTGGGTTGGTCGACTATTCTTTGCAAAATATGATGAAAGGGCGATCTGGTTGGATGACTTGGTCCCGATTCGTGGTAGACAGTTCTTCTTTGAAGAGGAGCTTGCGACCTATCTCCAATCTGCAGAGAAGAATTACGAAAAAATCCGCTTAGCTCGAAAAGAAGAACTGCCATTCTCCTCTCTTGCGTCTTAGCTCGGAAGAACAATCCTCATCCGAGTTACTCGGTTTCTTCGAATACTTCTCCGATGATTTCATTCCTTAATTCATCCACAACGTTGAATGAATGTTTTAAGA
>JALTMP010000238.1:0-2794 GCA_027001645.1 Candidatus Heimdallarchaeota archaeon
CGCTAATGCTGTCCCAGCTCCCAGTGCTTGGCTCGGGCTCAAAAGTTCCAACGCTAATGCTGTCCCAGCTCCCAGTGCTTGGCTCAGGCTCAAAAGTTCCGACGTTGATTGGGAGATATTCTTCCGACACAATTCTAGAGGTTCCATGACCATTAGCAAGCGCTAATGTTACCGAAAATATCATTCCAATTGCAACTACAATTGATAATCCGATCCTTGATTTTGATCTCACTTAACATCACCCATGATAATTGATTATCTCACTTCTAGGGAGTTTGCATAAAGGCATAGCATCCACTTAACCAGTGGCGTGCGTTCTTATGGGCAAAAATGGGCATAAGAACCTTTGATAGCATATCGAGAGAAAAATTAATATGGATTTAGCGATTTTAAAGGAAAAAAATGTGCATTCCATCGGCATAAAAAATAAATATTTTGGTCAGAGTATCTACGCTGATAGAACTATCCAAGAATTTTGGAGATTAATGATGAATAAAAGAACCAATGTAATAAAAGAATTTGAGGAGGCGGTAGAACGGGTTGAATTCTCTCTCTCGGCGAAATCATTCCTGAACTTAATAAGGGATCTGTTCCGAAAATTGGATTACCCAAAGACAATATCGCTTCAGAATGCAGAGCAATACTTTAAGCTTGAGTTTGAGACCCCGGAGAGTGGTTATGAATCAATATTGGCTCTACTGGTTCTTGCCTACAATACAAATAGAGATGCTTTGTTAAAGCAACTAACATTTATCATTGATTGGCACACGAAAATTGGCAAACAAATATCAGTTGATGTAATTCTTGAGATTCTAGGAGAGTGTTCTATCAGCGAACAAGTTGGTCTAACAACAGAGCAACAGCAAGTTTGCGATTTTATTTCAAGACATCCCGAATTATCAGAAAAGGAAGTCCATCAATTATTCAATGCGTCAAGGCTGTTAGCTGGGAAAAAGGAAATATCAATGCCCACATTCATTAATCACGTCAGGGCTCTAAAGTCAAAATTAAGGTTTCGAATTGTTCCAGGTTTTGATTACTATAGACTGGGCTTGTTCCCCATGATGATAAAACTATGGATAACAAAACCGCTATCTCCCATGAACCCCACCATAGTACACCCATATATACGATACACCAATGTACTCTTCGAGGACAAGTCAAAAAAATTAATACAAATTGGGATCATACCTCCAAGAGAGCATGTCAAGGATTTTATAAGAGATTTGAAGAATAACCCTTACGTTGATACTTTTCAAGTTTATTGCTATCAGCACACAACGGACGGGCTGAATGCCCGTTACATAAGTCGAATCGCGCACAGCTGGGAAGTGAATGAACGAAACATTGAGTCGATTTTTTCTCATACTCCGCTAGAATTTATTTCTGATCAGTATCTGCTATTACCCCGAACTTTTGAGTATTGGCATGACTGGGTTGATTTTACGAAAGAGCGAGGAGAGAGAACCATTCCATTAGATTATGAAAAACTTCTGGTGATACATGGATTATGGAAATCAGTTGGTTTATCCAAGAAATTGAAGGTAAGCCCGTATTCCGTTGTTAACCTCTATGAACAAAGTGGTCTCAAACTTTCATATAAAAGAGTCATGAAAATTGTTAAGCAATTAGAGAAGCAACAAGTTTTTAGATGGAGACCATTCACGAGGTTGTTTTCCACTCAGTTACTAACAGTATTTATTGACAGACCTTCAGAAGAGTTGGAATTCTTGATTAAGTCATCACTCAACTACCTCCCACAATATTCTCTTCTAAGTACCTATGATTATGAATACCCACGCAACCGGCAACTCTTGATTGAGATTAATATTCCAAAGGCAACCTCCTTGCCCTTCGTGTACTCATCATTTCTAAGGAAGCACCAGCATGAATTGGATGATTTCATTGTAAGTAGAACAGTAAGACGAACCCATGCACAATTGCCTCTCTTTTCGCTTTGGGATGTTGAAGAAAACAAATGGAAATGGGACGCGACTATGGAGCTAGAAATTGTTCCTGTCAGTTAAAGGAACCAACTTCATCCAGTTCCTTCTTAAGGAAGAATATGACTAAACATAATAAATGCAAGAAATACCTCAGACCTGCGATTTAGAAGGTCAAGGAGACAACTTTTTTTAGCCGAATTTCTCACGGAACAATTTCAAAACATCTTAATATTTCCAAGTACGGCTCAATATAGAAACTCCCTCAGCGAAGTTTGGTTAGGAGAGACTATTAATGGAGAAGAATGATGAAAAGCTAGGAATAACTTCTGAAACCGAAGCCATAACATTAGAGGAGAGCCAAAAAGGCGAAATTGAAAAAGAAACTCTTCATTTCAAATTTCTCTCTAATAAAATAAATGGGATATCGAACCGGCAGAAGACTCAATTAAAAATTGCGGTCCTTGTAGCTATGGCAACTTACATGATCACCGTAGCCCTATTGACGGGTAAGTCCCAAAGAACAGTTTTCATCATTCTGCTAATTGCTGCAACAACTCTGTTCGAGAATTCTCGGAAAGTGCTCAAAGACTGGGGGGCATTCATTCTACTCTTGTCCACCTACGATTTAATGCGAGGATTTGCAGAAAACGTTGGTCCCCGAGTCCATGTCAAAGACATATACGACTGGGAATTAGCAGTTACAGGATGGTTTACTGGTGGACGAGTAATTCCTTTCATTTTCCAGGAATACAAAATGGCTCATGCTGGAGAGCTCCATGTCCAGATCCTCAACATTATTACTGGAATTATATATGCCAACCACGTCCCAGTTCCACTTATCATTGCAG
>JALTMP010000238.1:2804-14396 GCA_027001645.1 Candidatus Heimdallarchaeota archaeon
CTTCCTATATGGGATTTCTCACATTCATTCTTTTACCAGCAGCGCCGCCGTGGTATGTTTGGAATGATGGCAATGGGTTACGTTTCACCCCCCCTGAAACAGGACAAGTTATCGTGAACGCCGCTGGACTAAAAGATCTCAGCTCGATTGCCGGGTTGAAAATCTTAGCCAGTGCATTTGAGAACCTAAATGCTAACCCATATGCCGCAGTACCCAGTCTCCATGGTGCGTATTCTGTGATTGCGGCAATCTTCGCTATTAGACGGTGGGGAAAGAAAGCTGCATGGATGGTACTTTTCCCAGTGGCGATGTGGTTTTCGACCATGTGGCTCAACCACCATTATTTAATCGACTTGCTTTGGGGGGCAGCATATGTAGCAATAGCCTACCCCATTAGTTTAAAACTAGTTGATTTCGTCCAGAAACGCAAATCAGAGCAAGATCTTGCTACTGATCAAGCCTGACAGACACAGAGACGATTTGCGTTTAGGAGGGGCTACGCGCAACTCGATTCATATAGGTTTTTGACACCCAGCCTCAAGAAAAGATCGTGGCAAAAATTACAAACAACGCATCTATGGTGCATCTGGAACACAACGTCGCGAGAAAGGAATGGGAAAAAACCCAAGATTATTTTTGGAAAACTTTCCAAATGGCTATATTTGTCAATGGTGTTCTTGCGACTTTTAGCATTTTTTTGATAATTGCAGACCTTGTTTTCATCATGTTGGAAAATGCAGCAACAGGCATATCTGTTATGGGGCCATTATTCTTTGGAATAATAGGGATACTAACAATTAAGTATCTATTTAGCCCCTTAGTAGAGGACCAAATTCTTTCTTCGTCTTATTGGAAAGATCGCATTCGACAAATTGAAGCGATGAGTAATTTCGACGTCTTGAATTCGGCTTTCCTAAGCAATATCGATTCTCCGGGGGCGGGGGAAGATTTGTGGAGGAAATTTCAGTTTGGGATAACCATGTTTTGGATGACTCTCGTCGCAGGAGCGTTCTTCATCATTCTTATGGCTAGTGAGGGAACTATTTGATCCCTTAAGAAGAAGACGCTGGAAAATCTTATAGTTTCGGGCAAGGGAATTGTCAAGGTAATGTTGTTTTTCAAGTGGTACCAAGAATGTGGCCGCACTCGTAACAATAGATTATTCCATGATTTCCGCCCTCTAATCTAGCAATATCAATACTTTTTCCCTGTGTTGAACCAGTTACTTCGATTTCGATTTGTCTCCATGCAAAAGTATCTTCACAACTACAGGCGGGGCAAACAGGCATCTTGAATCCTTCTTTTAGGAATTCTAGGCCTTTCTCTGTAAGACAAGGATGATTGTCTTCACACCAAGAGATTAGTTCATTATTCATGAGAATCGTCATGAATAATTTGACCTCGTCGACCCCGTATTTTGTCTTTTCACTAAGCCAGTAGTAAAAGAAAAGGGGGTCCTCTTTTGCTTCAGGACTGTCTTTCCACCGACTCATGTTAAGCTGAAGTGTCTTAAGGATGTCCATGAGTTGGGATTTTTTCTTTATTAGCACATCTTCCATCATTTTTATCACCAATTGCCCTTAGGTTGAGCATTTTGTTATCATTGGGAAACATGATAGATAAAGTTTAGCTGATTTATTTGCGTGAAACCATAACAAGTAAGAGAGAGGAAAAAATCCGGATAAAGTAAGAATTTTCTAGCCAAATAGTAATTAAGAATTGGGCTTCGTTGTCCCAAGGATTTTACACAATTATTGAAGCAGAAAAGAGAATTGCTTCTTGAATTTCTCAACTTTTGGGGAAATCACAAGCTTGCAATAGCCTTGGTTTGGATTTTTTTGGAAATATTTTTGATGGTAATCCTCTGCGACATAGAACTGGTCATATTGCTTAAGCTCTGTAACAATGGGTTTTTCCCACCTTCCAGAGGCATTGAGCTCTTTGATCATAGTTTCTGCGATTTTCTTTTGCTCCAAGGAATGGTATAGAATAATAGAACGATATTGAGGACCTATGTCGTTTCCTTGTCGGTTCGGAGTGGTTGGATCATGGATTTCGAAGAAAATTTCGAGAATTTCTTTGTATGTGATTACGGAGGGGTTAAAGGAGATTTGAACAACTTCAGCATGACCCGTGTTTCCATAGCTAACTTGTTTATAGGTAGGGTTTGCAGCATTTCCTCCAGCAAAGCCTACTATGACTTGATTCACTCCTTTAACCTGAGAATAGATCGCATCAAGGCACCAAAAGCACCCGCCACCCAAAGTTGCTACTTCTTCTGAGATAGATTCTTTTTCGGACATGTAATGTGTACACATCTTCCATAGAGCTAGATAAATTTGTGGATTAAGATAACTGGACCATGGGTGGTCCAAGAGACATGGACGAAATTGTTTGCGTTCCTCTATACTTAATAATGCGCACACAAAAGATTGGCTATGGGCGCGTTATTGGGCCAAAGCCCTTATGTTGAAAGTACCAAAATTGTCGATGATAGTAATACGGGAATAACTATTGAAATTACAGGGAACTGGCCGAACCCGAGCTGGGAATTAGAAGTTGTTGAGAAGGAAATAAGAGGGGGGGTACTCCATCTATGGTTGGTTGGTAAAAACAAACCAGGAATGGTTGTTCAAGTTTTACATCCTTTCAGATACACCATCACGATTGACAATGAAATGTTAGAACGAATTGATCAGAGAAAAATCATAGTATATTCCCGAGAATCTAATGCTCACGAGATATCGATTTAAGGAAAAACATTGAAAGGATGAGTCGGTGATAGGGAAAAGATGGTATGAAAAATGGTACTCAGAACGTCCTAAATTGATTATTGCTAATCAGAATCAACTCCTTGCTTTGGAAAAACGCCCTTAGGGCTTCCCTCACATTCCTTTCAGACTTTTTTCCAACCATGACCTCACGCAGGACACTTTGAATCATATCATGAAATCCACGAACGACTTCTCTACCATATTGGTTTTCCAACCATTTGTAACTATCATGTGAGATTAGATTCACAGATGCTGAATCGATAAGTTTAGGAAGACCAAGCTCATTGGACAAGATAGCTCGATCCTCTCGCCTAAGAAAGGTTTCTGCACTCAAACTCCCAAAAAGAAAAGCAGGAAAGAAGGTAAAATCTATTCCCTTGGTAAGGGATGGGTTAATCAATGCCCTCAGAGCACGAATGGTATAAAGATATTCCTTCCTAAGCAGATCCCGTCTTTGTTGTTGTTTTGTTCCCAGATAATCGCTAATTACCATTTTTTTCAAAGTATAGGGCAAAACGATTAAACCAATGTAGATTTTTGAAAATACTGACGTTACTTGTTCAATGATTTCCATTCTAAGTTTAAAGTAGCTTTCTTCGTTTTCACTAAAGAAACGAGGTCCAGGTAGCTCGCGCATGAGTTTTAGTAGTTCAATAGTTTCGGTTTCAACATTCGATTCAGGTGTTGAAAAGAACTTAGCCTTTACCCACATTGCAATATACCAGAAGATGATTAATACCATTACAGCAACGCCCAAGCCTAAAAGGAATGTTGCTACTTGATCTGTAAGGAAGAGATTGTTAAGCACGGTTATGAGTTGCAAGTAGGTAAAAATGAACACGGCTATGCTAACTGTTCTTTGCAAATAGGCAATTTCTTGTTGCCGTTTCTCATCTAGAATAGATTTTTTCTCATGTAGGACCTGCAATTGGCGATCGATTTCACTGATAAGTGATGAACTGACCTCTTGCAATTGATCCAGAGCATCCACTACGTCACCTATCTCAGAATTACGCCACTCAATGAGTGTCTTCCAATGGTCTGGAAAGGAAGGAACAGGTCTTAGGAAAGTTCGTGAGGGAAAGAGTTCCAAAGAAATGACATTTTCAGAGGGAAGGTATTTTTCTTTTAGTCCACTTAGCCGAATTTTTGATTCCTGCATTTCAGGGATCATTTCTCCAATTTGTTCCATAAGAAGAGAATTCCCTTGTTCTGCCTGAATTATTGCCATTCTCAGATCGTCTAGATATCCGGTCAAGACTCGATTCTCGTTTTTTATTTCTTCAAGAAGGGAATTGAATTTCGTGGTTCCTATGAGAAGATATTCCTGGCTGTAGACGATCCAAGTAACAATTGAGCTCAAAAGAGTACTCCATTTCGCGTCTGTTTCAAAGAAAAGCTCCCCTCCAAGTTCTTCTCTAATACCCAGTGGGTAGTATATTTCTTCATCATAACGCGAGCCTTTGGTAGCATAATATGGTTCAAAGGAAGGATCAAGAATGAGTAGGTGCCGATTAATTCGGACGTTACTCGCTTCTGGACTAACCCAGAGAATTTGCTTTCTCCACAACGAAATAGAAAGTTTTTCTTGACTTGGCAAGCTTGCGCTATAAAATAGTCCTTTTAAATCTTCACTTTCTAGAATCCCCCCTTCATTTTTGCAGAAAGCTTGAAAATCGCTAGGGTTTTTTATCCTCATTCGGGTGATTAAGCAGGAATTGTTTACCTCCCTTCTCCCCAACCACTTGGAAAAAGCATCAAAATCATACCCCCAAGACTCTACGAGTATAGAAGAGAAAATAATGTCCAAAAACGTAGAAAACAAAGCTTCAATTGTCGAGATCATTTTCGAGAGAGAGATTTCTCCGAGATCATCAAGAGACTTCCCAAACGTTCCAAGAATGCTTGTTACAATTGAGAATGTAGCACGTGGATCAAATTCGACTGCGATTATTAGGACACCTTTAACCGCGTAAAAATATAAGGAAACTAAACCGCCTCTATTTGTTTCTTCGAATTTAGCTTGTTCATTATCATTGACTTGAATAACACTTTCGACAATTGTCTTATATTCTTTCAAAAGATAGATTGTTTCCCGATCTAGTTCCTGGGGATCTATTTCTTCGAGAGATTTTCCAATAGGGAGTCTGCTTGATATGTTCTCTTCAATATTTTTCAGCCCAATCTTGAGGCTTATATTATACCAATCGAGAAAGTCGAGAAACGTCATTCTAATGGTAGCAATCTTTCCGTAATCATCGTGAATAGAGTTCAAAACCCGGTTTAGAAAATCCTCCATCAAATCACCATCTTTTACCAGGTCGACCTTTTGAAAATAGTCAAAATAGGAGCTGCTAAGGCCATATTTCTCGGCAATACTGCGAAAATGTCCCATATTCCCAGTTGTCTGAGAAAAGTAGATCGTGCCACCTTGTTTGATAAGATTCTCGAACAAAGTGATTAAACGGATTTCTTTTTCGTCCAAATATTTGAGTTTCCAAAGAGCTGTAAAACCAACGTCATATTTGGGAACAAAGTTTCCAGCATCCACCGTAGACATAATGATTAATAGAGATTTGTTCTGCAACAAAAATTTTACGGGGAAAAGCATACTGGCGTCTATAAAATAGTTAAAAGGTTCCAATTAGGTAGAATGAGGGTAATGACTTATAACAACGTTTTGAAGATCCTTGTTTAATGGGAAAACCTACCGAAGAGACAGAGAAGGAAGTTAAGAAAAAAGAAGAACGAGATAAAAAGAAGTCAGAAGTCAAAGATAAAATTGTTACGACAAAGCACTCGATAGAGATTGATGGAGAAACCATTAACTACATAGCAGACGCAGGAACGATGGTCTTGCTTGAAGAGGATGAAGAGAAAGGATTGGAACAGAAGGCAACAATGTTTTTCGTGTCTTATAGGCGCGAGGGGTTTGCTCCAGAAGAACGCCCAATTACCTTTTCATTTAACGGTGGTCCTGGATCATCGTCTGTCTGGCTTCATTTGGGAGTTCTTGGTCCAAGGAGAGTAATTGCAGAAGTCGAGGAAGCAAGGCCAGTTCCTCCCCCGTACAAGCTTGTGAATAATGATTATTCATTGCTGGATGTATCAGATCTTGTTTTTATTGACCCAATAAGTACAGGCTATAGTAGGACAATAGAGGGAGAAAAGCCAGACAAATATCATAATTTCAAAAAAGACATTGAAAGTGTCGGTGAGTTTATTCGGCTATACACAACTCGGTATGAAAGATGGCTTTCCCCTAAATTCCTAATTGGAGAGAGTTACGGAACAACTCGGGCAGCCGGGCTCTCTGGTTATTTGCAGGACACTCATGGTATGTATTTTAATGGAATAATGCTAGTATCTGCGATTCTGAATTTTCAGACAGCATATTTCACCCCAGGAAATGATTTGCCCTACATCCTTTTCTTGCCAACCTACACTGCTACGGCGTGGTATCACAAAAGACTTCCCGAAGAGTTATTAGGAGATCTTGAAAAGACGCTCGAAGAAGTGAGACAATTCGCAATCCAAGAATATTCCCACGCCCTTATGCTTGGAGATAATCTCCCTCAAGAAAAGAGAAAAGAAATCAAAGCGAAACTCGCGAGATACACAGGGTTATCTGAAGAATACATTGAATACGCAAATCTGAGAATCAACATTCACAAATTTGTAAAGGAACTTCTTCGAGATCAAAAGCGAACTGTTGGTAGGCTTGATAGCAGATTTGTTGGAATCGATAGGGATGCCACCGGTGAAAATGTTGATTATGACCCGTCCTATGCTGCAATTCAAGGACCATATACTGCTACAATGTACGACTACGTTCGACGAGAATTAAAATTTGAAAGTGACTTGCCTTATGAGATCCTAAAGCCCCTGTACCAGAAGTGGGACTACGGTGAGTTCAAAAACAAATTTGTCGATGTTGCCGATACTCTTCGCGAAGCCATGTCTAAGAATACCTATCTCAAGGTATTTGTAGCCAATGGATTTTTTGATCTTGCAACTCCTTTTTTCGCAACGGAATATACAATTTCTCACATGGGGCTAGATCCCAGTTTGAGATCCAACATCAGAATGGCATATTATCAGGCAGGACACATGATGTATTTGCAAGAAGCATCACTAAAGAAACTCAAAGAAGACCTTAAGAGCTTCGTATTGAGTGCATTAGAAGTCAAAACTAGTTAAGAGCCAATGATTGAGAAATCACTTGAAGCAGTAGCGAGGACTAAAGAATAGTAAATATATGCATACAACGAATCCCTTCCTCATACTTGTTCTTGTTCTCGTTTTCGGAAATCCCACGTGTAGGTTTCACAGGTTAAATTCTGAAAAGGAAACATCGTGAGCTACGTAGTCCATTGCTTTGAAACCGATAGGACCCGTGATGGTGATATTAGTTAGGGGGACAATGATGAGTACAGAGGTCAGAGTTTTAATTACGAGTGAATGCGGATGACTCTCGTCTAAAACTTCAATTATGACGAGAGCTAGTAGAATACCATTTAATAGGACGTAAACAATGATGAACAGTTTTGTCATGATGCCTTTTTTCAGAGATTTGAGAACGCCTATCCAAAACACGAACAATCCCATGAAATTAGATATGGCTACCATAAAGAGGATGTATATGCCGTAAAAAACAAATGACTGGCAATTATCAGGTTCGTCAAAAAGAGTAGGAGTCAAACAATTCGCTACTTGAGATGTGGGAAAGAAAAGGAAATAGGGGATTCTCCACAAAAGAGACACAATTACGAAAATAAGAGCTCCTCGTTCCATTAGGTTAAGAGAGCGATATTCTGATAACATCTGATCACGGGGCATGAATGATTTCCATTTTCTGATTGCAAAGAAAAGGAGGCTGTAGCCAACAATATCAAGAGACAAAGGGATAAGCCCATTATAAAAAGCTAAAAGGCCTTCAGTGGAAGGAGTTAGAATTATTATTCCCGGAGGCAACAATAGGTTTTGAATAATTAAGAGAATGGTACCGGATCGAAATAAAGAGACAAAATTCGAAGTGTCTTGCATCTTCTCAGAGTATGTAGAAGAATCAGAAAGACTCATGAGATTGCCGGGACATTAAGATATTTGTTTCTATCCTTACGAATGCGGCCCAAGATTTAACAAGCCAGCGTTTTATTTTTCTCCTATTGCTTGTTGCCTAAATATTTCAAAATCGTGGTATTCTCCTAAGATTCGTCCTTCTTTAAGAAATAATATCCGGTCAGATATTTTGAGCAAGTCGAGATCATGGGCTACAAGAATTATTGTAGTATCTTCCCTCAGCCGGTTAATTAAATCAATGAATGATTTCTTGCTCCAAGGATCAAGACCGATCGTGGGTTCATCCAAAATAATGATTTCGGGCTTCATTGCCAGCACTCCTGCAATCGCAACTTTTTTTCTCTCCCCAAAAGACAGTGTATAATAGGAACGATTTCTCAAAGGCAGTATTTGCATTGAATTGAGTGCGTAGGCGACTCGTTCCTGAATTTCACTCGGAGACAGGCCCATGTTTTTCGGACCAAAAGCGACATCTTCTTCCACTATTGGGAAAAATACTTGATCGTCAGGATTTTGAAATACTAAGCCAACCCTTTTCATGAGATCTTTTGGATTTCTGATTTCCTTTTCCAAGTAATAGATTTTCCCCGTCGTTGGTTTTATTAATCCATTCAAATGCTTGACAAGAGTTGTCTTGCCTGATCCATTGGGTCCGGCAATAGCCAGAACTTCCCTTCGTCTAACTTCCAAAGAAACATTTGTGAGCACAAGACGACTTCCGTCATATGAATAACTGAGATCAACAGCAGTTAGAAGGGGAACATCTTCCAAAGTAGATAGATTGCTGGATTCTTGAACGTCCAACTCGTTTCACCTTCCAATACTCAACATGTGAATACTCGCGCTCATTAGAACAAGCAGACTTAATATGGTAAAGAGCCAAAGAATAGTAGCTCCTCGTGCAGTGAAGCGAATATTTCTCACGTGAAATTGGCCAGTATAGCCCCTTGATATAAGGGCATCCTTCCTTTGCCTTGAATGCTGTAGGCTTCTAAGGAATACTGCACCAACCATATAACCAATGACGCGATATGAAAAAAGAGATGTGCCAAGTTTCTGGCCATGACTCCTAACATTTCTCGAATCGATCATTCGGAGAGCTTCCAATTGCAAATCCAGGGTGGTTCGATACATGAAGAGAAGTACGTTTACGAAGAAACGGGGTAAGCCAAGTGCTGAAAGCCCATAGATTATATCAAAAAAGGATTCCTCAGATTCGATTACTTCCAATGCGTTAATGACTAAAAGCTCGCTTCTCAGGAAATAGAAAAATGCTAGCTCCATTGGGGAATAAGCAACGGAGAAGTCACCAAAAGTCAAGGTTGTAGACCGTGTTCGTGAGACTAGAGCAAGCAAGGAAAGAGAAAAGACAAGAGGCAAGGAAATGAGAGATTTTGCTAACACGCTTCTGAAATTAGTTTGATATATGATTCCCAAGAATATTGCCAAGAAATAACAAGCGATCAATTGCTCGAAAGTAATCATGAAGAGAATGGTGCTAGATAGAATAACCATCAAAAGAAGTTTGGATTTAACGTCTATACCAAGACTTATCCTTTCGTGGTTACTCCATGGAGTGTTGAGCGAATGGTCTTTCATTTCAATCCTTTTTCCTTATGCTAAATTTACTGTAATCTATGGAGAACATGGTTGGTGGAACGGGCGTTGACACCGTTGGAAACGATCTCAGGAGCTTCATGCTTTTTGTCTTGTCATCTTTCTTTCTTGCCAATACATTGCGGGTAGGAGGAAAATTCCAAGTAAAATGATTATTCCCAAAAGAGCGGAGAAAAATGTCCCCATTGCACCAGTCAATCCTAAGAATTGATAATCATTGGCAATACCGAGCTTAAACGGTTCTTTTGCTTTCTCCTCTAGCCCAGCAATGATTCCTACCTTTTCAAGCCCATCAGGATTTGAAGAAGCAAATAATGAAAGAAAACTTAAGAATAAGAGAACGATTGAAAGACCGATCACTGCCTTATTTGAGGACTTTGCAGCGTCTAAAAATGAACGATTTTCCTCGAGAGTTACCACAGGAAACTCGGACTCATGTAAAAAGACCAGAATAAATACTGTTAATATCCCTTCTCCGATTCCAATGATGAAGTGATAGGCAAGAATGGGGGGTATTGAAACTGAAAACGTTGTTGCTCCGGATAGCACGAGCTCAATTCCTGCAACAAATGAGGCTACAAAAACAGAAAGAAAGGCTGAGAGAAAGCCCATTGTCAGATACAATGTGAGGGATTCCTTGCTTTTGAGTTGGACCGCTGGAGTTAGTTTTTCAAATGTCTTGCGAACGCCCCCTGCAACGAGTACGCCAATAACACCCATATTCATTGCATTGGCACCAAGCGCGAGAATCCCACCATCGGCAAATACGAATGCTTGAACTGCAAGAACGCTGAACATTACGATAATCGCACCAGGAGCGCCCAATATAAGAGTGGCAAAAGCCGCTCCAAGCATGTGCCCACTGGTCCCACCAGCGATCGGGAAATTAAACATTTGAGCCACAAATATCACGGCCGCGACAGCTCCAATGCTTGAAAGTGTATCAGCCTCTTGATTCTTTATTTTTCCGACAGCAATCGCTAGTGCCATTATTGTTACAGCCCATGCGAATAATAGTATGGGCCATGATAACCAACCATCTGGTATATGCATCGATAAAGTATTACTTTTTTGTTTGAAAAGTATTACTCAAGTTTGGAGTCGTCATGTCCATAATACGATTCGAAAATAAGGTATTGTACAATCAGATAGGGGTTGGTGTTGGTATGGGAAAACTGACATCAGAAGATGTGAGGGGGTAATTCTTGGAGAATGGAATAAGGAGTTTGTGTCTTCACAATCTTGTGTATGCGATCTTTTCTAAAAAAGTCATTAAGTATTAATATCAATTCATAAGACCCTTTCCTATGGCTACGACATACGAAATCTATTCTCGAGTTATTCCTTTCATGATTCAAGGATTCAAACTCAC
Source organism: Candidatus Heimdallarchaeota archaeon (assembly GCA_027001645.1). Classification (GTDB taxonomy): domain Archaea; phylum Asgardarchaeota; class Heimdallarchaeia; order Heimdallarchaeales; family JAJRWK01; genus JAJRWK01. The sequence goes on from JALTMP010000238.1 coordinate 13,650, forward strand.
CCTTTTCATTTCTATAACTTCAGTCTCCATAGGATTGGTCATTGGGCTAACTGCCGCACTCATGAAGATTTCCAAAAACCCATTGCTCCGATATCCCGCCACAGGATACATTGAGGTATTTCGAGGAACGCCCCTCTTGGTCCAGATTCTTTTCATGAGTTTCGCGTATCCTACGATCTACGACGTTCTGGGAGAAACACTGAGGCAAATGGGTTTTAATGTAACCATCGCATCAAAACCAGGCACAATTACAAACCCGGATCCACTATGGGATGTTATCATAGTTTTCGCATTGAATACAGGAGCCTACCAGGCAGAAATATTCAGAGCCGGAATCCAAAGCATTCCCACGGGACAAGCTGAAGCTGGGAGGAGCTTAGGATTAACGTATTCCCAGACCATGCGATACATTATTATTCCTCAAGCATTTCGGGTTGTAACTCCAGCGCTCGCAGGAGAATTCATTAACATGATTCTGAACAGTAGCCTTGCAAGTGTTGTAGCGGTTCAAGAACTCACCTACTGGACGAGGCAATCTGTTTCGATTTACTATCGAACCTTGGAAATTTGGTTCCTCACAGGACTTATCTACTTGACTCTAACTTTGACGCTATCAAGGTCAATGCAGTATTTCGAGGCAAAGTACAGTGTTCCGGGATTGGGAGTAGCAGGAACGAGAAGAAAAGGATAAGGAGGAAAAGAAATGCCATTATTAGAAGTTCGTAACCTAGTTAAAGTCTATGATCC